>NZ_JBCPDQ010000001.1:0-129067 GCF_040915325.1 Coprococcus sp. RTP21281st1_F1_RTP21281_210402
CCCTTTGGGGCGAGCAGTAACAATAGCCCTTTGGAGGGCTGATAATAAACCACCACTTGAAGTGGTGGTTGCTAACTTAGAGAATATAAGTGGTGGAAAATGAAGAATTTAGATACGCAGCTATGTAAAGCAAAATTATTAAATTCTAACACATGGATTACAGGATTTTATGCGAGTAAACAAGAGACTACATATTGTTTTAAAGAAGATTATGATAGAAATCCTGTTCAGACATGTCATTATATCATTTGTGATGAGATGACAGATTGGGGATTACCAAATGTGTTTAGAGAATATGAAATAGATCCAAAGACATTGTGTAGATGTACAGGCAGCCATGATAAGAATGGTAAGTTAATCTTTGAAAACGACATTCTAAACGGAGAATTATATAATGTAGTCTCTTATGGAAATGGTGAGAATGAATTTCTCGGAATGAATGTTGGTTGGTATGTTCAGAGAGATAACTTCGAATCATGGTGTGAATTAAATGATTTGGAAATGTATGAAGTAACAGGAAATATCTTAGATAATATCTAATCAGTCTTGAACGATTCAGTTCAAAAATTCCAAAACAAAATGTCACGAATAATATATAAAATACGTGACAAATAAGAGAATAAATAAATGCAGAAAACATTTGTATGGGTGGAAGAACAGCATACCCTTGGGTTTTTATACTCAAAAATCACTGATTATACATAGATGTTTACATAAATTAACTTCTGTGTTCCAGTCGTAAGACTGTTCAAATATAGTTATCAAAAAATTTTATTACATATTATAAGGAGGATTCATTTAATGAATTTTGAAATGACAGGAAAGTTAAGCATTAGTAAGGAGAGTGACAAGTTTCATCCTTATCAGGAGAAACAGTTTGACTCTGGTTGGATTCGTAAGCAGTTAATGTTCAATGTTGCTTGTGGTGACAACAGACATATGCTTACTGTTACATCTGGTGCTTTCGCAGATGGACATGGTGATGTGTACACATTTTCTAAGAGTGGTGTAGATGAAGATGGTAATAAGGTTAAGGGAGAGTCATTAAAGATTCCATTCAAAGAGAGACTTACTTCTCCAAAATTAGCAGAGGTTGCCGAATTCAAGAAGTTTATCTTTGATCTTGAGAAGCCTGGTCGTAGATATAAGCTTGAGAAAGCTGCTGAAAAGGTTAAGGAAGGTACAAGTCTTACAGACGAAGAGTTAAAAGAGATTGGTCTTGAGAGCGAAACAGATGTAAATGCCGAACTTGAAAAGAGTAATAAGAGAAGACATGAGTTTATTTCCGAGTGGGATTTTATTGATTTTATCAAAAAGGTAATTGAAAGTGGAAAGTATTCTGATAAGAAATTCTTTATTCGTGGAAATGGTGAATACCAGTATTCAGATAAAAACGAGAGAGTATATGAATCTTATGTTCCTAATCGTATTTATCTTGCGGCAGATGACGCAGAAGAGGTATCTACAGCAACAATCAATATTTTGTTTAACTCTGAGAGCTTAGATGATATGAGTGTTGAGGAGAAGGGTAAATATTATGTAAATGGTTACATGATGGAATATGACAATAATCGTAAGGGCAATATCCCTGTGCCAGTTACAATTACAATTCCAGTTCCTTCAGAGGATGCAGATGAAAAAGCCAAGAAGAGAGCAGAGTCAATTAAGCATAAATTTATGGTTGATGATGACACATTCAAGGAATATGGGGCTGTTGTTAATATGCTGAATGGAGCACAGAAGACAGAGATTACAGAAGATATGCTCACTGATGAACAGAAGGATGATTTAGAGTGTGGTCTTATTACTATGGATGATATTCGTACTGAACTTGGTGGAAGTGTATACGGTGAAAGAATTAGAGAGTATCAGTTCTTAAAACCAGCAAAGGGCTTTACTAAGGGCAGACAGGATACAGTCTACACTGGGGACGATATGATTATCAAGCCACTCGAAGAGGAAGTTCCTGAAGGAACAGAAGACTTATTTGAAGATGACGATGATGAACTTTAAAAGAGATGAGGGCATTTGCCCTCTCTCAAAATTAAATAAAAATATGGAGGAATTATATTAATGAAGAAACCTATGTTACAGAGATCAGCAACAGAGATTAATAAGATTACAGGATTTATTATGGGTGTTCGTAAGTTTGGTAAGACGAGCTTATGGGCAGATATGATTAATGCGAAGTTTGGAGATCCAGAAAAAGGATTGCTCGTATCATGTGGAATGGAACATGGTACTAATATGATTGATAATATCTTTACTACTCACGCTAATACATGGAAAGATTTAGTAGAGGTTAAGGATTGGCTTATTAAAGAGAAAGGTAATGAACACAATGTCGAGATGGTGTGTTTCGATAGTGCAGAAGAGTTTTTCGGGATTGCAGAATCAGAGGTAATCAGATTATCTATTCTTGAGAATGGTAAGAAGATTAAGTCAATCAAAGCTGCTTATGGTGGATATACAAATGGCGAGAAAGAGTGTGCAAAGCTTGTAAAGAAGTTCCTTAATGACTTATATAATGCAGGAATTATGCCTTGGATGATTGGTCATACAAAGTTAAAGACTGTCAAAGATAAGGCTTCTCTTGAT
Organism: Coprococcus sp. RTP21281st1_F1_RTP21281_210402; assembly: GCF_040915325.1. Taxonomy (NCBI): domain Bacteria; kingdom Bacillati; phylum Bacillota; class Clostridia; order Lachnospirales; family Lachnospiraceae; genus Coprococcus; species Coprococcus sp. RTP21281st1_F1_RTP21281_210402. The sequence continues at coordinate 2,599 of NZ_JBCPDQ010000001.1, forward strand.
GAAGAAGGTTTTCAGAGATTAGGTTCTTCTCTTATTGCTGATTATGAGAGTGCAGTCGCAGATTGCTTTGATATTATCGCAACAGGACTTATTGACAGAGAAATCGAAGAGAAAGGTGAAGGTGATAGTACAAAGCGTTATGTTAAAGAGACAGAGCGTAGATTATACTTCCGTGGCAATGAGATTGTAGAAGCAGGTGGTAGATTAAAGGATTTATCAATTCCTGAGTATATTCCATTTGATCAGTTAAATATGGGACAGACATTTATTGATACTATTGAAACCGCACTCAAGAATGGACGTGTTGATGCTACAACATCTGAATCAAAGAAGGTTACATCTAAGAAGACAGCTCCAATTAAGGAAGAGAAGTCGGTAGACTCAGATCCGATTGAGGATGATATTGACGACATTGACACACCAGTTGAAACGACAGTAGAGGAGACATCTACATATCCAGATGATTTAGATGCTGTTATCCGTAAGATGTATAAGGAGTGTAAGGATGCAGAACTCAAGGCATCAGTCAAGAATGTAATTGCTGAGTATGGTAAACTCAACGATGTTGACGAGGATGGATTAAAGAGAATCTACGACATGATGAATTAGTGAGGTATAGCACATGCTGGTAAAATGCAGACTGTGCGGTACTAAGGTAGATAGAAATGAAGCATTCAAAGTAGTAGTAGGTGGTAAAAACACCTACTATTGCAATGAAGCTGAGTATCAAAAAGTATTGCACGAGAGAGAAGTAAAAGATAACACTTATGAGTGCATTAATCAGATATTTGGATATAAAGTTCTAAATTCTGCACTGTTCAAAGAGATAAATCTTTTATTGGAGATATATTCTTATGAACATATTTTGGCATATCTAATAGAGAATAAAGAGTATATAACAAAGGTTCTTGAAAAAGATTTTGTAAGTGAATATGCAAAGATTCGATACTTCGCTGCAATACTAAAAAATAATATTGCTGATTTTAAGATGAAAGAACCTGAAAAGCCCAAAGAGGTGAATGTAGATATGCCAATTATAAACTATAAGAGAAGAAATAAACGTAGAAGTTTATCTGAAATTGAAGAAAGTGTAGGTGATTGACATAAGTGAATTTATTACAGGTGTGAAAGAAAAGTATCCTGCTCAATTATTAAAAGGTAGGATTGAGATAGAGGGTAATGTCATTAGTTGTTTCTTCAAAGATATGCTTCTACTTGACGACACAACATTTGAGCAGAAAGATTTTGTTACAGCAGATGGTCTTTTTTATTTTTCGTTATTGAAAAATTTACGAAAGAAGGGATTTTATTCTCTGGATGAAATTACTATTCTGTCTAATATGAATCAAGAAGTTATTGAAAAATTTGAGGATAAAGGTGGTTGGGAAACAATTCAACACCAGATTGATATTATCAATACTCAGAATTTTGATACATACATAGATATTCTTTATAGAGAGAATATTATGATAAACATGTATAAAGATGGTTTTAATCTTCTGCAAGAAATAACAATAGGAGATAAGAAAGTAATTCCGCTAAAGTTATTTAGAAAAATGACTGCTGAAGAAGTCACAGATTGGTATGAAGCTCGTATATCCAGTTATGGTACAGGATATAGTAGCAAGATTCTTGAAGAGGAAGAAATAGATTTTGATGATGAATTTATTGAATCTTGTAAAGATGGTGAAGAGAATGGTGTTCCATTTGATATAGCAGGATATGATAAAAATGGGGAGGAAATGAATTGTTTTCCTTTTCTATCACGACAGATAATGGGGTTACTTGAAGGGACACTTACTATGATGGGTGGTTTCTCCAGTGCAGGTAAGTCTACTTGGTGGATTACAGTTCTGATGGCACTTCTACATTATGATCGAAAAATTCTTATTATCTCCAATGAGGAGAATATCAAAAAATTCAAGATAAAATTCATGGTCTGGTTGCTTGGAAAGCGCAATAGATATTTCAAACTTACAAAAAAGAAAATGACATCTGGCGATATAAATGCAGAAAGCAGAGAACAACTAACGGATGTTCAGAAGTTTTGGAGAGAGAATTATAAAGGAAGAGTCAAATTTATTTCAATCAATGATGCAGATATGAGAGTGGTTAAAAAGAAAATTCGTGAGAATGTTCTAAGACATGGATATGATACTGTGTTATATGACACATTCAAAATTCAAGAAGGAGATTTTTCATCTGCCAGACAAGACTTATCACTTGTAAGAGATAGTCGAGAACTTGATAAATTAGCAAAAAAATATAATTTGATTATGCTTGCTTCTGTCCAGTTAGCGGAATACATGAAGGGTAAACTGTTTCTTGATGCAAGTTGTTTGAGTAATGCAAAGCAAATTAAGGAAATTTTGGAAAATTTATTCTTAATGCGAACTGTATATGCGGAAGAATTGGACGAAAAAAGTAAATACTATTGTCGTCCGTTTAGGCTCAAAAAAGTTAATGATAAATGGATAGAAGAAGAATATAAACCAGATCCTAATGCAGTATGGCGAATGTGTTTTACAGAGAAATGCCGTAGTGGTGCTAATTCAAGCGATAATGGCATTGCATATTTACTGAAATATGATGGTGATCATTGCATTTTCCGTGAAGTGGCACAATGCCGTCCTCGACATGGTGAAATAAAATAACAAATTATGGAGTGATATATGTTAGCTGATGTTAAAAAAGAACTGATAAATCACCCAGATAAGCTAAAAGATGTTCTTGAACATTTTGGCTATTGTAACATAGTAATTCGTCCCAAATATATTTCATTTGGGCGAGATGAGAAATCTTCAAAGAAAAGTATAGTAATCAATCTTGAAAACAATGAATACCTGTACATTATAGATTATGCAAGAAATATCAGAAAGGATATTTTTTCATATATTATTGAACAAAGAAAAGTTGAATTCATAGATGTCCTTAATGAAGTAAGACATGCATTAGGTATTACAGATTACTATGATTTCTTTGATAATAGAGGAATTTTTGGAGGATTTTATGAGAAGATTAGAAAACGAAGAACAAATAAAGTCAATACATATGATGATTCCATCTTAAATTGCTATGTTCATTGTGGGAATACAAAGTTTCTTGCTGATAATATATCACTTCTTTCACAAAATTTTTTTGGTATAAGATATGATGTAGAGTCACAAGGCATTGTTATCCCCATAAGAAATCAGTATGGACAGCTTATGGGTGTTAAAGAACGATTTAATTATGATGTTGCTGATGGTGAGATGAAATACTTTTATGCTGTACCTTGCAGCATGAGTCAAACATTATTTGGTTATTCTCAAAATTATGAATTCTTAGTAGATAATACTATCTACATCTTTGAAGCGGAAAAGAGTTGTATGCAATGCTTTTCTTATGGGATAAGAAATTGTGTATCTCTTGGAAGCGGATCTATTTCTATTCAACAAGTCAAAATGTTACTCGAATTAAATCCCAAAAAGATAATTTTCCTGCATGACGTAGGATATGGATTAGAGAATATTATGAGAAACATTGACATGATAAAGAATTATTCTAGGTTCACAGAGATAGAACTTGGATATTGGAATTATTTTGGACGAGGATATAAGGATAAAGTTTCGCCATCTGATTTAGGAAAAGAATGTTTAGAAAATATTTTGCAGAATGAAATAACAATGATTGGAGATGAGGATGACGAAGACGAATTATAGAATACTAAATGATTGTCGTGGAATGTATGAGGATGAAGTATTTGATACGATTTTAAGTCAAAGAGGAATTAATGATGTTGAACATTTTTTGACTCCTACAGAAGATGATTTGCTTCCCCTAGATTCATTACTTCGTATTGACGAAGCATATCAAAGAGTAGATAGAGCAATTGTAAATAATGAGCGTATTGGAATTTTATTTGATACAGATTTAGATGGAATTACATCAGGAACAATAATGACCAGGTATTTCAGGTATTCTACTGATAACATTAAAACTTATATTGATGAGGGTAAAATGCATGGTTTGATTGGGCAAGATTTATCTCAGTTTGAAGGCATTGATTTACTTATTATTGTAGATAGTTTGGATAAAGATATATCTCAATATAAGTTATTAAAAGAAATGGGAGTAGATGTAATTGTACTCGATCATCATGCAATTAAGGAGAAAGAATCATATGATGATTATGTAATTCTTGTATCTTCCCAGAGGAATTATGAAAATGCCCAACTATCAGGTGCAGGTGTTGTGTGGAAGTTTTGTAAATATCTTGATGAACAATATCTTACAGATTATGCAGATGAACTTGTTGATTTAGCTGCATGTGGTCTTGTTGGAGATATGATGGATATGACTGTTATGGAGAATAGATATATTGTATCTAAGGGATTAGAGAAGATATATAATCCAGCAGTTAAGAAAATTGTTGGTGGCTTTGAGTTTAATAGTACCGCTATTGCATTCAGCATTGCACCAATTGTCAATGCAAGTAATCGCATGGGTAAAAATGAAATTGCTATGAAAGCATTTTTGGAAGACGAAAATAAACAGGTTTTGGCTTACGTGAAAGAATTAAAAAAATGCAAGGAAGAACAAAACAAAGAAGTAGATAGATTATTACCCGATGTGTTGAAACAATGCGATACTCAAGTAGACAAGAAGATGATTATTACATATATAGATACACCTTATGGTGTTAGTGGATTACTTGGAAATAAGTTATTGGAAAGGTATCAAAAACCTATTCTTGTTCTAAAAGACATTAAGGATACATTTTCTGGTTCAATGAGAGCAATTGGGGTAGATGATTTTCGCCAGATTTGTAACGACAGTGGTTTTGCAAAAGCAGATGGACATGAATTAGCAAGTGGTATTACTATAAAAAAATCTGACATTGATAAGTTTGCATTATATATAGAAGAAACTCTTCCAGAATTGGAATCTGACACTTCTATAAATGTAGATATTCAGATTAATATTTCAGATGTTACTCGCAAACTTGTAGAGAATATAAAGAAGATAGATAAAATATCTGGTACAAATTTTAAGCCTGTAAAAGTATTTATTGATGGTATTGATGAATATGAAATCGGTCAAATGAGTGACTATAAACATCTTGTAATAAAACCAAATGATTATCTACAAATTATCAAATGGAATTTTGATGGTTCATTTGACGAGATGGAGGATCATTCGATGATGAATGATGAGTTGGAAATTGTATGTACACTTGATTCGGGATTTTTTGGTAGAAAATTTGTATTAAAAGCAATATGTGATGAGATTAAGGAGGTGGCTTGATATTTCTGATATTGAATTAGTTAAAAAAATTATTCCAACATTAACGTTTAAATTTCCTTATTCCGCAGAAGATTATGTGAAAAATTTATATCTTGAAAATTATCATTGCCATAAAGATTTTAGTAATACATCTACCCCAGATTGTGCTGAATCAATTAATGCATACGCTGATAGAGTACATGAGTTTGGAACAAAATGTTTATATTCTGGCGAACATGGTTCACAAGGCAATCAGTTCCAAGTATATAAAGTTGCTGAGAGTGAACATCTTAAATATATACATTCATCTGAAGTATATTGGGTAAAAGATAGAAAAGAAAAAGATAGAGCAAATTGTCATATGATTGTAGCAGCTAAAAATGCTGAAGGTCGTGGAGACATTAATTTTGCTTTATCTATGGCAAATATTGATGGATATTATTATAAGCCACGTATTGACTTGGAATTATTATTTAATATTCCAAAGGACAATGTGATTGTAACGTCAGCTTGTGTTGCAGGTTGGAATTATAAAGATGCAGAAGATATATGGCTTAAAATACATAAATATTTCGGAGATAATTTCTTTTTAGAAGTTCAGTATCACAACACTGATAAGCAGAAAGAACTTAATAAAAAGATTTTAAGAATTGCAAAAGAACATAATATTCAGATTATATGTGGTCTTGATAGTCATTATGTTAAAGAAGAAAATGCAGTTAAACGTGATCAGATTCTGAAATATAAAAATATTAATTATCCAGATGAAGAGGGGTGGTATCTCGATTATCCTGATACTCCAACAGTCATTAAAAGATTTGAAGAACAAGGTGTTTTAAACAGAGAAGAAATATATAGAGCAATTATGAATACAAATGTTTTTGTAGCAGAATGTGAAGAAATTGTTCTTGATAGAAAATTTAAAATTCCGAGTGTTTACAAAGGAAAAACCTATAAAGAAAAATGTAAAATTTACAAAGATGTTCTTAATAAAGCTTACGCAAAAGAAAAAGAAAAATCAAAAGAAAAAGCCGATGGTATTCGATATGAAGCAAAGCAAGTTATGGAAGCTGGTGTTGTGGATTATTTCTTAACAAGTAAGGCTATTGTAGATGACGCAATAAAAAATGAAGGTGGTATTTTAACAACTACTTCAAGAGGTAGTGCTGCATCATTTATAACAAATAAACTTTTAGGACTTACAACTGTTGATAGATTCAATGCTGATATTCCTATTTATCCTGAACGATTCTTGACTAAGGAACGTGTATTAGCTGGTCAGATGCCAGATATTGATTTGAATGTTGCTACACAAGAACCATTTGTTAAAGCAGCAAGAAAATTATTAGGGGAACATGGCTGTTACCCATTAATGGCAATAGAAAAACTTAAAGAAAAGGCAGCTTGGCAGTTATATGCTGGTGCAAACGAAGTTAAACCAGAGGATGCGAATCAGATTTCAAAGTATCTTGATGAATATAATAAGGCATTAAAATATGCAGATGAAGATGAAAAGGATGATATTCATGTAGAAGATTATATCCCAGAAGAGTATGCAGAGTTATTCAAACAGAGTAATGAATATCAAGGGATCACAATCAATTTAAAAGTACATGCTTGTGGTCATTTTATCTTTGATGGCGATATTCGTAGAGAAGTAGGATTAATAAGTGCTGTTTCTGAATCAACTGGCAAAAGAACAGTATGTGCAGCTATTGAAGGTGGTTATCTTGATGAATTCGGATATGTAAAAGAAGATTTTCTTATTGTAGATAGTGTTTATCTTACATATAAATTTTTTCATAGCATTGGCATGGAAGTTCCGACATTTGATGAACTAAGACATATGATTGATGGTGATAAAAAAACATGGGATATTTATGCTAATGGTATTACATGCTGTGTTAATCAGTGTGAGAAAGAAGCGACCACTAATCGAGTGAAGAAGTATAAACCGCAAAATCTAGCAGAGTTAAGTAGTTTCATTGCAGCAATTCGACCAGGTTTTGCGTCATTACTTAGCACATTCTTGAATCGTGAGCCATATACTACAGGCGAGAAAAAGATTGATGATTTATTATCTGATACTGCACATTTCATGATTTATCAGGAATCTATTATGAAAGTATTATCATTCTTGGAATTGAAAATGGCAGAAACATATGGAGTTATTAAAAATATTTCAAAAAAGAAATATAAATTACATCCTGAAATGTTAAAAGAATTACAGGAACGATTAATAGAAGGTTGGAAAGCAGAAATCGGTAAGACAGATAATTTTCATAATGTTTGGAATGTAATAGAGTCTTCTGGATCTTACGCATTTAATTCTCCACATGCCTATTCAATGGGTGGAGATTCTGCCTATCAAGCATGGTTCAAAGCACATCATACTAAAACATTTTATGAAGTAGCAATCAATCATTATCAGGAAAAGAATAAGAAGGATAAGATAGACGCTCTTGTTAAAGAAGCAATTAAATTTTGGGGATATAAACTAGGCGATTATGAATTTGGTGCAGATAACAGAAAAGTGACAATTAATGAAGAAAATAAATTAATATATCCAAATTTGTCAAGTGTAAAAGGCTTTGGTGAAGGGGTTGTTGATACCCTTTATGAATTAGGACAGTCGAAGTATAAAACATTTACTGATGTATTAACTGCATTATTTTCAAATTCAATTAATAAGACCATTGTAAACAAACTCATTAGAATCAATTATTTTAAGAAATATGGTGATGTAAATACTTTACTTGAGATTACAAGATTATATGATTTGTTAAATGGTGCGAAGCAGATCTCCAAAGATAAAGCTGAAAAGAATAATATTCCATTTGATATACTTGTAAAACATGGAAATGAGACAGCCAAACAATTTAATAAACTTGACTCTGAACAAATTATTAAGGAATTGATTTCTAAAATTCCTTGTAGAGAATTAACTTTAAAGGAAAGACTTGATAATCAAAGAGAAGTTCTTGGTATTGTCAGTGACTCGGATTCTAAAGTAAGTAAACGTCTATATTATGTTTCTGAACTTGATATTAAAAAATCTATTGTAAATGTCCATCTTTTTGAAATCTATAGTGGTAAAACACGAGAAGTAAAAATGTGGACAAGTCAGTATAATCGAAATCCATTTGATCTAGGTACTATTCTATATATTATTTCCCTTGAAAAAAAGAATAAAAAAGAACCAACTGGTGAAATAAATCCAGTTACAGGTAAAAAAATTTATAAAGAAGTACCTGATAAATTTGAATTTTGGTTGAGCAAATTTGTAATAAAAAATGATATTGAGGAGGATGAAGACGATATTTAACAAATATAAGTACACAGATAAGGAAATGGAAGAGTTAATATCTTCCATTGTAATCCTTGTTGACACAAGAGAGAAAGTCAATTCTCACATTACGGATTATTTTGATAGAAAAGAAATTAAATATAAAAAGAAAGCTTTAAGCTATGGTGATTATTCATTCATGATCTCAGCTAATGAAAAGCTTGGAATACTTCGTGATTTGTATTTTACAAATTCATGTGTCATTGAGAGAAAAGCAAGTCTTGAAGAGATAAGTGGTAATCTGACAAAAGAGCGTGATAGATTTGAAAAAGAATTATGTCTTGCACTTAAAACAAAAGTTCTGTTGATTGAAAACGCTTCTTATGAAGATATTGCAACAGGAAATTATGATACAAAGTATAATCGAAAATCATTCATTGCATCAATACACAGCTTTTGGTTTAAATATAATATTCCAGTTATGTTTATGCCAAACAATCAATATTCAGGACTATTTATCAGAGAGTATTTTGAATATTTCTTAAAGAATTATCTTCGATAGAGAGAATAATATGGTAGGAGGTAAAAGTCGTGAATTATGAAACTCAGTATTATAAAAATATCCCTCTAAATTTGGTTTCAAGAAAATATAAAAATATGAAAGCAAAGAGATTTGTGATTAATCATACAAATCAAAATGTATGGATTCCCAATAAGCATCTTGAAGAAGATGGAACTATTAAAAGTACAGAAAATATTGATTATGTATTCAGAAAGTCTATAAGACAATTAGAGTTAGCTGGTATCATACAACCAATAATAGGAATTAAAAGAAGGAGTAATGTTATATGAAAATTTTAACACGATTATTTACGAAAAATCTTACTAAAATTCCTCTGTTGTGGATTACATTCAACTGGAAGCTGTTCAAAGAAAATGGTACAAAAGGTTCTTGTATGTGTAATATTCATCCTTGCCTAAAGGATGATGAGCACATCAAGACCACAATACAAGAGTTATGTGACTATATAAGAGAGAATTATGATATGAAGGAGATTATATGAACATATCAATAGAAGAGGCTATTCGTATTTTAGATCTTGAAACATCAGCAGATGCGATTGCAGAAATTGAATATTATGCTGGCTCTAACAGAGATAAAACGATTGAGAAAGTTAATGAAGCTTGTGCAATTGCTTGTGATGTAATGAGAGAGCATTTAAGAGATGTGGAAACAATGTTTTCAGACAAGGAATGTTATGAAGATTTGAGACAGATGTCACATGAAAAGGTTGTTGATTTATTCTTTAAAATGAAAAAGCTATTCAATAAAGCATGTGAGTGTTGTGACAAGTTAGAAAAAGAGAATATTGAATTGACAGATTTGAATGAGTTGATTAATTCCATCACAGACAAACGAAAGACACAATGTTACAAAGATGATGGGAAGGTTTGGTGTTACTACTCTAGTGACTCACTAAATCCGTGTGGTTGTGGCTCAAACTGTTATCATTATGAATTTGATGGTAAGAAAATTTATGGAGTATGTAATGCATGTGATACTGATATTTATGAAATGAAGAATGAGTTTGTAAAAGAAAAATTAAAACAAGGAATTTGGAAATAACTCAAACCTTGGAATGCCCATAAATAGGGCGTTTCAGAGATTCAAAAAGCCAAGGAAAGACGGATTTCTTTTGAAGTTATATACAATATATAGTAGCGGTAGTAATGGTACACAACTATATATTGTACATAGAAATGAGGTGAGTACAATAAATGATACATGAACTAAAATCTAAAAAAGATTATCCACCTACGAGTACACAATTATTATTATACACCAAAAATCATGGAGTGCTAGTTGGTTTTTATGACCCAAGCACAATAAAATTTATAGGCGGTAATGGATTTTTCGAAAAAATTAAAGATAAAAATTTTTGGATACATATTATACCGCATGATTTTTATGCATGTACAACAAACGGATTAACTGATGTTTATGCTTGGTCAGAAATTCCAGAAGCTAAAATATCAAATGAGGAATTTAGAAAATGGCGTAGAGAAGAAGAAATTTCTCAGGGATTAATTGCATTTTATGTTGGATGTAACAAAACAACAATTAGTCGTTGGGAGAAAGGACAAATAAATATTTCACTTGAGTTATATGAAAGAATAATGAAATTTTACAAGGAGAACAAAGACTATGATTCAGATGAACGAAGTAATTAGAGATTTAAAAGCAGGAATTAGTGAAAGAGACGTTCTTGATGAAGAAAGAACATATACTAGCTGCAAGTGTGAGGATAACGATGAAAACTCTTTTGTGATTAAATATCACAATTTTGAAACCAATGAAGATGATAAATACAGAGTTATTGTAGAAAAATTATAAGATAGGAGAATAAATTAATATGGAAATTTTTAATGTACCAAGAGGTTGTGGAAAAACAACGCATCTTATTATGGAAGCAACTAAAACAGGATGCCCAATTGTTGTTGGATTGCAGACTCAGAAAAAGTATCTTGAAGAAACAATCAAAAAATCACTTACAAGCATGTTGATGTATATACAATTCAAGAAATCTTAAATATGAAAAACAAACCTAAAGATATTCTAATTGACGAATTACCATTAGCTTTGAACGTTTTACTTGATTGTAATGTTATTGAAGCAACTATGACAAGCAAATCAAGAGAAATGTATGACATCCAGAGATGGAAAAATGGAGAAGTTAAACTTTAAAATGGTAATAAACGACAGTTTCTTGTGGAAATTAAGGAGGTAAAAATGAACAGAATAACTATTAATGGTAAAACAATCACATGTTCAGGAGCTAATGTTGTCATCAACAATGGAATGGTTATTGTAGATGGTAAAACAATTCAAGAGTGTAATAGTGGTGATATTAAAGTCACTATCGAAGGAGATGTAAACAAAATTGATTGTGGTGGATCAGTAGAAGTTTACGGCAATTCAGGAAGTATTGATTGCGGTGGTAGTTGTGAAGTCAGTGGGGATGTCAAAGGAGATATAGACGCAGGTGGTTCTGTAACTTGTGGTAACGTATCAGGTGATATAGATGCTGGTGGAAGTGTGAGATGTAGAAGATAAGGAGAGTAATAACAAAAAAGGAGAACAAAAAATGGACACAATTGTTGTAAATTTGTTTGGTGAACCATCATCAGGTAAAAGTACCTGTGCAATGGATATTACAGCACAATTAAAAAGACACGGTATCAATGCTGAATATGTTTCAGAATTTGCCAAGGATAAGGTATATGAAAATAATGGTGAGATATTTAAGCATCAGGAATACATTTTTGGTAAACAGTCATTCAAAATGGGACGTGTGAAAGATAAGGTACAAGTTATGATTGTTGACTCTCCTTTAATATTAAGTGCCGTATATAACACTGACGAAGTGTTGGGAGAAGACTTTAATAAGACTGTACTGAATGTATTTAATTCATATAATAATAGGAATTATCTACTCACAAGACACCATTCTTATGAGAACGAAGGAAGATTCCAGAATGAAGACGAAGCAAAAGAAGTGAGAAAAGAAATTATTGATAAGTTAAATCAATACAATATTAAATATGAAGAGATTGCTTCTATAGAATCAAATTGTGGATACATAGTAGAAGAAGTTATGGAGGAAATTAGAAATGAACAGTAAAGGACATTTATTTATTAGTTTAGGGAAATCAGCAATCAGAGTAATTGGTGGAATTGTAACATTAGTGAATGGTTCGATTATTCCACTAGCAGTAGGAATTATTGTTGCTGAAGTTGGTGGTGTGTTAGAAGAATTGGTTGATGAGAGATAGGTTAAGAAGAAACAGTTTCTTGCGAAGATTAGAGGTGATTAAGTGGTATTAATAAATGACAACTGGGAAGAAGTTAGAGATTTGGAAGATGTTTCTAAAATAATCAGAGAATATTTTAATGAAGATTTGGCTTATGAAATGGATAAGATGATTCCTGAACATACAGACGAAGAATATCGGGATTTAGAATGGCAATTAGAGGAAAAAGATGGTGATATTACTTCATTAGAAGATGAAAATGATACTCTTAAAAATCGAATTGAGATTTTAGAAGATAAAATAGAAGAGTTGGAAGAAAAATTAGATAAATGTAAATAACAAGAATCCATTATTTCTTATGAATAGATTAAAAAAATAGGAGAATTAAAATGAAAACAGTTTTTAACTGGTTCGGTGATGATTGGAAGAGAGTAAAAAATCATTGTAGAACCACGGATAATAAAGATTTTACAGAGAATGAAGCAACAGACACTTTTAAAAAGAAGTTGCTTATATCTGAACATTCGCCAATTAGATTACTTGAATTTGATTGGTCGTGGAAAAGTATTTATTACTGGTTGAGTACGGAGTGGTCGAGACATAAATTTGAAAAATTTATTAGCTCACAAAGAGATGATAGATTGGTTGATGATACTCCACGAGGTAAGAAACCACAAGATGCATTGGTTAATTTTGATGGCTATGCTAATATGCAAAACCTTATTGATAGTTGGAGAAAAAGATTGTGTGGCAATGCTACACCAGAAGCAGTTGAATTGGCAGAAGACTTCAAAATTGAATTACATAAGACACATCCTTATGAATCAGATGTGTTAGTTCCTCATTGTATTTATCGTGCAGGTTGCCCTGAGTTTGGTTGTTGTGGAAAGATTACTGATTTTATTAAATGGGCAAAGGATAATAATAAGGAAATTAATTGGCTTAATATTCAAAATAGATATGATTTATACAATGAATGGTTTTATGAAGTACACAAGTAAATGTTCATTTCAATGGGAGGATAATAGAAAATGAAGAAGAAAATAATTGGAATAATTCTCATGATTTGTTTGGTGTTTAGTCTAACTGGTTGTAGAACAGCAGACATAGTAAACCATAATCTATCAAAGGATGGAGACGAATTTAATCTGTACAGAAAGATCACTGTGACTAACGCAAGAACTGACACTATTATGTTGGAAGCTGAAGGTTATATGAGCCTTAGTAATAATAGCAACAATGAGCTAGTAGTTACAATCAAGACAGGCGAAGATACATATTATAAAGATTATATCTACTTAAATGATTGGACATGCTATGTTATGGAACAGACAGAACCGACAAGCACAGATAAGTATCATTATCAGTTAGTGTTCTATCCAGAAAGAGTTATTCCAGATGTTGAAGTTAAATAGAAATAAGTGAGGTGATTAAAATTAGAAGTCTAGCACGAATAGATAAGTTTACGGCAGAACTCAATAGAATATGGAAGAAATATTTTCCTGATTGGAGATATTGTCAGCTCATGATGAATTTTCTTGGATGGATCGCACATGAAAAGAAACTAGATCCGTTTTTTATTGAGGAGAATAAAGCAATTACATATTTAAAAGAGTATTGTGGAGAGGAGGCAGATGATAATGGATAAGTTTGATATAGCACGAAGAGTCAGATTGTTGAATGAAGCGTCTGATGCATATTATAATACAGGTAATCCTATTATGAGTGATAGCCAGTTTGATCAGTTATTAGACGAACTTAAAGAATGGGAAGATGAGACTGGAATAGTATTGTCTAATAGCCCAACACAGAATGTTGGTGCAGCAATTCTTGACAGCATCAACGAAGTGACACATACTGTTCCGATGTTATCTCTTGATAAGGTTCATTCAGTTGAAGAGATTGAGGAATTTGCAGATGGTAATCAGCATGAACTTGTTGCTTCTGTAAAACTTGATGGAATTTCTTGTAGGCTTACTTATCAAGATGGAGAATTAATTAGGGCAGAATCGAGAGGAAATGGTATAGTTGGATCTGATATTACTGAACATATAAAGCAGTTTAAGAATATACCATTACACATTAACAAGAAAGGAACTTATGTAATTGATGGTGAAGCGTTGATAAAACTTGATGATTTTGCCGAGATTAATAAAAACGGAGAGTTTAAGAATAGTCGCAATCTTACAGCAGGTACTTTATCAAGCCTTGATACATCAGTTGTGAAAGATAGAAGGTTATCCTGGTATGCATGGAAAGTTATTGAGGGAGCAGAACCTGATGTTGATGATAATTCATTCTATGATACTTTAAAAGAAGCAACACTGCTTGGATTTGATGTTGTTCCTCATTCGGGAATATTCATATGTATTGGGGATATGTGTCAAAAAATGATTAATACTATGTTAAAATATGCACATGACCTTTACTTGCCTCAAGATGGAGTCGTATTTAGGTTTGATGATCTTAAGTACGGTGAATCCTTGGGACGAACTTCTCATCATTTTAGAGGAGCAACGGCGTGGAAAGCTCCAAATAATTCAGTAGAAACAACTCTGAAAAGGATTGATTTTACTATGGGTAAGACGGGTATATTAACCCCTGTAGCCATCTTTGAACCTATAGAGATAGAGGACACAATAGTTGAAAAAGCATCATTACATAATCTTTCAGTTATGAAGGAGATCATGGGTACTCCTTGGGTTGGACAAAGAATGGGAGTATGTAAGGCTAACCTGATAATTCCTCAAGTAAAATGGGCAGAAGTAGGTGTAAAAAGTGTAAATAAAAGATATATAAAAATTCCAGATAAATGTCCTATTTGTGGTCAACCAACAGAAATTAGAAAAGATAATGATTCACAGGTATTGATGTGTACCAATGATAATTGTAAGGGTAAGCTTCTTGGTAAACTAAGTCATGCGGTGTCAAGAGATGCACTTAACATTGATGGATTCTCAGAGGCATCAATAAATAAATTAATTGATCTAGGATTACTTAATTCAATACAGGACATATACCATTTGTCGGATCACAAGAAAGAACTAGAATCTCTTGATGGTTTCGGTAAGAAATCAATTGAAAAACTTCTTAATTCTATCGAGAAATCTCGTATTACTAATCTTCAGCGTTTCCTTTATGCACTTTCAATTCCACTTGTAGGTAAATCAGCCAGCAAAGACATAGCCGAATTTTGTGATTATAATTTTGATGTGTTTGTTGACAATATACAGGTCGATGGGAAAAGTTCATTTACAGCCATTAATGGTATTGGTGAAACATTAGGGCAATCTATCATAGATTATTGGAACAAGAATGATTCAAAGATAATTGATTTATCAAAAGAATTTATTTTTGAATTCAAAGAACCTATTTGTCATACGTCAAATAATAAATTACTAAACGGTTTGATATTTGTTATAACTGGGTCACTCGAACATTATTCCAACCGTGATGCTCTTAAATCAGAAATAGAATCTTATGGTGGTAAAGTATCTGGATCTATCTCAAGTAAGACTTCATATCTTATAAATAACGATGTGAATTCTACATCATCCAAGAACAAGAAGGCTCAATCATTAAATATTCCTATTATATCAGAAGATCAGTTTATATCAATGATTTCATAAATTTTTTCAATCAAAAAAGAGAATATATAAATGGCACAAATAAATACAAAGGAAGTGAAGTAAATTAAGCTGAACTATAAACGTGTGTCTATAGGGTTAATGGCAGTAATGTACTTGGGTGTTTGCGCAATGCACTACAATTACCTTTCTGTAAAGAATAAGTGCGATGAGTTACAAACAGCCTTAGATATCAAGTCAGACTACATCGAAGTGCTTGAAACCACTATAGATACGAAAACAAAAGAAGAAAACGAAAGATTAAAAGTAGAACAACAAGTAGTGGATTTTTATATAGGTCATATTGAGCGTGTAAATAATCTACCTTCTGTTGAGAATGTAATGGCTATTGAATCTGATAGTAAGAAAGAAAACAAAGAAGATGACTCGCAAGACACAAGTTCAGATTCTGAAGAAAATGAGCTTATTGAAACTGTGTTTGAATCTGAAGAGTATTCAACACCTGCTTATAATGGTTCGATATTAACTGCATCAAGCGGTGTTAATTATTATGGTTCTCAACGAGAGACATATTATAACCTTGATATGTCAGGTTGCATAGATATTATGCGCAGCATGGGAAATACAGATGAATATTGGGTAAGGAAAGATGGCTGTAAAATGCTTGGGAATTATATTATGTGTGCAGCAAATCTTGATGTATACCCACGAGGATCATTAGTGGAAACAAGTTTAGGGACTGCAATTGTCGTTGATACTGGTGGATTCGCTAATAGTGATCCATATCAGATTGATATTGCTGTTACATGGTAATAAGGAGGGAAAAAATGCATACAGTTTTTTGCATTGTTGGCAGAACCGCATCTGGTAAGTCAACTATTGTTAATGCAGTTGCCAAAGATTTAAACTTAAAAATTCTAAAGTCATATACGACAAGAACAAGAAGGCAGAGTGAGATAGGAGACAGTTATGACCATACATTTATCAGTGCCGATGATGTAGATAAGTATAGAGATGATATGGTGGCATATACAGAAAGAGCAGGTTATTGTTCATTCGCTACTAAGGAGCAGTTGATGAACAGTGATATATATATTATCAATCCAAGCGGTTTTTCAGATTTAATTGAATCTACAAAGGACATTCCCAATCTTCGATTAGTGGATATATGGATTGATTGTGATTCAGACCAATTAATCGTTCGTTCCAAAAGTCGTTCAAATTCTGACAATTGGAAAGAAAACTATGATAAGGAAGAGACGGAATTTATAAAAATATATCCGAATATAGATTATGACAAGTCATGGCATGTTGATAATAATCAATATATATCGACAGCAATTAATCATATGAAACAAATCATAACAGTCATAAAACATGAAGATATATATATGTCTGAGGCAAAAGAAAATGTTTAAAACTTTTTGTAAGCATAAAAATTATCGAATAATTGAATGTAAGAAAAATGAAAAGACATACAAGTGTCAATGTATGAAATGTGGGACACAATTTGAACTGCCCAAAGCAGTCGATGAGATGTATGAAATAAATCAAATAGTGAGGTTGTATTAAAAGTGAGCATAGAAATGATTAATGATACCTATGTGATAGACATAAATACTATTGCAAAAGCAAGGAAATTAAATGAGATTGCACTTAGTTATGAGGAAGACATAGATATCTTGAAAGATAGGTATGTAATTGATGCTAAATCAATACTTGGAATATTTAGCTTAGATATATCTCAGCCATTGAAGATAAGAATACATACCGATAATGAAGATGTATTATCCAGATTTTACAAAGATTTACTTGATCTGATTGTGAGGTGATTAATATAAGGAAACTTTATGTAGATTTCGATGGGTGCGTGGTTAACACTATCGCAACTATATGTCAGATGTATAATGAAGATTTTAAATATTACAAAGATTTTAAACCTGTTAAATGGTGGGAAGTTGAGACATGGAATTTTGAAGAGTGTAATTGTGCCAAGCCTGAATATATAGATACATATTTTAATCAACCAAGATTTTTTAAATATATCACTTATATGGATTGGGCGAAGGAGATATTAGATGAACTGAAAGAAACTTATAAGATAATTATTGTTTCTGCTGGTTATAGTCCAAATCTGTATGGTAAATCAATTTGGGTTAAGGAGAATTTACCTTATTGTGATTTTATAGGTGTAAATCTAAAGCAGTATACAGATAAGAGTCATATTAATATGCAAGACGGTATATTTATTGATGATTCATACAATAACCTGATTACTTCAAATGCCATGTTTAATATTTGTTTCGGCGATGAATATGTATGGAATAAAAATTGGAAGGGTGTCAGATGTAATAACTGGTACGACATAAAAGATTTTTTACAAGGAGGAAATATTAGTTAGTGAGCATTATGACAAGTCATGAGTTAGCGCAAGAGCTATTAAGCAGACCTGATGGTTACATTACAGCAAAAACTCGTGATAACAGAGAATATAAGATTAGTAGTTATCAGAGGATAGCCACTGATGCTAATTATGATGATACATTGCACTATTGGACACTGAATCTCAGTGAGTGCAGTGGCAATATTATATAGGAGGATAAAGATATGTTTTGTTATCAGATGGTTGGATTAGCCGACCAGAATGGAAAGACCTATGAGTGTGAATATGGCACTTACAGTAAGAAAGATGGTTTCCAGATTAAGAATTTTGGAGTAAGTAATGATTTTGAAGATATGTTATATGATCTTTTTCACAAAGATATGTGGTCGCTCAAGGTTGAGCCAAAGGTTATGACCAAGGAAGAGATTGAGAAGGCTCTTGGCTACAAGATTGAAATCAAAGGTAAAGATGAGAAAAATGTTAATAAGAACAATAATATGTGTAAAAGGGCTGGATTATTAGCAGACGATGATATATTTTCTTTCATTTTCAAGTGAGATTTGAAGAATAGTTTCAACGGTGAAAGGAAGGTGAATTATGGATACAGATACAATAGCTATATTTATGGTGTTAGTCTCGATTTTATGTATGTGTTTAACAATTGGTATAAGTATGATCGTATATCAAGTTACTCATTTAAAAGGTATTATAAATAAAAGGTATTATAAAGGTTTGGGAGTTCTACATAGAATCAATGACGAAGTTGATAACGAAGAAAAAAACAAAGTAGAGACAGAAAAGGAGAGATAAGGTTTGAAGGTAATTAAAAGAGACTGTTCAGAAGTTGATTTTGACAAAGCAAAGATTTCTTCTGCGATTTTAAAGGCTATGAAAAACGGATCGGGTATTATCAAGCCGAAGGTTGCTGAAGATATTGCGAATGAGATTGAAACTGAGTATGCCGACAAAGATGAGCTGAGTGTATCAGATATAGAGACAATAGTATTTGATAAACTAATTTCAAAGAAGCAGAGATTAACAGCAAAAGCATATGAGGGGTATAGAAGTATTCGTGAATTTCAGAGAGAGAACGAGAATACGATTGATACAGAAATAACAGAATTATTAAGTGGAGAAAGTGATTATTGGAATAATGAGAACTCCAATAAAAATCCAAGACTTAATACAACACAGAGAGATTATTTAGCAGGAATTGTAAGTAAAGATGCTTCAAGACGATATATTTTGCCACCTGAGATTGTACAGGCTCATGATGATGGTTTAATTCATGTACATGATCTTGACTATCTTATTCAATATATGAATAACTGCTGTCTTATCAATCTTGAGGATATGTTACAGAACGGAACTGTAATAAGCGAGACTATGATAGAAAAGCCACACAGTTTCTCAACTGCATGTACAGTCGCAACTCAGATTATAGCGCAGGTTGCTTCAAGTCAATATGGGGGGCAGAGTATTTCTTTGGCACATCTTGCCCCATTTGTAGACATTTCAAGACAAAAAATCCGTAAAGAGTTAAATGAAGAAATTAGCTTGTTGGGATGTGCAAGAGGGGCAATTTTAGAAGAGGACTTTGATACAGTTGTTGAAAAAAGATTAAAGAAAGAGATTGAAAAAGGAATCCAAACAATTCAGTATCAGATCACGACTCTCATGACGACAAATGGGCAAGCACCATTTATTACTTTATTTATGTATCTTAATGAAGCACATAATCAGAGAGAAAAAGACGATTTAGCCATATTAATTGAAGAAGAACTTCGTCAGAGTTATCTTGGTGTAAAGAATGAAGAAGGTGTATATATCACACCAGCTTTCCCAAAAGTTATCTATGTACTTCAGGAAGATAATATTCATGAAGGAGATAAGTATTGGTATCTTACTGAGATGGCTGCCAAGTGTTCTATGAAGAGATTAACCCCTGATTATATCTCGGAAAAGGTTATGAAAGAAATGAAAGATGGTAATTGCTATCCTGTAATGGGGTGTAGAAGTGCCTTAACAGTATGGCATGATGAAAATGATAAACCAAAGTTCTATGGAAGATTTAATACTGGTGTCGTAACAGTCTCATTACCAGATATTGCGTTATCATCAGGTGGGGATGTTGATGAGTTTTGGAGAATATTTGACGAACGTACAGAATTGTGCCATAAAGCTTTAAAAATTAGACACAAGAGATTACGTGGAACGAAATCTGATGTTGCACCTATTCTTTGGCAACATGGAGCATTTGCAAGACTTAAAAAGGGTGAATCCATTGATCAGTTACTTTTTGGTGGTTATTCAACCTTGTCACTTGGCTACGCAGGTCTAGCAGAATGTGTAAAATATATGACAGGTCACTATCATTGTGATGAAGGGATTGGAGAGAAGTTTGGTCTGGAAGTAATGCAAGCATTAAATGATAAATGTTCCCAGTGGAGAGCAGAAGAAAACATTGATTATAGCTTGTATGGCACACCTTTAGAGGCGACCACGGAAAAGTTTGCAAAGAAACTTAAAGAAAGATTTGGCGTTATCAAAGGAGTTACAAATCGTACATATATTACAAACTCTTATCATATTCCTGTATTTATAAATATTGACGCATTCGAGAAGCTTCGTATCGAAGCAAAATTCCAGAGATTAAGCCCAGGAGGAAGTATTTCATATATAGAATGTCCAAACATGGAAAACAACATTCCTGCTGTACTTGAAGTAATAAAATTTATTTACAACAATAATATGTATGCCGAACTGAATACCAAGAGTGATTATTGTCAAAAATGTGGATGGGATAAAGAAATCAAGCTTATTGATGAAGACGGAAAGCTGGTATGGGAATGTCCTAACTGTGGTAATAGAGATGTAAGAACTATGGATATTACTCGTAGAACTTGCGGATATAAAGGAACAGCACGTAATGGATGGAATCAGGGTAGACTTGGTGATATTCATGATAGAGTACCACACCTTGACGATATCGAGGAGGAATAGTATGAGATATGCAAGTATGCGCAATCTTGATATTTCCAATGGAGAGGGAGTTGGTGTCTCCCTCTTCGTTCAAGGATGTCCGTTCCACTGTAAAAATTGTTTCAACTCTGAGACATGGGATTTTAATGGTGGCAAAGAGTGGACAGAAGAAATAAGAGAAAAGTTTATAAAACTGATTGACAGACCATATATTAAACGAGTTTCATTTCTTGGTGGCGAATGTTTAGCTGAACAAAATCTTGATGAAGTTCTATCTCTTGTTAAAGAAATTAACAGAAGATTCCCAGACAAAATAATTTGGTTATATACAGGATACATCTTTGAACAATGTAGACCATTCTCAGAAGATGGATTATTACCTGGCAGTAATTTTGCACCACATTTACAAGAAATATTAAAGAAGCGTTGGGAAATAGTAGGTAATGTAGATGTTCTTGTAGATGGAGAATATATAGATGAGCAAAAAGATCTTACACTCAAATTCAGAGGCTCAAAAAATCAAAGAGTTATTGATGTACAGCAATCCCTTGCTCAAGACAAAATAATTTTATACTGCGATTGAAAGGAGTTTCAATATGATAACAGCAACAATCTCATTTATAGTAGGCGTATTCGTAGGTGGCACACTTATGGCATTCTGCAATGCAGCATCACACCGAGATAACATTAGATATCCAGATGATAAAGAGAGGGAGTGGGGCAATTAATGTCATACTTAACCGACAAGTTTAAGGGTATCTATCGTCTGAAAGTACCTATTGATAAAAATACAAATGATTTTCCACGCAAGCCAAACGGTCAGTATGAGGATATAGATATGTATATATCCTGTCAACACGGCAATATGATATTCCATGACACAGGTAGTACATTACTAGCTTACATTCCAAGCCTTCAGCGTGGACATAATATTATCAATACTATACAAGAAGAAAATCTTGGTAATGTATATGACATAGAAGAAAGTGATTCAGAAGTTCTTTTCAAATTCAAATATGCCGATTCTGGCAAAATTATCCCATTACTGAAACCACGAACAAGTGGTTCAAATATCAGTCCATTTTCAAGTAGGAATTTACCTCAAAATAAGGATTATAAGATATCAGATGAAGACTTAATCAAGTATAAAAATATTGTTGAAAAAATCCCATCAGAGCGCATTTTAACCGTTTCCCACGCCACAAATAACTTCATTAAATCCTTGGCTAATAGAAGAAAACCTCTTGATAGTATTAAGGCTGATATGAAACTAAAGGGGTTACGTGGTAAGGAGTATATACATTGTATTGGACTTTGGGATAGATATATTAAATATTTGGAGAAAAATTTATGAACATAAAACGATCAATAATTGAATATAAAAAGCGAAGAGAAACAAAGAAACAAGCTAGAGCAGAAGAGTATTTTGAAGAAATCGAAAAAAGTAAATATCTAAGTAATTCTTATTGTCCTGGTTGCCAATTCGCTAACAATAAGTACAAAGATTATTGCATCACAAAATGTAGATATGGTATATGGCGAAACAAGAAAAATCGAGAGAGATACGAAATCAAAAACTAAAGAGAGGTGAAACTACATGATCTGTAAAAATTGCAAATGTTGTAAGCGTGGATGGTTTATGTCTAAGCCAAACGATTATGTTTGCATCGGTGTTCAAGAACCATTTATCATAAAGGATATTAATCAGAAGTGTACGGAATATACGGACAAAAATGTTATAAAGAAAGCATATGAAGTGGCAGACAAATTAAGTCCACCAGTTACGGCTATTTCTATGCCTTGGGGAAATAATGTATCCGTAAGGAAGATAAAGAACGGCTCAAAACTACAGATAGGTAATGTATACTCGGCAACCATATATTGTGACCAACATTTTAATAAATTTCAGAAGGTAATGATGAAAATATTTTTTGGATGGCGAGTAACAGATTTTAAGGAGAGATAAAAAAATGGAGAAAATTAAGATAAAATATTTTGACGATGAGATAGATAAGATAGAAAAGATTAGTAAAGGTGATTTGATAGATCTTCGTGCAGCAGAGACAGTAGAAATGAAGAAGGGTGATTTTAGACTCATTTCTCTTGGTGTAGGAATGAAACTTCCTGATGGATACAAGGCTAATGTATATCCGAGAAGTAGTACATATAAAAATTTTGGCATCATTTTAGCAAACAGTGTAGGTCAGATTGATAATAGTTATAGTGGAGATAATGACTGTTGGAAGTTTCCAGCAATTGCTATGAGAGACACAGTTATTCATAAAAACGATAGGATTTGTCAGTTTGAGATTCAGAAGGTTCAGCCAGAGATAGAATTTGTTGAAGTTGAACATCTTGATGATACTGATAGAGGAGGTATTGGATCGACAGGTAAACAGTAATACTAAAATTTTATACCAGGGGATAAACTGATATTTATATCAATTTATCCCCTGTTTAAAGAGGTGATATATATAAATGACAATATGAATAGTATATTGCAACAAGCTATAGATAAAGGTATAATCAATATATCAGATGTGCAAGAACAATTATATATGAGTAAAATTAATGATATAATATCACAGCACAAATACAAAATATGGCAAGGAGATAATGGCTTTTGGTACACATATTTATCCGATAATACAAAGAAAAACGGAAGAAGATTAATAAAAAAGAAAAGTTTGGATAAAATACATGAGGCTATTCTTGACTTCTATGAGAACGAGAGTGAGAATCGAGTAATCACATTCAAAGACTGTTTCTCGTCTTATAAAAAACTTAAATCGGAAGTAGTTTCTAATAATACCTTGTCCAAATATGATACGGATTATAAAAGATATTTTAAAGATACATGGATTGAAAACGCTGATATTACTAAAATCACTGGCGATAGATTAGATATATTTATTCAAAAAACCATCAAAGAATTGGAACTTAAACCTAAAGCAGCGAAGGCATTGATAGGTTATATAAAAAGTATATTTACACATGCCATAGTTAGAAGATATATAAACGAAAACCCATGTATATATCTAAATCCTACTTCTTATTATTTGAGAAATTGTGTATATGAGATTTATAATACAGAAGATCGAATTGCAAATCAAATTGAAGTGGCAAAAGTAGTCAAAAAATTAAGAAGTGACTACAAACAAAAACCTGATTATATAGTGCCTTATGCTGTAGAATTAGCAATGTACACAGGTATGAGAGTCGGAGAAATATCTGCTTTAACTTGGGACTCTATTAAAGACAATGTAATAATAATTAATAAAGAAGAAATTTATGACAGAATTGAAAATAAATATTATATTGTCAATTATTCAAAAAACAAAAAACCAAGGATAGTTCCAATTACGAAAGATATAGAAAGACTGTTAGAAGAGATTAAAACCACCGAAGAACTATTTGGGTTCTTAGGAGATTATATTTTTATGAACAAAGATGGTCATATAAATAAGAGAAAAATTGGAGACTGTGCCAGAAACAAAGCATATCAAGCAGGTGTCGATAAAAGTATTAGTATACATTGTTATAGACGAACCATAAACTCAACTATTCGATGTGATGGGACATCTTCTATTGTTGCTTCTAGTATTATAGGAAATACACCAGAAGTAAATAGCCAATATTACACCTATGATGTTTCAGAAATTGAGGAAAAGAGAAATATTCTTGAAAAAGCAAATAAGAAGATGATGGCGAAAAGTAATCAGTAATAGCATTTATAAAAGTAATCAAAGTAATCAAAACGAGATTACATTTTGAACCTTAGAAACCTTGTAAAATCAACGAAAAATGGCTTTTTAGATGATTTTAAGTGCGGGTTCAAGTCCCGCAGCCGGCATTATATTGAGCCTGAAACCTGAGTAGAATCAAGGGTTTCAGGCTCTTTTGGTATACGTGGGAATAAGATCTTGAAATGAATGGGCGGTGATATATTATGATGAGTAGAAAAGTAAAACAGCAGGTGAATTCGGCTGTGAATGAGTTGGATATGAATCTGGCGAACAACTACAAGGATCTGGCGCATAAAGCCTTGAAGGAACTTGATGAGCTGGTTACGAAGCTTAATGAGGAGGGGCAGCTCAAGGAAAAGGACTACACCAAACTGAGGGATAAAGTGGATGATTACAAGAGACGTATGGCGGGATATCATCACTGACAGTATGTCATAATGACATAATATCGTCACTGAAAGATTATGACCGGGAGACTGCAGAACAACGGATGTATGTAGCTTCCCGGTCATATTTGTCTGTGTGTATCAGTATTGCTTCATTATCTCTCTGCGAAGCTTCTTGATTATTCTTTTTTCCAGCCTGGATATGTAGGACTGGGATATTCCCAGGAGATCAGCCACCTCCTTCTGAGTCTTTTCTACCCCACCTATGGTGTTTATTCCATACCGCAGTTCTATGATGGTGCGTTCCTTTTCACAGAGCTTTGATATGGCATTGTCGAGGAGATTGTAGTCTACCTCTGTCTCCAGATCACGGTAGACTACGTCCTCATCCGTTCCCAGAATGTCGGACAGAAGCAGTTCGTTGCCGTCCCAGTCAACATTCAGCGGTTCATCGATGGACACCTCTGTTCTGAGCTTGCTGTTGCGACGGAGAAACATGAGTATCTCATTTTCAATACATCTTGATGCGTAGGTAGCAAGCTTTATGTTTTTGTCATTTTTGAAGGTGTTTATGGCCTTGATGAGACCGATCGTGCCTATGGATATCAGATCCTCAATTCCGACACCCGTGTTGTCAAATTTTTTAGCAATGTATACGACAAGTCGCAGATTTCGCTCTATCAGCATTTTCTTTGCGGAATCCGACTGGTTGTTTGTGAGTTCGTTTATGACCACGGCCTCCTCGTGGGGTTCCAGCGGGGCGGGAAGTACCTCGGTTCCTCCAATATAATATATATCTTTGCCGCTTTTCAGGGAGCGCAGTGAAATATTGCTGGCAACAGTAAATTTGAAGTCGTTACTCCTTATTGTGTTTAACATGTCTTTTGCCTCTTTTCATATAATATTTGCTTAAAAGAATACATTTGTCTGTGTGAAGTATATTAAATGTATTTGGGCTGATACCGATCAGTGGTCTGTGTTCCATGTATGAGCTGTCGATGAACATGTAGTCAATGTCCATGGCGAGCATAAGCTGATTTCCGGAGCATATCGTATTGTAGGGAATTATGTGTATTCCGGCCGGAATGTCATCACGGTAATCATATTCATATATGGAAGACGGTTTTTTGATGTAGTCATCGAGCAGTGGAGTCAGTTCCGGTGGAGCCAGTTCGATGGCTACGGCGTATGTAGTCACGGCGACGTTGCGTCCTGTGAGATTGCATCTTAGCGTGTTACCTGTGTCCAGGTAACCGATAGCATTGGTGATCCTTGAATGTCTGCCTAGTAATACATTTGTCAGAAAGTTCAAATAATTCACTTCTTTTCATGTAGTGCAATTGGAATTATATATGTGGGCCGGTAAGAAAATGGTCGTATTACAATAAATGAAGCATCGATATTTCGATTGAATTTTTAATTTGTTGATGGAAATGTGGTTAAGTTTTTCAATATACGACTATATATTTGAAAAATGTGTATAAATCTGTGGATAATGTGGAAAAGTGCTAAAACATCCTAAAAAGTGCGAAATAAGCAAACAATTTGCGACATAGAGCGATATTTTGTGCAATATAATGATAAAAAATGAGAAATGTATATGTATGGATGACAAAATAAGCCCTGAACTTAAACTTGCCATGGATGCGGATGGTTACATGCCGTACAGCAGTCTTTATCTTGGATATAACGCATCCGATGATTCGTGGATGCTGATAATCAGACATTCCGGTGACATAGATGATCTTGAGGGAGATATTCTGAATAGCTGCGTTTATCTGCTCGGGGGATATGCCATAGTGAACGTGTATTCCTACAATATAAAAAGGCTTCAGGAGGAGCCGAGGGTACTTTATATCGATAAAGCTCAATATTACAGTTATGGTGCGGGTGTCGCCTATGACAGATACATATCCTGCATAACGGAAAATTTCATGTCGAAGTATGGGCTCACAGGCGAAGGCGTATGTATTGGAATTATAGATAGCGGCGTGAATATCCTCAACCGGGAATTTGCAGATGACGCCGGCTCCAGGATAGTCATGTATTGGAACCAGAATACAGATTATGAAAGGACTTACCCAAACCGCTATGGTCTTGGACGGATATATGATCAAAGTGAGATCGGGCAAATGTATGAGGACAGGCGGCTGCCCGGTGTCATGGGAGAGCAGCACGGCACGGAGGTTGCATCTGTGGCCGCCGGGAGCAATATAGGAGTGGCGGGAAAAGCCCGGATCATTGTCGTTGAACAGTCGCTTGAACGCGCGCTGCCGGACACGATAGGTATAATGATGGGGATAGATCTGCTTGTGAGATACAGCATGGAGACTGGAACTCCGGTAGTGATAAATCTTTCATATGGAAATAACTTTGGAGCCCATGATGGCACGTCGACACTTGAGCTGTTTGTTAATTCTGTGGCCCAGATGGCTAAGGTGTGTGTTGTCACGGGTTCAGGAAATGACGGTGGAAGACAACTGCATACCAGCGGTATGCTTGGAAATGTAAGCTATGCGAGTATTGACATTGCGGTGGCGGCCGGTGTGAAAAACTTTGGCCTGCAGATATGGAAAAACTATATCGACAGCTTCGATGTGCTCGTCTATTCGCCGTCCTACGACCTTGTGGCGTATCTCACGGAGGGACAGATAGTATCCGGGGCGTATTATGGGAGCACGGAGTTGCTTGGGATATTCCAGGGACCTTCACCTTACAATGTCAAGCAGCTCATATATGTATTTTTCCAGTCTGAGACCGGGGATATAGAGCAGGGGATATGGCATGTGAGGATTGCACCGAAGAGCATTGCAAATGGGATATTCAATGCGTATCTACCCGGTGACAGTTATGTGACGGGGCAGGTTGCATTTGAGAATCCTTCGGTGTATGGAACCCTCACGATCCCGGGTACGGCATCAAATATAATAACGGTGGCTGCCTATGATCAGGTAAATGCATCCATAACGGGATTTTCAGGCAGGGGTTTTACGTCGGATAATGCCATAAAACCGGATATTGCAGCTCCGGGTGTCGGAGTGACTGTCAGCTATGGTGAGTATGGATACGGAAATGCCGATGGCACATCGCTGGCGGCGGCATTTGTGTCTGGCTGTGCGGCACTTATCATGGAATGGGGGATAGTCCTGGGGAACGATCCATTTATGTACGGAGAGAGGGTTAAGGCTCAGCTTATAAGGGGAGCAAAGCCTCTCGGTTCACTGGGCAGTTACCCGAACAGATATACAGGCTGGGGGACCGTGTGTATGGAAAACAGCTTCAAAGGATTAATTGTATGAAAGATTTGCAAAAAGATGTGGTTTTATGTCAAGTAATTGTGTATAATTTGATTCATACGTGCTTTTTGCAAGTATAAAAGAAAAAAACGGGGTATTTCACACATGGTAGGATTTTATAATTATACAGTTATTTTGACATATATGAGCCTGGTGTCATCTATCACAGGCATGTTCTTTACATTTACCGGACACCTTAGCATAGGAATATTGTGTCTTGCACTTTCCGGTCTGTTTGATGCATTTGACGGAAAAGTCGCAAGGAGCAAGAAGGATAGGACTATGGATGAGAAGAGATTTGGTATCCAGATAGATTCTCTCTGTGACCTGGTGAGTTTTGGAGTTTTTCCTGTTGTATTGTGCTGGTATTCAGGAATGAACACGCCGTTTGGAATGGTTATTCTTGCACTGTACTGTCTGGCTGGAATGATAAGACTTGCATACTATAACGTGCTCGAGGAGAAGAAGAACAATGACGATGATGATGCTGAGGTCATAGAGCAGCCGGATGGAAGAAAGTATTTCCATGGAATGCCGATCACCGCAATATCGGTGGGGCTTCCTATAATATACGTTACGTCACCTTTGCTTGGGTCCTCTTTCCCAATTCTGCTTCATGGAATCATGATACTTGCAATGATACTTTTCATAACAGATTTCAGATTCCCTAAGCCAACCACAAAGGAACTTATGGTGATAATTGTCATTGTGGCAGTTGCCGTAGTTTGGCTTATGATAAGATACATGGTCAGACGTCATATCATAACTATTCCTTATTTTATATCCCTTCTATTATAAGTTATAAGTGTATAGGAGCTATGAAAAATAAAAGATATAGAAGTAATTTGGCTAAACCGGATATACAGAAGCGATGAAGGATGATGTATAAGATATGATAAAGAACAAATATGCAATATACAAAAGATCAAAACATAATGAGTGTGTATCGACACAGGACAGAGTCCTGCGCCTGTTATATGGCAACAGAGCGGGTCGTATGGTGCTGGGATGGCTGATCAGACCAGAGGTGTCAAAGCTTGTGGGAAGATTCATGGACACTGGATTATCCAGAATCATGATCA
This sequence comes from Coprococcus sp. RTP21281st1_F1_RTP21281_210402, assembly GCF_040915325.1. NCBI lineage: Bacteria > Bacillati > Bacillota > Clostridia > Lachnospirales > Lachnospiraceae > Coprococcus > Coprococcus sp. RTP21281st1_F1_RTP21281_210402. The sequence continues at coordinate 32,425 of NZ_JBCPDQ010000001.1, forward strand.
ACCCATTCATTAAGAAAAATGATATTGATATATCTGTGTGTCAGAAGAATGAGTTTGACTCATATAACGATTTCTTCAAGAGAAAGCTGGTGCCGGGAGCAAGGGCCATAGATATGACCGATGAAGGTTTTGTGAGTCCATGTGACAGCAGGCTTACGGTATATGATATAGAAGACACAGAACGACAGACTTTCAATATAAAGGATTCAGAGTACACGGTGGCATCCCTCCTCAGGGACAAAAAGCTTGCGAGACACTACAGAGGTGGAAAATTGTGGCTGTTCAGACTGTGTGTCGATGATTATCACAGATACATATATAACGTGTCTGGAAAGCAGTCTGATGTCAGACGTATAGAAGGCTTATATCACACAGTTAACCCTATAGCCAGTGAATATTACGACATTTACAAAGAAAATACCAGAGAGTATTGTCTTATAAGGACGCAGGATGCGGGAACCATCATTGATATGGAGGTTGGAGCACTTCTGGTTGGTCGTATAGTTAACAGGTATGTGGATTCCACGGATGTCAGAAGAGGAGAGGAAAAGGGCTATTTTGAGTTTGGTGGCTCAACAATCATTCTTCTCATCCAGAAGGACAAAGTCGCTCCTTTAGACAGAATAGTTGAGAATTCTAGAAAAGATATTGAGACCAGAGTCAGACAGGGCGAGCTGGTTGGATATGTACGTTAAGAGCAATATTATATATTCCATATAAAACAGGAACAGCGTATAGCTTGCTATGGAGCTATACGCTGTTCCTGTTTTGTTGTTTATCCAGTCTGTGTCAGAACTTATATTCTATATTATTCATTTGTAGAATTCACATGCCTCTTGATGGCCTCAAAAGTCTCCTGGCTTATAACATGTTCGATCTTGCAGGCATCCTCGGCTGCGGTCTCTTTTGCAACGCCGAGACTTGTGAACCATGAAGACAGAAGCTGGTGCCTCTCATATATCATCTCTGCAATTTTTTTACCGGCTGCTGTGAGAGTTATGTATCCTGAATCGCTTACTTCTATATAACACATCTCCCGGAGATTCTTCATAGCAACGCTTACACTTGATTTCTTATAGCCAGTCTCGTTGGCAACATCAACGCTTCGGACGACCGGAAGCTTCTGGCTGAGAACGAGAATGGTTTCAAGATAATTCTCTACTGATTCATTCGTGGTCAACATTATTATATATCCCCCTTATATTTAACATTATAAATGTATCTGTATCAATGTAGCAATTATAAATAATATATCATAAATGATTTTTTTATTCAATTTTATAATTGAAATACGAATTTCGACAAATAGGCACTTTTTATCAATAAAAGAGCCGTGTTTTGTTCAATTAGTCCAAAATGATTAATATTATTGACATCTAATTAATGTTAGTATATACTAACCACGATATGAAAATCAGTGGTTTAAGTTGCTAGTTAAGGAGGTGCAATTATGCCATTAACATTTGCAAAACCGGGAGAAGCCAATGTGATCAAAAAGGTTGGCGGGAGAGAGAAAACACGATTGTTTCTTGAAAAGCTGGGCTTTGTTGAAGGTAGTGTTGTAACTGTCGTGGCAGAGAATGCAGGAAATCTTATAGTTAATATCAAAGATTCCCGTGTTGCCATTGATAAAGATATGGCCAGCAAGATACTTGTATAGGTACGATTACATGTATCTGACTGACGACAAAAGTATGTAAAAGGAGTAAGATCATGAGCACATTAAAAGATGTCAAGGTTGGCAGTACTGTCACTGTCAAGAAGATTGCAGGCGAGGGCCCTGTAAAGAGACGTATCATGGACATGGGCATCACAAAGGGTGTACAGGTTTATGTTCGTAAGGTTGCCCCTCTCGGTGATCCTGTAGAGGTTACTGTAAGAGGCTATGAGTTATCAATACGTAAAGCTGATGCTGAGATCATAGAGGTAGAGTAACAGCTTATTTTTTTGTTCATACGTTAGTATATGCTAACATATGATAGAAAAGGCTAATATGAAGTACGCAGACGCCGTGCGTAAGCACCTTTAAATGCGTCTGCACAATACAATAGGAAAGAGGGTAAACAATGTCAGTAAAGATTGCACTTGCAGGAAATCCTAACTGCGGTAAAACAACATTATTCAATGCTTTAACTGGCGCTAACCAGTACGTAGGTAACTGGCCAGGTGTTACAGTTGAGAAGAAAGAGGGTAAGCTTAAGGGTAACAAGGATGTTATCATAACCGACCTTCCTGGTATCTATTCACTTTCTCCATACACTCTTGAGGAAGTTGTTGCCAGAAATTATCTTATTCAAGAATATCCTGATGCCATCATCAACATTATCGATGGTACTAACATAGAGAGAAACCTTTATCTCTCAACACAGCTTATTGAGCTCGGAATCCCTGTTGTCATGGCTGTTAACATGATGGATCTTGTAAAGAAGAACGGCGACTCCATCAGCATCAAGAACCTGAAGGAAGCTCTTGGATGTGAGGTCGTTGAGATCTCAGCTCTTAAGGGTACCGGTATTGACGAGGTTAAAGAGAAGGCTATCGCAGCAGCAAAGTCCAAGACAGCAAATGCAAGAGTTCACAACTTTGATGAGGCTGTTGAGGCTGCAATCGAGAGCGTAAGCACTAAGCTTGACATGGAGGAGAACAGAAAGAGATTCTTCGCGATCAAGCTCATCGAGAAGGATAGCAAGATCATAGAGCAGATGAAGAATGCTCCAGATTGCTCAGCAGAGATCAAGAAGCTTGAGGATGATTTCGATGATGACACAGAGAGTATTATCACAAGTGAGAGATATTCATACATTTCATCAATCATTGACAAGTGTGTAAAGAAGGCTGCAAAGGGACAGAAGCTTACAATATCAGATAAGATCGACCGTGTTGTAACAAACCGTATCCTTGCACTTCCTATATTCGTTCTCATCATGTGGCTCGTATATTATATAGCAATGTCAACAGTAGGTGCATGGTGCACAGACTGGACAAATGATAACCTGTTCGGCGATGGTTTCCATCTCTTCGGCATCGGAAGCTCAGCTTATGAAGATGCATCAGGTGACTATGATGCAGCAACAACAGCACTCGATGCATACGGCGTACTCGTAACAGATGACGAGGATGCTGTTGATGTAGATGCCACAAAGGCAGCTATCGAGGCAAACACAAACACAGAGGCAAGCGTTAAGTATGAGATGGAAGATGAGGAGACACTCGATACATACGATATCGATGTATACTACTCAGAGGTTCCAGCAAATGCTGACGAAGAGACAACAAACGCAATGTCATATCTTGATGCAGTTGATTACTTCAACGAGACACAGATGGCAGAGATTGATCCTGCTGATTATGGCGTATTTGTTCCTTCAATCCCAGATCTCATCTCTGCAGGACTTGACAAGATTGGATGTGCAGACTGGTTACATGGACTTATCATCGATGGTATTGTAGCCGGTGTTGGTGCTGTACTTGGTTTCGTACCTCAGATGCTCGTACTGTTCATCTTACTTGCAATCCTTGAGTACTGTGGATATATGGCACGTATCGCCTTCATCATGGACCGTATCTTCAGAAAGTTCGGTCTCTCAGGAAAGTCATTCATACCTATCCTTGTAGGTACAGGTTGTGGTGTGCCAGGTATCATGGCTTCACGTACAATTGAGAATGAGAAAGACCGTCGTATGACAGTCATGACAACAACATTTATACCATGTGGTGCTAAGGTTCCATTTATCGCCATGATCGCCGGTGCTATATTCGGTGGTTCATCAATAGTTGCAACAAGTGCTTACTTTATTGGTATTGCAGCAATTATATGTTCTGGTATAATACTTAAAAAGACAAAGATGTTCGCCGGAGATCCATCACCATTCGTTATGGAGCTTCCACCTTATCATATTCCAACAGTAGGTTCTGTACTCAGAAGCATGTGGGAGCGTGGTTGGTCATTCATCAAGAAGGCTGGTACAATAATCACACTTTCAACAATCGCTGTATGGTTCACAACATACTTTGGATTTGTTGATGGTTCATTCCAGATGCTTGATGAGAGCCAGATCGATTACAGTATTCTTGCAAAGATCGGTAATGCGATAGCATGGATCTTCGTTCCACAGGGATGGGGTAACTGGCAGGCAACTGTAGCATCTATCACAGGTCTTGTTGCAAAGGAGAACATCGTTGGTACAATGGGTATCCTCTACGGTGGTGGAGATGGTACAGTTTACCAGGCACTTGCAGGCGCATTCACAACAGCAAGCGGATTCTCATTCCTTGTATTCAACCTTCTCTGCGCACCATGTTTTGCAGCTATGGGTGCTATCAAGAGAGAGATGAACAGTGCTAAGTGGTTCTGGTTCGCAATCGGATATCAGTGTGGATTTGCTTACCTTGTAGCACTTGTTGTATACAGAATCGCAGGTCTATTCACAGGAGCTTGTACATTCGGTGTATGGTCAGTAGTAGCAATTGCACTTGTTGTTCTGTTCTTCTTCATGCTGTTCCGTCCGGATCCAAACAAGAAGGTAAAGACAAGCAAGGAGTTCCTCAACGCTTAACTTTTCATAAGGAGGGACCCACGTAAGTGGGAGGAATCCTTATGAAGCACGCAGACGCCGCGCGTAAGCGCATTTAAATGCGTCTGCTCCATATAATATAAAAGGAGTGGTGACTTATGTCAGAGTATCTTGGTACAATCATTGTGGCGGCCATAATCGTTCTGATGGTGTTCTTCATTGTCAGAGGTATGGTAAAGGATAGAAAAAAGGGCAAACACATATGTGGTGGCGACTGTTCGAACTGTCATGGCGGATGTAGTCACAAGCTCTAATTAAATAACAGTTGTAGTAATATATATGGGGTGCGTTGTAAGTTATGACAACGCACCTTTTTATGTAAGATAACACTTGAAATAACAAAAGATTTACTATATTATAAAAACATGTTGGTACACGACTGGCGGAGACAGCCGATGGCTGGTAGGAATTACCTACAGGGAGTGTACTGTTAAGACAAGCCGACCGCCTGGGCAAGCAAATATATCAAGACATGTATTTGTGTGCGCAGGTGGCCGGCTTTCTTTTTTAGGATGCTTTGCAGCATAACATCAGCTCACAGGTACGAGAAAACACATGGAGGTACAACAGAAAATGGAAATGTTATCACTTGAGAAGGAACTTAGCGAAAATGCATATCCAGGACGCGGAATCGTTATCGGTGTGTCCGAGGATGGTAAGAAGGCAGTGACAGCTTATTTCATCATGGGAAGAAGCTCAAACAGCCGTAACAGAGTATTTGTGACAGAGGGCGAAGGAATCAGAACAGAGGCGTTTGATCCATCAAAGCTTGAGGATCCAAGCCTTATCATCTATGCACCTGTAAGAGTTCTTGGCAATAAGACTATAGTTACAAATGGCGATCAGACAGACACTATATATGACGGACTTGACGATGAGCTCACATTTGAGCAGTCACTCAGAAGCAGACAGTTTGAGCCTGACGGCCCTAACTACACACCTAGAATCTCAGGTGTTATGCACATAAAGAATGGTGTGTTCGACTATTCAATGTCCATACTTAAGAGCAACAACGGCAACCCTGCTGCAAATAACAGATACACATTCTCATACGAGAACCCTGTAGCCGGTGAGGGACATTTCATTCACACATATATGCATGATGGCAATCCGCTCCCAAGCTTTGAGGGTGAGCCAAAGTGGGTTAAGATATCCGGTGATATCGATGAGTTCACAGACAAGGTATGGAACAGCCTCAATGAGGACAACAAGGTGTCACTGTTCGTCAGATATATTGACATCGCAACAGGTGAGTATGAGACAAAGATCGTGAACAAGAATAAGTAATTAAAGAATAAAGGAGATATTTGATCATGAACGAGATTCAGTTAAAGTACGGTTGTAATCCAAATCAGAAGCCATCAAGAATATATATGGAGGATGGCAGTGATCTTCCTGTTAAGGTTTTAAACGGCAAGCCTGGATACATCAACTTCCTTGATGCATTTAACGGATGGCAGCTCGTAAAGGAACTCAAGGCGGCAACAGGACTTCCAGCAGCAACATCATTCAAGCATGTTTCACCAGCAGGCGCTGCAGTTGGACTTCCACTTACAGATACACTTGCAAAGATCTACTGGGTAGATGATCTCGGAGAGCTCTCACCACTTGCATGCGCATATGCAAGAGCAAGAGGTGCTGACAGAATGTCATCATTTGGCGATTTCATCGCACTTTCAGATGTATGTGACGCAGACACAGCACGCCTTATCAAGAGAGAGGTATCAGATGGTGTTATCGCTCCTGGATACACAGATGAGGCTATGGAACTTCTTCTTGCAAAGAAGAAGGGAAATTACAACATCATCCAGATAGATGAGAACTATGTTCCTGCTGAGATCGAGAGAAAGCAGGTATACGGTGTTACATTTGAGCAGGGAAGAAACGAGCTCAAGATCGACAAGGATCTACTGTCAAACTTTGTTACAAAGAACAAGGATCTTCCAGAGCAGGCTGAGATCGATATGAAGATCGCGCTCATCACACTCAAGTATACACAGTCCAACTCAGTATGCTATGTAAAGGGCGGACAGGCTATAGGTATCGGAGCCGGACAGCAGTCAAGAATCCACTGTACAAGACTTGCAGGACAGAAGGCAGACAACTGGTTCCTTCGTCAGTCACCACAGGTTATGGGACTTCAGTTTGTTGACGGACTTGGAAGAGCCGACAGAGACAATGCCATCGACGTATACATGGGTGATGAGTATGAGGACGTTCTTAAGGAAGGCGAGTGGCAGAAGAGATTCAAGGTTAAGCCTGAGGTGTTCACAGCAGAGCAGAAGAAGGCATGGCTTGCGCAGAACACAGATGTTGTCCTTGGATCAGATGCATTCTTCCCATTCTCAGACAATATAGAGAGAGCTCACAAGAGCGGTGTCAAGTACATTGCACAGCCTGGCGGATCAGTTCGTGACGATCTTGTTATCGAGTGTGCTGACAAGTACGATATGGTCATGGTATTTACAGGAATCAGATTATTCCATCACTAATCTGCCAGACCTGTCGGCGTCAGATATTGTATTTATAGAAGAATTGAGAGCGGTTTTGCTGATGAAAATCAGCAAAGCCGCTTTTTTACTTTATATATTTGTTGGATTGTGCTAATATAAAATGATGTATAAACTGCGGTAGCTATGCCGTGTAATAAAAATACTGTGATTCAAAGGAGATAACATATGTCTAGACGTAAACGCAGCATATTTAAAGAGAGAAGAAAGATCAACTATAAACTAATTTTTGCATTGGTGATACTTGCGTGTGTGGCTGTATTGCTGATCTCATACGCTATATCGGCAATAGTGTCACAGAAGGATGAACTTTACGATCAGGGCGTAAAATATTACAAGTCAGGTTCGTATCAGGAGGCAATAGATTCATTTGACAATGCCTTGGCAGAGAATCAGTTGTTCTCAAAGAAAAAGGATCAGAATATAAAGCTGTATCTGGCTGATGCGTATCTCAAGAGCGCGCAGTACACAGAGGCCGCAAATACATACAACGAATTGATACAGGATTCATTTACCGGATCAAATGTAAAAGATCTGAAGGAACTGGCAACTGCACTCAGTGATTTCTCACAGGGAAATTATGGCGGTGCTCTCGATGTGCTTCTGAAGCAGGCGGAGACATATCCGGAGCTTTATATGTACATAGGAACATGCTACGCAGTTACTGATGAGTCCGATAAGATGTTTGAGAGCTATGAAAAATATGTCCAGACATTTGGATTCAACTCGTATGTATATGCCATGTACGGTTCATATTATCTGAATAACGGTGATATGGAGTCTGCGATCGCATATATTACAAATGGACTTGACAGTGGAGACAAGATATACAGAAAAGAGCTCCTGATGCTTGAGATAACATATTATGAGAAGAACGAGGATTACGATAAGGCTTATGAGATAGCGGGACAGCTTGTGTCTGAGTATCCGGATTATGAGAAAGGACAGAAGGAGTATACATTCCTGAGCACAAGAGTGTCACAGTAGTATTTGTATTGGGAGGAGTTATTTTATATGGAGATTCAGCTTTGGAAGGAGATACTGTCTCCTTACGAGCAGGCGGTTGATGAGCTTCTCGTGAAGTTCAACCACATAATAATGCAGTACAAGAGTATGGGAAAGTACTCACCTATAGAGAGTGTGACCGGAAGGGTGAAAACGGTCTCCAGTATTATCGATAAGCTTCAGAAGAAGAATATTCCTATGGACCGGATCGTTGAGGAGATGGATGACATAGCCGGAATCAGGATCATGTGCCAGTTCACCGAGGATATCAGCAAGGTGGTTGAGATTATACGTGGCAGACAGGACATGAGGATACGTGAGGAGAAGGATTATATAGCAAATGCCAAGGCCAGCGGCTATCAGAGCTATCACATCATACTTGATTACGATGTATATACGGTAAATGGATGCACCACCATACAGGCGGAGATCCAGATAAGGACAATGGCGATGAACTTCTGGGCAACCATAGAACATTCATTGCAGTACAAGTACAGGAAGGGAATTCCAGAGGACATAAGGGCGAAGCTCAAGAACGCTGCGGATGCCACCGTTGCACTTGACAGGGAGATGTCATATGTCCGCGGAGAGATCATGGATGCACAGAATTCGTTCAATATCAAGGCGAATATAGTTTCGGAGATCATTGTTAATATCCAGAATCTGTACAAGGTGGGAAATCCAAGAGAGATCCAGAAGATTCAGGATGAGTTTTATTCTATATATAAGAAGGATGATATGGAGCTGCTTGAGAATTTTGCAAAGCAGCTTGACATAATAGCTGAGGGTTACAAGGCCCAGAGCGTAAGATAAAGGAGTTTGTTATGACTTTACCAAAGGCGTTTGACGAGAGGATCAGAATACAGCTTGGCGATGAATACGAGGATTATATAAAGTGTTTTGACAGTGATATGTATCATGGAATCAGGGTGAATACATCCAAGATATCCGTGGAGGACTTTCTGAAGATAAGTCCTTTCGAGCTGGAGCCTGTGCCGTGGACTAAGAATGGTTTTTACTATGATCACAGGAAGTATACGCCTTCCAAGCATCCATACTATTATGCGGGGCTCTATTATATACAGGAGCCAAGTGCCATGACACCTGCCAGTGTTCTGGATATAGAGGATGGAGATGTGGTACTAGATATATGCGCGGCACCGGGAGGCAAATCCACCGAGCTTGCGGCGAAGCTTAATGGCACGGGAATACTTATATCCAATGATATAAGCAACTCGAGAGCCAAGGCGCTTCTGAAGAACCTGGAACTTTTCGGAATAGGAAACATGTGTGTGGTAAGTGAACCTCCAAATAATCTGTCAAAGGCATTTGAGGGTACATTCGATAAGATACTTATAGATGCACCGTGTTCCGGAGAGGGAATGTTCAGAAAATCTTCATCGATGATGACTGCATGGGAGAACAACGGAACTGAACTTTTTGCCGGACTGCAGAGAGGAATATTAAATGAAGCGTGCAAGATGCTGAAACCGGGCGGAAAGCTGCTTTATTCCACATGTACATTTTCCCCCGAGGAGGATGAGAGGTCGGTGGAGTATCTGCTGTCGATAGATGACAGTATGCATCTTGTGGATTTTCCTAAATATGAGAAATTTGATGACGGCAATCCGGCCTGGGGAGAGACCGGCAATCCTGAGCTTGTGAAATGTTCAAGACTGTGGCCTCATCACGTGAAGGGCGAAGGTCATTTCATAGCTCTGTTTGAAAAGGATCAGGATGACTCATATAGAGGAAACTCAACATACTCGTTCAAGTCGTACAGGCCGGATGAGGATTTCATCGCATTTATAAAGCATGTATCTGAGTCTGCGGGTATAAAGACAGACAGGATAGAGGAAAATAAGGGAAGACTTTATTATATATCAGAGGGAATGCCTGATGTTAAGGGACTCAGGCTTTTGAGGCATGGACTGTTCCTCGGTGAGGTCAAGAAGAACAGATTTGAACCGAGTCAGTCACTTGCGATGTATCTCAAGTCAGATCAGTTTGACAATGTTGTGAGTTTTTCGGCGGATGACATAAGGGTCATAAAGTATTTAAAGGGAGAGACCGTCGAGCTGGAAGATGATCAGGATATAGAGAATGGGTATGTGCTTGTCTGCGTGGATGGATATCCGCTCGGGTGGGCCAAGAACAACAGAGGAGTATTAAAAAACAAATATTTATCGGGATGGAGGATGATGTCATGAGAAAGGTAGCGATAATCACAGGAGCATCTTCAGGGATTGGAAGAGAATTTGCACTTCAGATAGCACAGCGATACAGGACAATCGACGAGATATGGCTTATAGCAAGGAGAAAAGACAGGCTTGCTGAGGTTAAGACCGAGATAAACGCGGTAAGTGGAAAGCTTGTAAGGATACTTGCGCTTGACCTAACCGATGAGACTGATATCAAGTTCTACAGAAATCTTCTTGAGAGACAGGCTCCATCAATAAGAGTACTTGTAAATGCAGCTGGATACGGAATAGCAGGCCATTTTGAGAATATGACAGTGGACGACGTGACTGGAATGTTGAATCTCAACTGCAGGGCGCTGGCTGCCATAACACATATATCTCTGCCATATATGTCAGGCCCTTCAAATATAATCAATCTTGCTTCATCTGCAGCTTTTCTGCCTCAGCCATCATTTGCTATATATGCGGCATCCAAATCAATGGTGCTGAGCTTTTCAAGAGCACTTAACAGAGAGCTTGAGGAAAAGGGGATAACTGTTACGGCTGTCTGCCCGGGACCTGTCAAGACAGAGTTCTTCGATGTTGCGCAGAAGTACACAAAGTCCAAGCCGTATAAGATGATTCTAAGAGCAGATCCTGTGAAGGTTGTAAAAAAGGCACTGTTTGACGCGTATTATATGAGCGATATATCGGTGTATTCGCCGCTCATGAAGGCGTTCAGACTTGTGAGCAAGTACCTGCCTCACAGTTTGCTGATCAGATTTATGAAGTAGATATATGGGCTGCAGGCGGACATAGCTCTACAGCCAGACCAGAGATAAATGGAGGATGATATGGAAAAAGGACAACACGGATACATGAACAGGCATAAGAGAAATGTTCTTATAAGTATCATTGTACTTGGATTGTTTGTTATAGCCGGAGTATTCTTTACTGTGGCTATGTTTGACACAAGAAAGACTGTATTTATAGTCATACCGATACTCGTCGCCCTGCCGCTTGCAAAACAGCTTGTGGCATACATAATGTGTGCAGGGTTCAAGGAACTCACGAAGGATGAGTACGCTAAACTTGAGAAGTTATCATACTTTGGAGATCCGTCACTTGTATATGATGTGTCGATAAGCAGGTACGAGGGAATAGTGTATTTCCCTGCTGCGGTCATAAGAGATGGCAGAATGCTGTTTTACTACAATGGTGGATATGGCAAAAAGATACCTGATGAGGCAGCGCTCAAGAAGATCATTACAGAGGCTCTGGCAGACCAGAAAAAATATGTTGTGATCATAGCCACAGACATTGATGGTTTTGTGGCAAAGGCCGAGAAGATCAAAGCACCTTCAGATGAATTTGTCGGTGCCGATGAGAAGATCAGAAACAGATTATATGAGCTGGGAATATAGAAAAAAATGAGAGAGATAGTTATTTCAAAGAACGAAGCCGGCCAGAGGCTTAACAAGCTGGTCATGAAGTACCTTAACAAGGCTCCTTCAAGCTTCGTCTACAGGATGATAAGAAAGAAAAACATAAAACTTAATAACGGCAAGGCGGTTGGAAATGAGATCGTGTATGTTGGAGATGTGATACAGCTCTATCTGTCGGATGAGACCATAGATTCATTCAGGGATGACAGCGTGAGAGCCGGTGCTTCCACAGGTGGAAACAGGTTTAAACCGGAGATCATATATCACGACCACAACATACTTATAGTCAATAAACCGGCGGGTGTATTGTCACAGAAGGCATCGAAGGACGATTACTCGATCAATGAGAGTGTCATCGATTATCTGCTTGACAATGAGTATATAACTGAGACTCAGCTCAGAACCTTCAAGCCTTCTGTATGCAACAGGCTGGACAGGAATACCTCCGGCCTTGTTCTGTGTGGAGTGTCACTTATGGGAAGTCAGGAGCTTTCGAGGATCATAAGGGAGAGACGCATAGACAAATATTACTACACCATAGTCAAGGGAAATATGACAGAGACGCAGGATATTACGGCATATCTCGTGAAGGATGATAAGAAGAACACTGTGACAATACGTGACAGTGTGGAGGAGATACGCAGGGCTGCCGGGGACTTGGGCTATGATAAGATCCATACCATATTCCAGCCGGTCAGAACAAATGGAAAATATACAGAGCTTAAGGTAAAGCTCATAACGGGTAAGACTCACCAGATAAGGGCACAGCTCCAGCACATGGGGTATCCGGTGATCGGTGACCAGAAGTATGGTGACAGGGAGACAAACATACATTTCAGACAGACATACAAGCTTAGAAACCAGATTCTGCACTGCGGCGAGGTGGAGTTTACCGATGTTGTCGGTGGACTGGATTATCTGACGGGCAAGAGCTTCTCAGCATTCAAGCCTGATATGTATAAAAGAATAGAAAAGGATTTGTTTGAATAGATGGCTACATGGAATTCGCGAGGGCTTCGTGGCTCCACACTGGAGGATATGATAAACAACACAAATGAATATTACAGACAGAAGAACCTTGCGCTGGTCCAGAAGATCCCGACACCTATCACGCCGATAAAGATTGACAAGGACAGCAGCCAGATCACCCTGGCGTATTTCGAGAAGGATTCAACCGTCGACTATATAGGTGTTGTCCAGGGAGTTCCGGTATGTTTCGATGCAAAGGAATGTGCCACTGATACATTTACAATGCGTAACATTCATGAGCATCAGATAAGGTTCATGGAGGATTTCGAGAGACAGAACGGTGTAAGCTTCCTTATCATAATGTTCTCGGAACGAAATGAACTGTATTATATGAGATTCGAGGAGCTTAAGGGGTATCTTGAGAGAGTCCAGAATGGGCATGCCAACAACTTCAAGTACAATGAACTTGATCCCAATTTCTTTATAAGAGCCAAGGGTGGTGCATTGGTACATTATCTTGAACCTCTAAGCAGGGATCTTGATGATAGAGGTTGACAAATACAATCCGCTTTAATATAATGTGCACGTTGACATGCTACCAAAGTAGCAAATTATCACTTTAATGCGATAAAGCAATAATAAAGAACGTGAAGCATGGCAAAGTTTAATTGACAAGGAGATATGATTATGCAGGACAAACTGTTACAGACCCCGGATGGAGTGAGAGACACCTACGATGTAGAATGTAAGAAGAAGAGAAAGGTTATGCATGAACTCCATCATATTCTGGAGTTATACAGCTATCACGATATAGAGACACCTACATTTGAGTTTTTTGATATATTTAACAGAGATAAGGGTTCAGCACCTTCCAATGAGATGTACAAGTTCTTTGACAGGGACAACAATACTTTGGTGCTCAGGCCGGATATAACACCTTCAATAGCGAGATGTGTTGCAAAGTATTATGCAGATGAGGAGCTTCCTGTCAGACTCTGCTATACAGGCAATACCTATACAAACACACTCAAGCTTCAGGGAAAACTCAAGGAGGTCACACAGATCGGTGCCGAGCTTGTAAATGATGATTCATCCGCTGCTGACGCTGAGATAATCGCAACTGTGATAGACTGCTTCAACGAGATCGGGATCAGTGATTTCCAGATAGAGATAGGCCAGATAGACTACTTCAAGGGTCTGGTTGCTGAATCTGGTATCAGTGAGGACGAGGAGGATCAGATAAAAGAGTACATCCATATCAAGAACTTTTTCGGACTTGAGGAGTATGTGGATGCACTTGATATAAGTGACTCTCTTAAGAAAGCATTTGTTGCATTTGATTCTCTGTTCGGCGGAATATCCATGCTTGACAAGGCTGAGGGATATGTGTCAAATGAGACATCACTTGAGGCTGTGAAGAGGCTCAGAAGAGTATATGCAGCCCTTGAGTGCTATGGATATCAGGATCACATAAGCTTTGATCTCGGTATGCTTGACGGATACAACTATTATACAGGAATCATATTCCGCGGATATACTTATGGAACCGGTGATGCTGTTGTCAAGGGCGGTCGTTACAATAATCTTCTCAAGCAGTTTGGAAAGGATGCACCGTCTATCGGTTTTGCCTTCACTGTTGAGGAGCTCATAATGGCCATGAACAGACAGAATATAGACATAGATGTGGATTATTCAAACACGATCATCCTCTATGATATAGAGAATCAGGGCAAGGCTATCAAGGCCGGTATGAAGCTCAGAAGTGAGGGACGCAAGATAGAGCTCATAAGAAAGTCACAGAAGAAATCGGTTGATGACTATATCGAGTATGCGGGTAGAGAGCATTTCTCAGGCCTTATATATTTTGAACAGTCAGGCGATGCGGTGGCATACGATCTGATAAGCCGATCACACTCCAAGTGGGATGGCAATTTATAGAAGAAACTTTTACGGCTTGATTGAGAATAGATTGAATTAGATGAAAGGTTATGGAGAGATGAGATATTTAACATTTGCCCTTGCTAAGGGGCGACTTGCAAAAAAGACACTTGCGCTGCTTGAACAGATAGGTATAACATGTGAGGAGATGAAGGATCCCGACACAAGAAAGCTTATATTTGTGAACGAGGAGCTTAAGATGAAGTTCTTCCTGTCAAAGGCCACAGATGTTCCTACTTATGTAGAATATGGTGCGGCCGATATAGGCGTTGTAGGTAAGGACACAATACTTGAGGAGGGAAGAAACCTGTATGAGGTCATGGATCTCGGTTTTGGAAAGTGCCGCATGTGTGTATGCGGACCGGCATCTGCCAGAGAGCTTCTCAAGAAGAATGAGATCATAAGAGTTGCAAGTAAGTATCCGGTGATCGCAAAGGATTACTTCAACAACCGTAAGCACCAGACAGTTGAGATAATCAAGCTCAATGGTTCAGTGGAGCTCGCTCCTATAGTTGGACTTTCAGAGGTGATCGTAGATATAGTTGAGACAGGAAGCACACTCAGGGAGAACGGACTTGAGGTGCTTGAGGAAGTTTGTCCACTCTCAGCCCGCATGGTTGTGAACCAGGTAAGTCTCAAGATGGAGAATGAGAGGATACACAAGCTGTTGGAAGATCTCAACAGACTTATAAAGGAAGAGAACAAGTAGCATATATAGATGATATAATGAGCGCAAGTGAGCCAACATGCTTGCATGATTGGCGAGCGGCGAATTGGATCATGATAGTTGCGACAGCAACGGAAAGCACCGTAGATGCGAATCATGATATAATGAAGCACGCTGAGGCATGCGCATGTAATCGCGCTCACGCACGACGACCTATGATATAACAAATTGATAATCACACGGAGGCATAACAGAGATGAGAATCGTAAAGCTTAATGCAGAGACAAAGAAGGATCTTCTGAAGAATCTTCTGAAGAGAAGTCCAAGTAATTTCGGTAACTATGCAGAGACTGTACAGGAAATAGTTGACGATGTGAGAGATAACGGCGATGCCGCACTCTTCTCATACACAAAGAAGTTCGACAAGGCAGATATAACAGCAGAAAATGTCAAGGTTACACAGAAAGAGATAGACTACGCATATACACAGGTCAGCCCTGAGCTCCTTGACGTTATCAGAAAAGCCAAGAAGAACATTTGGGAGTACCATGAGAAGCAGAAGCAGTATAGCTGGTTTGACTCCAAGCCAAATGGAACTCTTCTCGGACAGAAGGTTACAGCACTTGCATCTGTAGGTGTCTATGTTCCGGGTGGAAAGGCTGTTTACCCTTCATCAGTTCTGATGAATGTTATGCCGGCAAAGGTTGCAGGCGTTGAGAAGATAGTCATGACAACTCCATGTAATGCTGAGGGTGAGGTGTACGCCACAACACTCGTTGCAGCAAAGGAAGCAGGAGTGGATGAGATATACAAGGCAGGCGGTGCGCAGGCCATAGCTGCCCTTGCATACGGAACAGAGTCAGTACCTAAGGTTGACAAGATAGTTGGCCCTGGAAACATATTTGTCGCTCTTGCAAAGCGTGCCGTATACGGACATGTCAGCATAGATTCCATAGCCGGCCCATCAGAGGTAATGGTACTTGCCGATGAGACTGCCAATTCTAGATACGTGGCTGCAGATCTGCTGTCACAGGCAGAGCATGACGAGATGGCATCAGCCATACTTGTGACCACATCAGAGGAGCTTGCCGAGAAGGTATCAGTTCAGGTTGACAAGTTCATCGATGAGCTTTCAAGAAAAGAGATAATGAGAAAGTCTATAGACAATTATGGATATATTCTTCTTGCAGACAACATGAGCGATGCCATAGATGCTGTCAACGACATTGCATCAGAGCATCTCGAGATCGTCACAGCCAATCCATTTGACGTGATGACAAGAGTGAAGAATGCTGGAGCTATATTTATCGGAGAATACTCATCAGAGCCTCTTGGAGATTACTTTGCAGGCCCTAACCATGTACTTCCAACAAACGGTACAGCAAAGTTCTTCTCACCGCTTTCAGTAGACGATTTCATCAAGAAATCCAGCATAATCTACTATTCAAGAGAGGCACTTGAGGCAGTTCACACTGACATTGAAGCATTTGCCAAGGCTGAGCAGCTCACAGCACATGCCAATTCAATAGCAGTAAGATTTGAAAAATAAGACATAATGATATAGAATATGGGAAGGAGACAGGGATATGGCAGAGAAAGCAGCTAGAATCGCCAAATGTACAAGAACGACAAACGAGACAGACATAACCCTCGAGTTTAATATAGATGGAAAAGGACAGTCAAAGATCGACACAGGAATCGGTTTCTTTGACCACATGCTCACAAGTTTTGCGAAGCATGGTTTCTTTGATCTCAACGTTACAGTCAAGGGAGATCTGTATGTGGATTGTCACCACACCATTGAGGATGTGGGAATTGTGCTGGGCAAGGCCATCAAGGAGGCTCTTGGAGACAAGAAGGCCATCAAGAGATTTGGCAATTTCTTCCTGCCGATGGACGAGACTCTCGTAATGTGTGCCATAGATCTGTCGGGAAGACCATATCTTGTCTATGATCTGAACCTCCGCACAGAGAGGGTTGGATACTTCGACACACAGATGGTCAAGGAATTCTTCTATGCAGTATCATACGCTGCTGAGATGAATCTCAATATTAAGCAGTTCTCAGGGGAGAACGATCACCACATCATAGAGGCCGCATTCAAGGCATTTGCGAAGGCTCTTGATGAGGCGACAACTTATGACAGAAGATTAAACGGAAAGGTGCTTTCTACCAAGGGCACACTTTAAGGAGGTGCTGGTTCACTATGGATAATGATATGATCTGCAAAAAGATAATTCCATGTCTGGATCTGAACAATGCGGTCGAGATGGCAAAATATTACAATGATGCCGGAGCTGATGAGATAGCTTATTTTGACAGCAAGGCAACAAAAGATGGCAGAGAACCCAATGTTGCCATTATAAGACAGATATGTGACAGTGTTGATATTCCACTTATTGCCTGTGGCGGTGTGAGGGAGCTTGAAGATGTCAAGAAGCTTCTGTATGCAGGTGCATCCAAGGTATGTATGAAATCTGCGGCACTGAACACGCCGGAGCTTGTCACTGAGGCTTCTGACAGATTTGGTTCAGAGCGAATAATCTGTACTATAGATCTGAGTGAGTGTGATGATCCTGTCGGATATGCCAGAAAACTGAAGGCGCTTGGAGCGGGAGAACTTCTGCTGCTTCACAACAACATGGTGCCGGAATATCTGGATATAGTAAAATCCATAAGAGAAAATGTTGCACTTCCTGTTATAGTTTCTACCTATTCCACTAACGGGGAAGCTGTGGCAGAGATGCTCAATGAGACAAATGCTGAATCAATTTCTCTGTACAATCTCCAGAAGATGGATATAATGGAGATTAAACAGCATTGCCGTGAGGCAAATATAGATGTGGATCTGTTTGAATCGTCCATGCCTTTTGAGGCGTTCAAACTCAATTCGGATGGACTTATTCCATGTGTTACACAGCACTATAAGACCGGTGAAGTGCTCATGGTCGCTTATATGAACAAGGAGTCGTATGAGAAGACCATCAGAACAGGGCGCATGACATACTGGAGCCGCAGCCGCAATGAGCTGTGGACCAAGGGTGATACATCCGGTCATTATCAGTTTGTCAAATCTCTTACGATAGACTGTGACAAGGACACCATACTTGCCAAGGTGTCACAGATAGGAGCTGCGTGTCATACAGGCAGCCGTACTTGTTTCTTTACAGATCTGGTGAGAAAGGAGTACAATGATACCAATCCTATGAAGGTATTCGAGGAGGTATACAATACCATACGCGACAGAAAGGATCAGCCAGGAGATGATTCTTATACCAATTATCTGTTCGGCAAGGGTATTGACAAGATCCTGAAGAAGGTCGGTGAGGGAGCTACGGAGATAGTCATAGCTGCCAAGAATCCTGATTCAGAGGATATAAAATATGAAATATCTGACTTCCTTTATCATCTCATGTGTCTGATGGTAGAGAGAGGAATCAGCTGGAAAGATATTACAGAAGAACTGGCTGACAGAAGATAGAGTGGAGGATATTAGACAATGCAAAATTATGGCGTGAACGAACTGAGAAAAATGTTCCTGGAATTCATGGAGAGCAAGGGTCATCTTAGAATGAAGAGCTTTTCACTTATTCCACACAATGACAACAGCTTACTGCTGATCAATTCAGGTATGGCACCACTTAAGCCTTACTTTACAGGTCAGGAGGTACCACCTAGAAGACGTGTGACAACATGTCAGAAGTGTATCAGAACAGGAGATATCGAGAATGTAGGTAAGACAGCCCGTCATGGTACATTCTTTGAGATGCTGGGTAATTTCTCATTTGGCGATTATTTCAAGCATGAGGCTATATCATGGACATGGGAGTTCCTCACAGAGGTTGTAGGACTTGACAAGAACAGACTCTATCCATCGGTTTACCAGGATGACGATGAGGCATTTGATATATGGAATAAGGAGATCGGTGTCGATGCTGACCGTATATTCAGATTCGGCAAGGAGGACAACTTCTGGGAGCACGGAGCTGGTCCTTGTGGTCCTTGTTCAGAGGTTTACTATGACAGAGGCGAGAAGTATGGCTGCGGTAAGCCTGGCTGTACTGTAGGCTGTGACTGTGACAGATACATGGAGGTTTGGAACAACGTATTTACACAGTTCAACAATGACGGACACAACAACTACACAGAGCTTGAGCAGAAGAACATAGATACAGGTATGGGTCTTGAGAGACTCGCAGTTGTTGTTCAGGATGTTGATTCTATATTTGATGTTGATACGATCAAGGCTCTCCGCGACAAGGTATGTGAGATGGCAGGCGTGGAATATGAGACAGATCATGAGAAGGATGTATCGATCAGACTTATAACTGATCATATCCGTTCAGTTACATTCATGACATCAGATGGTATCGTTCCATCGAACGAGGGCCGTGGTTATGTTCTTAGACGTCTTCTCAGACGTGCTGCAAGACACGGAAGACTTCTCGGCATCAAGGGCAAGTTCCTGTCAGAGCTTGCAAAGACAGTTATCGAGGTGTCAGAGGATGCATATCCTGAGCTCAGTGAGAAGAAGGAATATATCTTCAATAAGATAGACAAGGAAGAGGAGAGCTTCAATAAGACCATAGATACAGGTCTTGCGATCCTCAAGGATTATATAGACGAGACTAAGGCTGCAGGTGAGAAGGTTCTCTCAGGTGACAAGGCATTCAAGCTCTATGACACCTATGGATTCCCTCTTGATCTCACAAAGGAGATCCTCGAGGAGGAGGGGATCGAGGTTGATGAGGACAGATTCACCGAGTGCATGAATATCCAGAAGGAGACTGCAAGAAAGGCCAGAAAGACCACAACATACATGGGTGCAGACGCAACCGTATATGAGCAGCTTCCTGTTGACATGACATCTGAGTTTGTCGGATATGACAAGCTGACATACAAGTCAACTATATCAGCTATCACAACAGAGGTTGGTGAGGGTGATGATAAGAAGTCAGTTCTTGCAGATACTGTATCTGAGGGAGCACAGGCTTCAGTTATAGTTCCTGAGACACCTTTCTACGCTACCATGGGTGGTCAGATCGGTGATAAGGGAATCATCAAGACAGAGAACGGTACATTCGTTGTGGAGGATACTGTCAAGGTTGTAGGCGGCAAGATCGCACATATCGGTTATGTTGAGTCAGGCGAACTCAATGTTGGTGATGAGGCAGAACTCACAGTTGATGCTGAGAACAGAGCACTCATATGTAACAACCATTCCGCAACACATCTTCTTCAGAGAGCACTCAAGATGGTTCTCGGAGATCATGTAGAGCAGGCAGGTTCACTCGTTGAGCCGGGAAGACTGAGATTTGACTTCTCACATGATCAAGCGATGACTAAGGAAGAGATCAAGAAGGTTGAGGATATTGTAAATGAGCAGATCCAGCTCGATATACCTGTATGCACGGATGTAATGTCTGTAGATGAGGCTAAGGAGACCGGAGCCATGGCTCTGTTTGGTGAGAAGTATGGTGAGAAGGTCCGTGTGGTATCAATGGGAGACTTCTCAAAGGAGCTCTGCGGTGGTACACATGTTGCCAGCACAGGAGCTATAAAAACATTCAAGATTATATCAGAGGCCGGTGTGGCCGCAGGTACAAGACGTATCGAGGCACTTACATCTGTCGGAGCACTTGATTACTACAGAAATGTAGAGCAGGAGCTCATGGATGCTGCAAAGGTAGCTAAGACTGATATCTATGGTGTGGCATCAAGAATAGAACAGCTTCTTGCAGAGGTTAAGGAGCTTACGAATGAGAATAAGAAGCTCAAGGATAAGATGGCAAAGGAGGCAGCTGGAGACGTTCTTTCAAGTGCTATAGACAAGGACGGAATCAAGATCCTCACAGCGGCTATCCCGGATACAGATATGAATTCACTGAGAAACCTCGGAGATGACTTCAAGAGCAAGCTTGGTGACAGCGTTGTTGTTCTTGCATCTGCAAAGGATGGCAAGGTAAATCTCATTGCCATGGCTACAGACGGCGCAGTTGCTAAGGGAGCCCATGCCGGTAATATCATAAAGGCCGTGGCTGGCATTGTAGGTGGTGGCGGCGGTGGTCGTCCTAACATGGCTCAGGCCGGTGGAAAGAATCCTGACGGAATTGAGGTAGCTCTTGCCCAGGCGGTTACAGAGGCTCAGAATCAGATAGCTTAAGGTTTCGTGACAGATATTTTATTAATTTGTCATTTTCCTGTTGACGATTAGGAATTTTATGTATATAATACATTTTGTGCTTAAAAATACCCAATCAGTTGTTATTTGGTAGCATAATTTTACAACTGGAGGGAGGTCAGGTGAGAGAATGTCAAGTGTAATAGTTAAAGAGAACGAAAACTTAGATAGCGCTCTTCGCAGATTTAAGAGAAATTGTGCGAAGGCTGGTATTCAGCAGGAGATTCGTAAGAGAGAGCATTACGAAAAGCCTAGTGTAAAGCGTAAGAAGAAGTCAGAGGCAGCTAGAAAGCGCAAGTACAAATAAATCATAGTATATATATTTGATTTTAAATTGATTTCTAAGAGTACCGAGTTTATTCGGTACTCTTTTTTTATGTGTATTCATATAATGTTCCAAAAGCGTTATGGTGGTATTCATGAAAGACAGAGCGAAAAACGTTATAGCATTTGAACCTCCGTGCTGGTGTCCGGACTCGGCGGGAACGACCTCCAGACTCACCATGTTCAACAATGATGAGCTGGTGATAGAGAATTTCAGACATGTGATCTACTCTGACGACGAGAGAGTGTCTGTTAAGACCCGGAAAGGGATATTGAATATATATGGGGAAAGATTACAGATCGCTTACTATGCATCCTATGAAGTGAAAATATGCGGTTCGATAAACAGTGTAGATTGGCTGACAGTGTGACTGCATGAATATTAGAAGGGAAATAAGAGGTGTGTGCTATGTGAGCTGTGACAGCCGCGCAGCTCTGCGCCTGATGAATATATGCAGCCATAAAGGAATACGTACATGGTGCGAGAGGGATGTAAAGAAGAACAGAAAAAAGAATGGCAGTAAACAGAATGACAGTAAATGGAATGGCAAGGCAGAAAACTTCTGCATATACTCCGATGACAGAAAAAGACTTGAAGAGATAGCGGACAAATGTATGATAGATATCCGAATAGCTGAGAAGAAGACTCTAAGAACCGGTTTGCTGGGCAATAGGAAGAGGATCTCGATATTACTCGGAGTTTTATTATTTTTGCTGTTTGTATACTGGGAATCAGGGTATGTATGGTACATAGAAATTGACGGATGTGAGGATTATACAAGTGAGGAAATTGCAGATCTTATCGAGATGGAGTATCCGTGCTATGGACATAGAAAAAAGAGTATTGATCTGAGCGAACTGACAGACATGCTGACGGATAATCTTGGGGAGATATGTTGGGCATCCTGCAGCATCAGTGGGACAAAGCTTACAGTTGCGCTCAAGGAGTCCGTGGATGTATTTACAGTTCCGGAAGATGGCAGACCGTGTGATCTCGTGGCCACAATGGATTGTACGATCTATTCCCTTGTTGCATCGGCGGGGACGCCTGTTGCATCGGTTGGAGATGAAGTAAAAAAAGGGGATACTCTTATATCGGGAACAGTTAACATATACAATGATGACAGTGAGGTTGTGGATACGGTGTTTGTACCTGCTTCCGGAGAGATATATGGTCTTTGTGATGTAGAGTACAGAGATGTGGTTGAGAGTGAGCTCCAGGAAAAGGAGACTACAGACAGGAAGGTAAACAAAGTAGATATAAAAATTGGACGCCGGGTATTTACTCCGTATAAAACTGCTGCCTCCGACGGCTCATACGACCTTTCCGCCGAGGAAAAACGGCTGCATATCGGCGATATGTATTTTCCGTTATCCGTGAATATAGAGCGAAAAGTGTTCTATAAAGTAAATACACGTAAGCTTACGGATAAGGAGCAGAAAGACAGACTTAACCAGCATCTGCATGTTTATATTGGCAAAATGCAAGAAAAAGGGGTGCAAATTGTCCGAAAAAATGTTATTATTACTAATGAACGCGGTGAGGCTTCGGCTGAAGGCGATATCAGTATCAGACTCCCGGTTGCTGTGCCGAGATATATTGACGTAAACAATACATCGGGAAGCGAAGAGGTGGAGCCTGACTGACAAATAATAATGACAGGGGATACAAGTATTGAGCGAATATTCAGAATCCGTAACTGTTGCATCAAACTATATACAGACTGTGTTTGGACAGTTTGATGCCAATATAAAAAAGATTGAGAAAGAATACAGTGTGTCAATGATACTTCGCGATGACAAGCTTAAGGTCAGCGGCTCCGAGGAAGGCGTGAAGAAGTCTATTCAGGTTATAGAACAGCTCTTCCAGATGGCAGACCGTGGCTCGTCCATCGATGAACAGAAGGTAGACTACACTATATCGATAGTCAATGAACACCCGCAGGAGGCTAAGGAGAGTCTTGCTGAGCTTGACAGGGACATAATCTGTCACACGATGAGCGGCAAGCCGATCAAACCGAAGACTGTCGGGCAGAGAACATATGTCAATTCAATAGAAAAGTCCATGATAGTATTCGGAGTGGGCCCTGCCGGAACAGGAAAGACTTATCTTGCCATGGCAAAAGCCATAACGGCATTTAAGAATAATGAGGTTGGAAGGATCATACTTACAAGGCCGGCCATAGAAGCCGGTGAGAAACTGGGATTTCTTCCGGGTGACCTTCAGAGCAAGGTTGATCCTTATCTTAGGCCGCTCTATGATGCATTGTATGAGATAATGGGTGCTGATGCTTTTATGAAGAATATGGAAAAGGGACTGATCGAGGTTGCTCCTCTTGCCTACATGAGAGGAAGAACTCTTGATAATGCGTATATTGTGCTGGATGAGGCCCAGAATACCACTCCTGCCCAGATGAAGATGTTCCTTACCAGAATAGGATTTGGCTCAAAGGCCATAATAACAGGAGACCTTTCACAGAAGGATCTTCCACACGACGCGCAGTCAGGTCTTGATGTTGCACTCAAGGTGTTAAAGGATATTGATGACATAAGCATTTGCCATCTGACGAGTCTTGATGTTGTGAGACATCCTTTGGTGCAGAAGATCGTAAATGCGTATGAGAAATATGAGGATAAGAGGAGCAGACAGGCAAAGCCTAGAAAAACCACAACTGCTCAGAAAAACAGAGGAAAATAATATGTCAGTTAATATTGAGAATGAGTATGGAGATATTGATATTAAGAATTATGAGGATGTCATAACAAGTATCGTCCAGGCTTCGCTGGAATTCGTTGGGTGTCCATATCCCTGCGAAGTGAACGTGCTGCTCACGGACAATGACTCCATACATGAAATCAATAACCAGCAGAGGAATATAGACAGGGCGACAGATGTTCTGTCATTTCCACTGATTGATTATACAATTCCTGGAAACTTTGATGGTCTCGAGGATAGCCGGTGTGACTACTTTGATCTTACTACAGATGAACTGCTATTGGGAGATATCGTTATATCTATTGATAAGGTGTATGAGCAGGCAACTGAGTACAATCACTCAAAGACGAGAGAGCTGGCTTTTCTTGTAGCCCACAGCATGCTCCATTTGTCAGGATATGACCATATGGAGGACGATGAGCGCAGGGTCATGGAAGAGATGCAGGAAAAAATACTTACAATGAAAGGATATACAAGAGACTATGAGGAGAATTAAGACGGGATTAGTTCTGGCAACCGCTCTTGTGATGGGATTATCACTTTTTGGATGCGGCTCGAAGAAAACGGAGGAGAATGTCACTACAACGGAGGCTAAGGCAGAGGTGGATGTATCACAGGCCGATATGATGAAGTCTGCCACAGCGGTTGATGAGACTTACCATGAGGGAGTATATAATGATCTTACAGGCGAGTGGAACACCGACAGAAAGGAAGAGTACGGAAGACCGATCGCTATAATGATCAACAATATTGAGAATGCGATTCCTCAGTCAGGCATAGGCCAGGCTGATGTTTTATATGAGTTTGTCGTTGAGGGCGGAATAACAAGAATGCTTGCAATATTCAACGACTATGACAATCTTGAGAAGGTCGGTTCGATCAGAAGCTGCAGACCTTACTATGTTACAACTGCCATGGAGTTTGATGCTATATACATGCATTATGGTCAGTCTCCACAGGGACAGGAGGAGCTTGACAGGACAGGAATAGATCATATAAGCGGACTTGGTGGAGAAGGATCTGTATCTTTCTACAGATCATCAGACCGCGAGGCTCCACACAATGTGTACACAAACAGCGATATGATCAAGGCTGGTCTTGATTATCTTGGATGCTCAACTACCCACAACAAGGGATACAAGAGCAAGTTTGAGTTCAATGAGGAAGATACGGTTCCTGAGGGCGAGTCTGTAAACAAGCTCACACTCAACATGTCAGTTTACACACAGCCTTGGTTTGAATATGATTCAAAGAATAAGGTATATAACAGATTCCAGTATGGTGACAAGCAGATCGATGACCTCACAGGAAAGCAGCTCACATTCAAGAATATCATCATACAGTTTGCTCACTACACCAGCATTGATGATCACGACAGACAGATGATCGATCTCGTTGGCACAGGAGACGGATACTATGTTTCAGATGGAAAGATCGTTCCTATCACATGGACAAAGTCAACCGATGACTCCGTGACAAAGTATTCAACAGCAGATGGAAAAGAACTTCAGCTCAATCCGGGCAAGACATATGTCACAGTATTTGAGAGTGACAATAAGGCCGGAGTTGTATGGGAATAATACAGACATAAACCACATATATTAACAAGGACAGAAGATGGGATGGAATATCCTGTCTTCTGTTTTTTGTTATGAAGAGAAGGTGTGGTAATGTTTAAAAGAATTATGTATTTTTTTGTTATCATTATAGCGGTATTTGTGTTATCTTTTATAACTAGAGAGATCGTGGTGAGTACGGCGTGCAGATCCGGAGACAGTAAAAGTGTGTATAGAGAATTTGACGGTATGGATAGCGGGCATATATTACCCATATCAAATGAGAGTGAACCGGAGCTTTACGGAGGGCTCGTGATTGCTGCTGAGGGTGGAACACCACATGGCAATTTCTATGTGAGCACTTATAATGGACATGTGGCGGTGTACAACAGATTTGGCAGTCTTTGCAGGGAGACGACTTGTACAGTGGATTCATTGGACAAACGTATAAGAGAACTGATCCACAAGCACGTGTATTTCAATGATATAGATGACATGAACAGGTTTATTGACAGCCTGTAAAACGTATGATAAATGATTATGGGAAAGGTGTATCGGAATGATTTATGATATTATAGTTATCGGCGGTGGCCCGGCTGGGATGACAGCCGCAATAAAAGCAAAAGAGACAGCACCATCGGCTTCGGTAAAGCTTATAGATAAAAACAAAAAACTCGGAAAGAAGCTGTATGCGACGGGAAATGGCAAATGTAACATTGCAAATACGAAGCTTGATCTGTCATGCTATTCCAGTGCAAATGAATTTTTCCCATTTCAGTTCGTAACAACGGACAGTCATAATGATGTCATGGATTTTTTTGAAAGCCTTGGTGTTTCCAGCTATGATGATAATGGATATATATATCCTGCATCGCTGCAGGCATCTACCATAGTGTGGGCACTGACGGACAGGCTCAAAATTCTTGGTATAGAAAACAGCACATCGGAGGAAGTCCTGAGTATAAAACAGGGGAAAGATGGTACATATATTGTAGACACAGACAAAGGCGGGTATAGGACGACCCAGGTGATACTTGCACCCGGAGGTGCGGCTGCGCCAAAGCTTGGCGGATCTGATAGAGTATACAGACTTCTGGATGATCTGAATGTACGGTTTGTGAAAACGCATCCGGCTCTGTGTAAATTAAAATGCCATGAATATATATCTGATATGTCAGGGGTACGTGCAAAGGCTGTTGTCCGCCTAATGTGTGATGGAGAGGAGTATGACCACGAGAGAGGCGAGGTTCAGTTTGCATCGGGATATCTTTCGGGCATAGCGGTTTTTAATATGAGTATACAGTGTATAAATCTGATGGAGACTGGCAAAAAGCCATACATAGAACTTGAACTTGTTCCGGACATCAGTGATGATATGTTGGCGGACAGGATGAGACGATTTGCCGAGGTAAATGGCAGACGGAGAGTCGAGGCGATGCTCAATGGTATTGTCAACGAGAAGATCGCCGGGTATATTATAAAAAGTCTTGGTATCAAAGCTTCTGAAGCGGCCGGACTTGACGCGGCTGATATAACATCCATATGTGATATGCTCAAACATATGAGATTCAACATAGATGGATTCGGCAGCTATGAGGACAGCCAGGCGGCAAGCGGTGGAGTTGACACATTGCAGCTCAGGGCAGATAACCTGGAACTTGATGGACACAGAGGCTTATACGCCGCTGGAGAGTATGTCGATGTGACCGGCAAATGTGGTGGATATAATATAATGTGGGCTGTTATAAGCGGCATGAGAGCCGGGGAGTCTGCAGGAAAGAGAATAAAAGATGATCAGAATTAACAATGTAAAACTGCAGCTTGGATTTACAGAGGCAGATGTTAGAAGTGTTATCAAAAAGACGCTGAAGACAGATAAGGAGTTTGAGTATATTTTTTTCAAGCTGTCTCTTGATGACAGGCGGAGAAACCAGGTGAAATATATTGCATCCATAGATGTGGATGTTCCGAATCCGGAAAAATTATTGAAAAGACTTCACAATAATAATGTTATGTTAACAAATGCTACCCAATATAGATTTCCGGAGCCGGGAAATGTCAAAATGACCTATAGGCCTGTGGTGATAGGAACAGGACCGGGTGGCTTATTTGCTGCACTGTATCTTGCCAGAGCCGGATACAGACCGGTTGTTTTTGAGCGCGGCATGGATGTTGACAGGAGAATGGAGCATATAGAGAGATTCTGGAAGGGTGAGGAAGGACTTGATCCAAATTGTAATGTACAGTTTGGAGAGGGCGGCGCAGGAACCTTTTCGGACGGCAAGCTGAATACGGTCATAAAGGATGGCTCGGGCAGACGCACTGAGGTCATGCGGACATTTGTGGAGTATGGTGCAGATCCGTCCATAATGTATATAAATAAGCCACATGTGGGCACTGATGTGCTGTCTGGTATTGTAAGGAATATGCGTGAGGATATAAAGAGACTTGGCGGAGAGGTACATTTTGATTCACTTTTTACCGGTTATGATCAGATCACACAGGATGAGGTGTGTGTACATATAAAGAACCTTTCAGATGGCAGTGAGAAGGAATACAGGACAAATGCCCTTGTTCTGGCACTTGGACACAGCTCAAGGGATACTGTGGAGATGCTTTACAAAAAAGGTGTTCCGATGGAGCCAAAGCCATTTGCCATGGGACTTCGTATCGAACACAAGCGAGCAGATATAGATGTCATGAAGTATGGCGATGATCCGGCGTATGCAAAGCTGCTGCCGGCGGCAGACTACAAGATGACGCATCAGGCGTCAAATGGCAGGGCTGTATATTCATTCTGTATGTGCCCTGGAGGTTACGTGGTGAATGCATCATCCGAGCACGGTGAGACGTGTGTGAATGGTATGAGCTACAGCGGCAGGGATGGTGAGAATTCCAACAGCGCCATTGTGGTAAATGTTACCCCGGAGGATTACGGATCAGATCATCCTCTTGCGGGAATGAAGTTTCAGAGAAGATGGGAGAAGGCCGCATACGAGGCCGGACAGGGGGCTGTTCCGGTGCAGCTCTTCGGAGATTACAGAAGGGACATTCCTACGGAAAAGCTGGGCGGTGTTAAGCCTCAGATTAAGGGTAAGTACAGGCTTACAAGCCTCAAATGCTGTTTGCCAGAGTATATAAAGGATGCTATAATAGAAGGAGTTGTGTCCTTTGATAAGAGGATGCCGGGATATTCATCTGACGATGCAGTTCTCTCAGGAATCGAGGCCAGAACCTCATCACCTGTTCGTATGATACGAGGCGATGAGCTGCGCTGTGAGGGGACATGTATATACCCGTGCGGGGAAGGCGCGGGCTATGCAGGGGGAATAACCTCAGCCGCTGTCGATGGTATGAAGGTGGCCGAGGCCATAGCATCCAGATTCAGCAATGAGGCAATAACAGACGGTACACAGGAGAATATAAATGGATAGAGAGTATTTGAAAGACAAGAAAAAGATAGTAATAAAGATTGGTTCATCTTCACTTATTCACGAGGAGACGGGTGGACTTGACTATACAAAGCTTGAGAAGCTGGTGCGCATCATATGTGATCTGAGAAATCAGGACAAGGATGTGGTCCTCGTATCATCGGGAGCCATCGGAGTCGGAGTACAGGCGCTGGGACTTGCCAGAAGACCTAAGACGACCTCGCTCAGACAGGCGTGTGCTGCAGTGGGACAGGGACAGCTAATGATGATATATCAGAAGCTTTTTCAAGAGTATCACAGCACAGCAGCTCAGGTTCTGCTAACATTTGATGTTATATCGTCGGATGAGAGGAGAAAGAATGCCATCAACACATTCAACGAGCTTCTTCAGCTCGGTGTCGTACCGATCGTCAATGAGAACGATACGGTTGCCATCGATGAGCTGGATGACAGCGTGGCATTTGGCGACAATGATACACTGTCTGCCATAGTTGCATCCATGATCCATGCAGATCTCCTGATACTTCTCACGGATATAGACGGTCTGTACACTGATGATCCACACAA
Source organism: Coprococcus sp. RTP21281st1_F1_RTP21281_210402 (assembly GCF_040915325.1). Classification (NCBI taxonomy): domain Bacteria; kingdom Bacillati; phylum Bacillota; class Clostridia; order Lachnospirales; family Lachnospiraceae; genus Coprococcus; species Coprococcus sp. RTP21281st1_F1_RTP21281_210402. The sequence goes on from NZ_JBCPDQ010000001.1 coordinate 62,488, forward strand.
TAACCCTGATGCAAAGCTTATACCAGAGGTGAACTGTATAGACGACCATATAATGGATATGGGTAAAGGTGCAGGCTCCAAGTACGGAACCGGCGGAATGACGACCAAGATCGCAGCCGCCAGGATAGCAACCAACTCCAACTCGGATATGGTCATAGTATCCGGAGCGGATATGGACAATATTGTTAAGGTAATGAACGGAGAAAGTATAGGAACTCTGTTCACAGAATATAAGGATCATGACTTTGACGTTGTCAGATTTATTTTGAATAAGGAGTATCTTATATAGTTATGAAAGAGACGATAATCGATGCGGCAAAGATCGCACGTATAAATGAGTTATATCACAAGTCCAAGGCTGAGGGGCTCACCGACGCTGAGAAGAAGGAACAGCAGCAGTTAAGGCAGGAATATATATTTGCTGTGAAGAATAATCTCAGGAGCACGCTCAACAATATAGATATCAAAGAGAAGGACGGTTCCATAACCAGACTTCAGGACCTTGATCCTACAAGAAAGGCGTAGGCACGACTGTATTATGAATAGCGAAGACAGGGTAAAACCCGGCAGCAAAGCCGATATAAGGAAAACAATAAAAGCGGTTAGAAATGCCATGGACAGGGGTGACTGTGCATGGAGATCTGAACTTATATGCAGACGTCTGTCTGAGCTTCCTGAATACGAGAATGCTCTCAATATATGTGCATATATTTCCAAAGGGAATGAAGTGGATACAAAGCTTATAATTGAGAAGGCGTGGTCGGACGGAAAGCATGTATATGTTCCAAAGGTTTATGGACAAGACATGGAGTTTATTGAGATCACAGACTACGAGGAACTTGCATCCGGAAACTTTGGGATACTCGAACCGGTTTCTGATGATTTTGAGGAGATCGAAGATGGGCTTATGTTCATGCCCGGGATTGCATTTGATCACAGCCGCAACCGCATAGGCTTTGGCGGAGGGTATTACGACAGATATCTGGCGAGGCATGCAGGGCTTGTCACGGTGGCACTGGCGTATGAATTCCAGATAGTTGATAAGATAGACAGTGAACCTACAGATATCAGACCACATATCATAGTAACAGAATCGGAAGTTATATCATAATGGAGGGTCAATGAACAGAGACGAGATAACAGCAAAGATCGCTGAACTTGAAAAGAAGATACAGATGGATAAGCTGCAAAAAAATGGTGCATACAGCACAGGAAGTGTTGTGGGATCTGCAGAGCATGGAGTGAAGGCTGACAGCTATGCGCTGTGCCTTGGCGGTGGCGGCGGTAAAGGAGCGTACCAGCTCGGGGTGTACAGAGCACTTGCAGAGTATGGACTTATTGACAAGGTTACGGCCATATCAGGCACCTCCATAGGCGCGATAAATGCCGTGCTTTTCGCGTGCAATGATCCTGACAGAAGCGAGGAGGCATGGAAGAAGATACATTTTGAGACGGTGTTTGACGTTGATCCTGATCTGATGTTCAACGACAAATCGGGATTCATGTCGCGCAGGGAGATGATAAAGCTCATGGACAGCTATGTGGATTACGGAAAGCTGTCTGATGGGCAGGTCACCGTGTATGCAGCCATAGCTGAGTGCGCGCAGGAAGGTGAAAGACAGGCTGAGTATATAAGCCTTGCAGGAATGGATGCGGAGGAGATCAGGACAGTTGTCATGGCATCATCCACCCTGCCTATGCTCTATGAGTCTGTGACTTATAACGGTAAGGAGTATTGTGATGGCGGTCTCGCCGACAATGTTCCGGTGAAACCTCTGTATGATATGGGATATAGGAATATCGTTGTGTGCGGCCTTAATCCCGACTCAAAGAAAGACATATCTGCATATACAGATGCGGATATCATAGAGATATATCCAAGTGTAAGCCTGGGAGATCTGATAGATGGAACCTTGAATTTCTCTGCAAATTCAGTAAAATTCAGAAGCCTGCTCGGTTATAAGGATGCCATGAGGGCACTTAAGGTTCATTTTGAGAATGATCCTGATTACATCGCGGCGCTGGATCATTACAGGGATATTGATCTTGCGGATATACAGACTCAGATGAGGATGGATGCCGCGGATTCCAGCGTGAAAAATACTATGGATAACATAGGCAGGATACTTGGTAAGCTGGGCATAGAGGAATAACTACAGAAGGATTTACGCAGCTTTAAAGAAATAGATAAGGATACATAGATATTATGAATGATTTGGAAAAAGTTATTGACGGCATAGATCTGGGGCTTCCAGCTCCGTTTGAGGAACCGGAGAGGCAGTATTATTTTATAAAAAAGGGCAGGGAGTATGTCACAGCAAGAAGCAAAGAGCTGGGACGTGACCTTACCTGTTCCATACAGACATTTGGCTGTCAGATGAACGTCCGGGATTCTGAGAAGCTTGCCGGAATACTTGAGCAGATGGGATATGTTAGGACCGAGTCCGAACATGCGGACTTTATAATATATAACACATGTACGGTCAGGGAGAATGCCAACAGAAAGGTTTATGGTCACCTTGGTCTCATGAAGCACCTCAAGGAGAAAAATCCTGAGATGAAGATAGCTCTGTGCGGATGCATGATGCAGGAGCAGCATGTGGTGACAACCATAAGCAAGAGCTATAGGTTTGTCGATATGGTATTTGGAACACACAATGTATATAAGCTTGCTGAGATATTTGTGAGCAGGATAGAATCCGGAAGCATGGTCATAGATATCTGGAAGGACGCCAAGGAGGTCGTGGAGGATCTTCCTGCGGTGAGGGAATTCCCATTCAAATCAGGTGTAAATATCATGTTTGGATGCAACAATTTCTGTACCTACTGTATAGTTCCATATGTAAGAGGAAGGGAGCGAAGCAGAAATCCGGAGGATATCATAGCTGAGTGTGAGAGGCTTGCTGACGACGGAGTGGTGGAGATCATGCTCCTCGGGCAGAATGTCAATTCATATGGCAAGAATCTTGAGCATCCGATCACATTTGCGGAACTGTTGAGGCGTGTGTGTGCCATAGAGAAGATACAGAGAGTAAGATTCATGACCTCACATCCAAAGGATCTGTCGGATGAACTGATAGATGTCATCGCGGAGAATCAAAAGATCTGCAGACATCTCCATCTGCCGGTACAGTCGGGCTCGACAAAGATACTGAATGCGATGAACAGACGGTACACAAAGGAGTCATATCTTGCACTGGTTGACCGCATAAGGGCAAAGGTTCCGGAGATATCACTCACCACTGATATAATCGTGGGATTCCCTGGTGAGACCGAGGAGGATTTCCTTGAGACCATGGACGTGGTTGAGAAAGTACAGTATGACACCGCATTTACATTTATATATTCAAAGAGAACAGGAACTCCTGCCGCCGGAATGGAGAATGGTTCCACAAAGGAAGAGATACAGGATAGATACAACAGGCTTTTAAGGCGTGTGCAGGAGATAAGTGATGTGAAGACCATTGCGATAAAGGGACAGACACAGCCGGTTCTGGTTGAGGGCTTTGACGAGAAGGGCGACGGCCTTCTGACCGGAAGACTCTCCAACAACATACTTGTCCATTTCCCTGGGTGTGCGGAGATGGTTGGAAAGATCCTGAATGTAAAGCTTGTTGAGTGTAAGGGATTTTATTACATGGGTGAATTAGCAGAATAGGAGTAGTTGAAGTGGCAGCATTAACACCAATGATGGCTCAGTATATGGAAGTTAAGAATCAGTATAAGGACTGTATTCTCTTCTACAGACTGGGAGATTTCTACGAGATGTTCTTCGACGATGCCCTGACGGCATCCAGGGAACTTGAGATAACACTGACCGGCAGGGACTGTGGTCAGGAGGAGCGGGCACCGATGTGTGGTGTTCCGTATCATGCTTGTGACATATACCTGAACAAGCTGATAGAGAAGGGCTACAAGGTAGCCATATGTGAGCAGATGGAAGATCCGAAGCTCGCAAAGGGTATAGTAAAAAGAGAAGTTATACGTATAGTTACGCCTGGTACAAATATGTCCCAGGCTATTCTTGATGAGACGAGGAATAACTATCTCATGTGTATATTTGGCTGTAATGATGAGTATGGTGTGGCCGTATGCGATATCACAACAGGGGAGTTCCGTTCCTGTCATATCTCATCTACATCCAAGCTGTACGACGAGATAAACAAATATTCCCCGACGGAGATCATAGGAAATGGCACATTCCTGTCATGCGATCTGAACTTTGATTACATGAAGGAGAAGATGAAGATAACGATATCGGAGGCTCCGTCTCATTATTTTAACGATGACACCTGTGAGGATTTCATTAAAAGACAGTTTAAGGTCGGATCAATAGATGGTCTCGGCATAGATGAGCAGGAGGATATGCTGCTGTCAGCGGGCGCACTTCTCCAGTATCTACATGAGACACAGAAGAACTCACTGGATCATATCAACAGGATAGATATATATTCCATAGAGGACTTCATGATCATAGACAGCTCATCCAGAAGAAATCTGGAACTGACAGAGACACTCAGGGATAAGCAGAAGAGAGGCTCACTGCTCTGGGTGCTTGACAAGACCAAAACGGCCATGGGAGCGAGAATGCTCAGAAATATGATAGAGCAGCCCCTTATCCACAAAGATGATATAGAAGCCAGACTTGACGCGATAACAGAGCTCAACGACTCTGTCATAACCAGAGACGAACTCCGTGAGTACATGAATACTATATACGATCTCGAGAGACTTATGACGAGGATATCGTTAAGAACAGCGAATCCGAGAGATCTTCTGGCATTTAAGACGTCCATACAGCTTCTTCCATTTATAATACAGCTTCTCGGTGAATTCCATTCGGATGAGCTCACCGAGATCAGGGATGGAATAGATGATCTACAGGATCTCTATGACCTTCTTGACCGTGCCATAGTTGATGAGCCGCCTATACTTATCAGAGAGGGCGGAATATTCAAAGATGGCTATCTTGAGGACATAGACACTCTGAAGAATGCCACAACTGATGGCAAGAACTGGATCGCAGAGCTTGAGGCCAGAGAGAAGGAAAAGACCGGAATCAAGAATCTCAAGATAAAGTTTAATAAGGTGTTCGGATATTATTTTGATGTAACCAATTCATATAAGAGTCTTGTGCCGGATTATTTCATCAGAAAGCAGACACTTGCCAATTCTGAGAGATACACAACCGAGGAGCTTGACAGACTGGCTGGAGTTATACTCGGATCATCCGACAAGCTTGTTGCGCTGGAGTACAACACATATGTTGAGCTCAGGGACACCCTTGCTGCAGAGCTCACAAGGGTACAGAGAACAGCACACAGCATAGCCATGCTCGATGCTCTGTGTTCACTCTCATATGTGGCTGTTGCAAATGGGTATGTTAGACCTGAGATCAATACAGATGGAGTCATCGACATAAAGGACGGACGTCATCCGGTCGTTGAGAAGATGCTGAACAACGATATGTTCATCACAAACGACACATATCTGAACAACCATGAGAGCAGGATATCTATCATCACCGGTCCTAACATGGCTGGTAAATCCACATATATGAGACAGACTGCGCTCATAGTTCTCATGGCTCAGGTTGGAAGCTTTGTCCCTGCGGCATCTGCCAATATAGGCATATGCGACAGGATATTTACAAGAGTGGGAGCTTCCGACGACCTTGCATCAGGACAGTCCACATTTATGGTGGAGATGAGCGAGGTCGCAAATATACTTAGAAATGCCACGAAGAACAGCCTTCTCATCCTTGATGAGATAGGTCGAGGAACAAGCACATATGACGGTCTGGCGATCGCCTGGGCTGTCGTTGAGTATATAAGCAACAGTGAACTGCTCGGAGCAAAAACTCTGTTTGCGACACATTACCATGAGCTCACGGAGCTTGAGGGTAAGCTGTCGGCAGTCAACAACTACTGTATAGCGGTCAAGGAAGACGGAGACGACATAGTGTTCCTCAGAAAGATCGTCAAGGGCGGTGCCGACAGAAGCTACGGTATACAGGTTGCAAAGCTTGCCGGTGTGCCGGATGTCGTTATAGCGAGAGCAAATGAGATATGTAATCAGCTTATAGACAAGGACATAACCACCAAGCTGAAGGAGATAAAGGTTACAAATGATTTCAAGCCGAAGAAAGAAGACACCCAGATGTCAATGTTCGGCTCACTTGCCGAATCACAGGTGATCGAGGACATAAAGTGTGTTGATCTGTCCAACATGACACCTATGAAGGCGTTGCTTTATTTAAATGAATTGCAGGAGCGACTTAAATAATAAGGAGCGATAAGTAATGATAAAAGTATTAGACCAAAATACGATTAACAAGATAGCAGCCGGTGAGGTTATAGAGAAGCCGAGCTCGGTCATCAAGGAGCTTGTGGAAAATTCCATAGACTCAGGTGCCACAGCGGTAACCGTCGAGGTAAAGGGAGGCGGACTGTCATTTCTCAGAGTCACCGACAACGGAGCAGGTATAAAGAAGGATGAGGTCAAGCTTGCATTTCTCAGACATGCCACAAGTAAGCTTGTGACAGTCGAGGATCTCCTGAGTATCTCTTCTCTTGGTTTCCGTGGTGAGGCACTTGCAAGTATAGCGGCGGTTGCCCAGGTGGAGATGATAACCAAGACCGCTGATGATGTGACCGGTCTCAGATACCAGATACATGGCGGTAAGGAGATATCCAGCGAGGAGATAGGTGCTCCGGGTGGAACAACCATAATTGTCAGAAATCTTTTCTACAATACACCGGCGAGAAAGAAGTTCATGAAGACTGATGCCACGGAGACAAGCTATATCTACGACTTGATGTGCCGTATATGCATGTCACACCCGGAGATCTCATTTAAGTTCATTGCAAATGGAACAGACAAGCTGTTCACATCAGGCAATGGCAAACTCAGAGACATAATCTACCATATCTATGGAAGAGACATCACCTCAAATCTTCTTGAGATAAATGCGGAAAATGACTATATGAAGATCTCCGGATATATAGCAAGACCTTGTATATCAAGGGGCAACAGATCATTTGAGGGCTACTATGTAAATCACAGATATATAAAGAGTGCGGTGCTCACCAAGGCGATCGAGGATGCTTTCAGGACATTTGTCATGATACACAAGTTTCCATTCACCGAGATCAATTTCCAGGTGAGACCTGATCTCCTCGATGTAAATGTACATCCGACCAAGATGGAGTTGAAATTCGCCAACAGTCAGGATATATACAGCTTCACCTACAATGCCATAAGGGAGACACTGTTATTCAAGGAGCTCATTCCTGATGTGGCGCCGGGGAAGGATCCGAAGCCGGAGACATTTAAGCAGAGGGATGTTGGAAATGCACCGGAGGCATTCGAGAATAAAAGGCGTGAGGCAATAGTCAGGGCAGAGGAGCGGACTGTACCGCAGAGTCAGCCTGAGCAGCTTCGGCCGGCAGAACCGCAGAGTCAGCCTGAGCAGCTTCGCTCGGCGGAGACGCAGACATCACCACAGCAGCTTTGCCCGATCGAACCACAGACATCATCACAGCCGGTCCGCCCGGTTATAGAAATCATAGATGAGACTAGCAGCTCAAACAATAAAGAATCAGACGTCATAGATAATAACCAGACGGAGAAGCCGGCAGGAAACTACATATATGCGGATAGAAATAATGATCTTGAGAGAGAGATAGTACAAAACAGGAATGTGGTAAACGAGAGTCCGGCATATACAGCTCCGGCACCAGCTAGACCTTCGGTCACAGCGGCGACACAAGACTCAACAGTATCTGCAGCTTCAGATGCAGCTTATATTGAGGAAGCCGAAAAAAAATATGTACAGCAGGATATGTTCCAGGAGAAATTCCTGACAAAGGAGGCCCGTGCGAAGCACAGACTCATAGGACAGCTTTTCAAGACATACTGGCTCATAGAGTACGATGGTAAGTTCTTCATAATGGATCAGCATGCCGCCCATGAGAAGGTTAAGTACGAAGAGCTTATGGAGAATTACAAGAATAAGAAGATATACTCACAGTATCTTATGCCTCCAGCGGTTGTTACACTCAGTGCCGCAGAGATAGAGTTCCTTCATGAGAACATGGATATGTTCGAGGCACTTGGATATCAGATAGAGAACTTTGGAGGCAGGGAGTTCAAACTTAACGCTGTACCTGACAACCTGTTTGGCCTTGATGGCAGAGAGCTTTTTATAGACTTCATAGCTGATGCGAGCAGCAGTGCGAAAAAGGTTACCATAGACACATTTATACACAAGCTTTCCACTATGGCGTGTAAGGCTGCGATAAAGGGCAATACGGAGATAAGCTTCAAGGAGGCTGACGCACTTATAGACCAGCTCTTAAAACTAGAAAACCCTTATACATGTCCTCATGGACGTCCGACTGTCATATCCATGACGGAGGCGGAGATTGAGAAGAAGTTTAAGCGAATAGTATAGGAGATAACAGGATGGATAAGAATATGAAACCACTGATAATCCTCACCGGCCCCACGGCTGTCGGCAAGACGGCACTGTCCATAGGACTGGCAAAGGCGGTGGACGGCGAGATCATATCCGCAGATTCCATGCAGGTATATAGAAAGATGAATATTGGAACGGCGAAGATAGAGCCGGAGGAGATGCAGGGGGTAAGGCATCATCTGATAGATATTCTGGATCCGGCAGAAGAGTTCAACGTTGTGCTTTTCAAGAAATATGCTCTTCGTGCTATGGAGGATATATATTCCCGTGGAAAAATTCCAATCATAGTAGGCGGCACCGGTTTCTATATCCAGGCTCTTCTGTACGATATTGATTTTGAGGAAAATGACAACGATATGTCATACAGGGAAAAGCTGCAGAACCTTGCAGATACCCACGGCAAGACATTCCTTCATGACATGCTAGCGGAGGTCGACCCTGAATCCGCTGAAAAGATACATGAGAACAATGTAAAAAGAGTGATACGGGCTCTTGAATTTTATAAAAAAACAGGTATGAAGATATCTGAACACAACGAGACTGAGTCGCAGAAGAAGTCACCATATAATTTTGAATATTTTGTGTTAAATGATGACAGACAGAAATTATATGATAGAATAGACAGACGGATAGATATCATGCTTGAGGCAGGGCTTCTGGACGAGGTAAAACTGCTTGTGAGCGAGGGTTACAGCAGGGAGCTGGTGTCCATGCAGGGGCTTGGCTACAAGGAGATAATCGATTATATTCAGGGCAGATGCACTCTGGATGAGGCAGTATATACGCTAAAGAGAGATACAAGGCATTTTGCCAAGAGACAGATCACATGGTTCAAGAGGGAAAAACATGTGACCTGGGTTGATAAAAGTGAGTACGACAGCGAGTCTGAAATATTGTCATTTATGCTGGACAGGCTTCACGAAAAGGAGATTATATAGAAATGAAAGATATGTTAAAGGATTACTACAGATCACTGAATGTGGATGAAAAGGTGTTTGAATACTGCAATAGTGTGGAGGAGAAACTTAAGGATAGATTTGCAGCCATCGATGCTGTGAGTGAGCTTAACCAGCTCAAGGTCCTTAAGGCCATGCAGGACAACAGATTGTCTGAGGCACATTTTGCAGGCTCTTCGGGTTATGGTTATACGGATGACGGAAGAGATGCCCTTGAGAGGATATATGCAGACGTATTTCACACGGAGGATGCCCTTGTCAGGACACAGATAGTGTGCGGAACCCATGCACTCTGCACGGCCATGTTCGGTAATCTGCGCCCGGGAGATGAGATCCTTGCCATAGCGGGAAAGCCGTACGACACATTGGATGAGATCATTGGTATCAGGGAGTCAAGGGGGTCACTTGCAGAGTATGGTGTCACATATGCCCAGGTAGATCTGTTGCCGAACGGAGACTTTGACATTGATGGAATAAAGAATGCGATCAATAGCCGCACAAGGCTTGTGGAGATACAGAGATCCAAGGGATATGCGGTCAGAAAGACGCTGTCTGTACAGCAGATCGGTGAGGCCATAAAAGCGGTCAAGAGTGTAAATCCTGACATCATATGCATGGTAGACAACTGTTACGGAGAATTCGTACAGGATATAGAGCCGTCGGATGTGGGTGCCGATCTTGTGGTCGGTTCTCTCATCAAGAATCCGGGTGGCGGTCTTGCACCGATAGGAGGTTATATATGCGGAAAGAAGGAGTACGTGGAGAATGCTTCATACAGACTCACAACTCCGGGACTCGGCAAGGAGGTTGGAGCCTCACTTGGCAATACAAAGACTCTCACTCAGGGACTTTTCATGGCACCTACAGTTACTGCAAGTGCGCTTAAGGGTGCGATATTTGCAGCAAATGTATACGAGGGACTGGGCTTTAAGGCTGTTCCTGACAGCACAGAGGACAGATACGATATTATTCAGGCTGTTGAGCTTCAGACTCCTGAGAGGGTCGTGGCATTCTGTGAAGGAATCCAGGCTGCAGCGCCGGTTGACAGTTATGTAAGACCTGAGCCTTGGGACATGCCGGGCTATGATTCACCGGTCATCATGGCCGCTGGAGCATTTGTGTCTGGTTCATCCATTGAGCTCTCAGCGGATGCACCTATGCGCTCACCTTACGCGGTATATTTTCAGGGGGGACTTACATATCCCCATGCCAAGTACGGCATAATAATGTCATTACAGAAAATGGTAGAAAAAAACCTTATAGTATGGTAGATTAATTAGTCGGCCATATAAAATTTTCTCTGGAGCTTGGAGAGGCGGAAGGAGGAAATATGGATAAAAATTATTGCAAAGAGAATTTTGCAGGAGGACTTTCGGTCTCCATGAAAGAAATGTCGGAGACTGAGAGACCGTATGAGAAGAGCTTTAAGTATGGAGTTGAGGTTCTCACAGATGCTGAACTTCTGGCAGTCATCCTCAGAACCGGAAGCAGGAAGGCAAATGCGCTGTCCACAGCCTACAGGATACTGGATGCCCATCCGGTCCACAAGGGGATAGTGGGGCTTAATTACCTGACTGTGAGTGAACTTGAAGAGATAAGCGGAGTTGGAAAGGTAAAAGCGATACAGATGAAATGTCTGGCTGAGATATCCAGGAGGATGGCCAGGGCTTCATTTAAGCCGTTTTTGTCGTTCCAGTCCCCACAGAGCATTGCGGATTATTTCATGGAGAACACAAGATATCTCGAAAAGGAATACGTGTATCTCCTCATGTTTGATGCGAAGCATAAGCTCATAAAGGATGTCCGCATTTCAGAGGGAACAGTGAACAGTTCGATGTTATCTCCGAGAGAGGTGTTTGTGGAGGCGCTCAGATACGATGCTGTCTATATCATACTTGTGCATAACCACCCATCCGGAGATCCGACTCCGAGCGGTCAGGATATAGATATCACCAGAGAGATGGACAGAGCTGGGGAACTGATAGGGATAGAGCTTTCAGATCATATTATTTTAGGAAATAACTGCTATGTCAGCTTAGCTGAGCGAGGTATTTTATAATGAAACGAAGACGAAATAGGAACAGAAAAAGAATAGAGATCACACCGAGATATTTTTTGCTTGGACTCACAGGCTTTTGCGTTGTGCTCATGCTTGTATCTCTCTTTGCGGGGGGAATATTTGCACCGGTGAGGAATTTTACCAACATATTTGTCCAGCCCATGCAGAAAGGGGTAAATACCATAGGCAGATGGGTTCAGAGCAAAACTGAGGCATTCCAGAATTACGACGCACTGTTAAAGGAGAATGAAACACTCAAGGATCAGCTTGAACAGAGTCAGAAGCAGGTGGCACAGTACCAGCAGAATTCGTATGAGCTCGAACGTCTTCAGGCACTTTATGAGCTTGATCTCCAGTATTACGATTATAAGAAGACTGCTGCCAGAGTCATATCAAAGGATACCGGCGGATGGTTTCAGGTGTTCTATGTCGACAAGGGAACAGATGATGGTGTTGTCGAGGGCTGCAATGTCATGTATGGCAACGGCCTGTGTGGAATAGTCACAGAGGCCGGAAAGGATTATGCCAAGGTAAGAGCCATCATAGACGATACATCAAATGTAAACGGAATGATATTACCGTCAGAGGCTATTTGTAATGTTGAGGGAAGTGTCAGCAATTATGAGAATGGCTATCTTATCGCTGAAAACATTGACAAGGACGCAGAGGTCGGAGTCGGCGATCAGGTCGTCACATCCTATGTGTCAAGCAAATATCTGTCGGGAATTAACATAGGGTATGTAACAAAAATAGAGGAAGATTCCAACAATCTTACAAAGACTGCATATATCACTCCGGCATGTGATTTTTCAAAGATACAGGAGGTACTCATAGTCCTCCAGACCAAGAAAACTGTTTCGGAGTAGAAGTAAAGAGGTTAAACAGACATTGAGAAGAGTTATCACACTTGGATTATTAATCATAATATGTTTTGTGCTTCAGTCAGCACTTTTTCCATATATTTCAGTTGCGGGTGCGACTCCCAATCTGATGCTCATCCTCACGGTGTCCTTTGGACTTATGAGAGGTCGAAAAGAGGGAATGCTGGTGGGATTTTTCTGTGGCTTTTTATATGATCTGTACTTTGGCTTTGCCATAGGCCCTTTTATGATCATATATATGCTCATTGGATACTGTAACGGATTTTTCCACAGACTGTACCTCGTGGAGGATGTACTGCTGCCTATCATCATCATAACACTTGATGATTTCATATTTAATTTCATAACATTTATAATATTCTTTGTAATGCGTAACAGACTCAGTTTTGGGCTGTACATGAAGGATATTATTTTGCCGGATATGATATACACAGCCATACTTACGATGATAGTATTCAAGCTGTTTGTCTTTATAAACAAGCGGCTGAAACGCGCTGAAAAAGGAAGTGAGACATAGTGATCAGAGATATATTAGAGATAATCAAAGATTTTATAGTAGAAAAGTTAAAGAGCCGTATTTTTTATGTCACTCTGTTTTTTTTGTGCCTGTCAGGCGTGCTTGTGTACAGATTGTTTAATCTTCAGATCATAAATGGAGAAAAATATCAGTCCAGCTTCCAGTACAAATCACTTAAGACGGTGTCGGTCAAGGCCACCAGAGGAAAGATTTTCGACTGCAACGGAAAACTGCTTGCATATAACGAATCTTCATACAATCTGAGTTTCACCAGCAATGCAGACCTCACTGAGGCGGCAGACAAGAAGAATATGTCGGTCAATGAGCTAAGAAATGAGATAGTTTATAAGACGATACTTATACTTGAGCAGAATGGAGACAGTCTGTCCGTGGAGCTTCCGATCAAGCTGGATGCAAATGGCAACATGAAATTCACGATAAGCGGCTCACAGCTCAATACATTTTATATGAATGTTTATGGTGCAAGCTCAGTTGATGCCCTCACCGATGCACAGAAGAATGCTACAGCAAGGGAAGTATTTGACTATATGAGAAGTGATGAACTTTTCAATATCTCAGGTGATTATTCGGATGCCTATGTGCTCAAGATCCTTGCCGTGAGATATGAGGTATGGCTCAACAGATACCAGCAGTACATGACAGTGGATATCGCCAACAATATAAGTCAGCAGAGCTATGCTGCGATAACTGAGAATATGGATACACTGCTCGGAATGGATGTGAGTATTGAATCAAACAGAGTATACAATGATGCCATATATTTTTCGCATATAATCGGATATATCGGCAACATTTCAAATGAGGAGCTCGAGGAGTACAATGCGAAGCTTGACGAGAATCAGCAGTATGATTCCAATGATATGGTTGGAAAGCTTGGTTTGGAACAGTCGTACGAGGATCAGCTTCGTGGTGTTGACGGTTCCCAGAAGATGTACGTTGACAACATGGGAAAAGTCCTTGAGATTATAGAAAAGACTGATTCTGTTGCAGGAAACGATATTTACCTCACACTTGACTCTGATCTTCAGAAATACTGCTACAACGCACTTGAAAAGGAATTGTCGTATATTCTCCTTGCAAATCTCAAGAACGTGACGACATCCAAGGAGAAAGAGGATATACCTATAACGGATGTGTACTCGGCATTCTTTGACAACAACATTATAGACATAAAGGCCCTTAATGCTGCGAATGCAACTGACAATGAAAAGAATGTGTACAACACATTTGTATCAAGCAAGCAGTACACACTCAATGCGCTTTCGGACATTCTGAAGAGCAGTCACACGGAACTGTATAATCTTTCGGATCAGTACAAGGATTATATGGAGTTTATATGCGAGACGCTGAGCTCAAACGGCATATATGACAGCAGTGCAGTGGATAAGGACAGTGACACATATAACAACTATGTAAATGACAAGATATCATTATATGAGTATCTGAAATACTGCATAAGCCAGGGAGTAATAGACATAACCGGCATTCAGACAAGCAGTGATTATTATGATACGGATGAGATATACAATGTTATTGTCGATTATGTACTCAAAGAATTTGAGGATGACTCCGATTTCGACAAACGAGTCTTCAAATATATGATATTATCAGGTGAAATAACAGGTTCCCAGGTAATATACCTGTTATACGACCAGGGAATCCTTAATAGTACAACAGACGAAGATTACGAGGAATTTACGTCAGGTGTCCTCAGCAATTTTGAATTTATTTACAGAAAGATCAAAAAGCTTGAGATAACACCTGCCATGCTTGCTCTTGACCCATGCTCGGGATCCATCGTGGTGGTCGATCCGGCGACAGGAACTGTAAGGGCTATGGTAAGCTACCCAAGCTACGACAACAACAAGCTCACAAATGTGATCGATCCTGACTATTATGCCAAGATAACAGAAGATAAGACGACCCCTATGTACAATCGTGCAACCATGCAGAGAACTGCACCGGGTTCCACATACAAGATGCTCATTGCTGCAGCTGGTCTGCAGGAGGGCGTTATAGACGTTGGATCAGTTATAACTGATTACGGTACATTCTCAAAGGTTGTTCCTTCACCGGCCTGCTGGCTCAGAAGCGGACACGGAACACTTGGTCTCGCTGACGCCATAGAGGTATCGTGTAACGGTTTCTTCTATGAGGTTGGATACCGCCTTGCCACAGACAGCAAGGGAGTATATCAGGATGCACAAGGTATAGATAAGATACAGAAGTACGCTTCGTTATTTGGACTTGACCAGAAGTCAGGTGTGGAGATAGAAGAGATGGATCCGCATGTGTCAGATACTGATGCGGTACGTTCTTCTATCGGACAGGGTACAAATAACTATGCGCCTGTCCAGCTTGCCAGATATGTGACAACCATCGCCAATGAGGGCAACTGTTATGACCTGACACTGGTGAACGAGATAAAAAATATAGATGGAAGAACAGTGTATAAGAGTGACAACGTTCCTAAGAATACAGTTGATCTGACGGACGGCCAGTGGGCGGTCATAAAACAGGGAATGCGTCAGATGGTAAGTGACCACACAAGTCCATCGGCTCTTATAAATCAGATAAATGTCAATGTTGCCGGCAAGACGGGAACAGCAGAGGAGGATACCACAAGGCCGGATCACGCATTGTTTGTGTCATTTGCGCCTTATGAGAACCCTGAGGTCAGTGTAACATGTGTTATTCCACATGGATATACATCGGGTAACGCAGAGGAGCTTGCCGGAATGGTGTACGCATATATGTATGACCCTGACAAGCTTGATACGCTTGACATAACAGGAAACAACCAGATGTCAGATTAATTGAGATACCAAAGATATATCACAGAACCTGTGTGTAGGAAATAATATGACAGGAGCAGATGATATGGATGGTATGGACAGATTATCAATCAAGGCAGACAGATCAGGCATAGTTGTCTATGTACCGGCGGCTATGTCTGTAAATGATATCTGCTGCGATCTGTATTGCAGGATCCTCGATAATATAAGTGCCTTCCAGAAAAAAGGAACTGTATGTATATCTTTCAGGGGATGTACCCTGGAGCGTGGAGACACGGAGGAGATAATCAGTTTTTTAAACAGCATTGATAAGATTCATGTCAGATTTGCAGCTAAACCTGACATAGATCAATATACAGGTTCCGGTGTCCGGGATGATGGGGATCGTGAACCACAACAGGCAAAAGTCAGTATGGCTTTGCCGGATATGACTAAAACGCACAGTGACAATGAAAGACCATATATCTTCCGCGGCGACATAGGGAGAAAGCAGACCCTTGAGATCAGGGGAAATGTCATTATCCTCGGAGATGTTGCCAGGGATGCCAGGGTTGTATCCGGTAAGAATATCGTGGTCGTTGGGGAACTGGCGGGAGCTGCCATAGCGGGTAAGCTGGCGGCTGGAAACAATTTCATAATAGCGATGAGAATGTGCCCACAGCTTTTGCAGATAGGAAAAGCGAAAAGTACAGGAATCAGACTTCCGGGTGCAAAAAGAATGCCAATGATAGCTACGAATGATGAAGGGATTATAAATATAACCTACATATGATAGTAAATTTAGGAGGATTTTTATTATGTGTGAAGTTATTGTTGTTACATCAGGAAAAGGCGGAGTTGGCAAGACGACCACATCGGCGAACATAGGAACCGGTCTTGCGTCCCTCGGGAACAGAGTGGTGATGATAGATACAGATATAGGTCTCAGAAACCTGGATGTTGTGCTTGGCCTGGAAAACCGCATAGTCTATAATCTGATAGATGTAATAGAGGGAAACTGCAGATATAAGCAGGCTCTTATAAAGGCGAGGAACTACAACAATCTGTACCTGCTGCCTTGCGCGCAGACCAGGGATAAGACAGCGGTCAGCCCGGAACAGATCATCAAGCTCATAGACGAGATAAGAGACGAGTATGACTACATAATCATTGACTGCCCGGCCGGTATAGAACAGGGCTTTAAGAACGCCATAGCTGCTGCTGACAGGGCTGTCATAGTGACAACTCCCGAGGTCTCGGCCATAAGGGATGCAGACAGGATAATCGGTCTGCTCGAGGCGTATGGAATTGAAAAACAGCACCTCATAATCAACAGGATAAGATATGATATGGTCAAAAAGGGCAATATGATGTCCGTCGATGATGTGGTTGATATACTTGCAGTGGATCTGCTTGGAGTGATCGCCGACGATGAGGACATAGTCATATCGACAAACAAAGGAGAACCGGTCGTGTGCAGCAACACGAAATCGGGACATGCATATATGAATATATGCAGAAAGATAGTGGATGATTCCCTTGAAGTTGAAGATTATTATTCAGGGAAGAACCGCTCACTGCGTTCGCTTTTCAGACGTAAAAGAGCCTGAAGGGAGGAATATGGGGATGAATAAGATATATTTATATAACACAGGAAGTTATGCCAAAGAAAGGCTTATAAGCATGTTGGCTTCAGACAGGATAGGGTGTAATCCGGATTTCCTGGACGATATGAAGCATACCATAAAGCAGGAGATAGACAGATACATCAATGTAAAGGAATCAGATATCGATATCCAGGTCAAGGAGCGTATGCTAGTGGCATATATTCCATTGTTAAGCGTGGATACAGAGAAGAAGGATAACGAATATACATACAGAACAACAGGACGAGGATCAGTGAATTATGAACTTATTCAAGAAGGATCAACTGAACTTAAAACAATTCAGTCTTGATCAGAATCAAAAAAAATACAGTATACTGGATTACAATTTCAAATTGTTTTTCCTGATAATAGCAGCCATGGCCATGGGTACTGTGATCATAGTGAGCGTAGATGAGACAAAACTCACAAAGCAGTTGATCGGTGCCGGGGTGTGTATACTGGGAATGATAATAGTATCACTCATAGACTATAATTTCATATGCAAATACTATATGGTACTATACGCTGCAAATATAGTGCTGCTGGGACTTGTACTGGTGGTAGGATCAGGTGCGGATTCCCATGGAGCCAGCAGATGGTTCCAGATATCCGATTCATTTACCATACAGCCATCGGAGTTTGCCAAGATAATACTGATAATCTGCACGGCTGTTTTTCTTGAAAAACATGCGGATGATCTGAACACGGCAAAGACGCTGCTGAAGCTTGCAGCTTTCCTTGCAATACCGATCGGACTTATATTTGCCGAGCCGGATCTTTCAACCACGATATGTATATGTGCAACATTGTTTATAGTCATATTTATAGCGGGGCTCTCACTCAAGATAATAGGTATTGCGGTACTGATACTCATACCATTCTTTGGAGGCTTCTTCTGGTATATCCAGCAGGACAACCTGCCTCAGTTTCTGAACGGATATCAGAGACAGCGTATACTTGGACATATGTATGGAGGCGGATCCACCCAGGATCAGCAGAACAACTCGATCATGGCCATAGGATCGGGACAGTTGACCGGTAAGGGGATCAACAGCTCTGATGTGGCAACCGTAAAAGATACAAATCTCATATCTGAGCAGCAGACAGACTTTATATTCTCGGCAGTGGGAGAAGAATTAGGTTTCATCGGAAGTGTTATTATTATTGCAATTTTACTGCTCATAGTGTTACAATGTATTAGGGTTGCTAGGCGTTCCGGTGATAAAAAGGGAATGTATATAGCAACAGGTATGGCAGCACTGGTCAGCATCCAGTCATTTATCAATATTGGTGTTGCCACATCCATACTTCCGAACACGGGATTACCTTTGCCATTCATAAGTTACGGACTGAGTTCACTCGTCAGTTTGTGTGCCGGAATGGGCATGGTTCTCAATATAAATTTGCAAAAGAAAAAGTATTAGGAGGATTTTCATGAATATTGGTTTGATAGCACATGATGCTAAGAAAAAACTGATGCAGAACTTCTGTATAGCATATAGAGGAATTCTTAATAAGCATGAGCTTTACGCAACAGGAACTACCGGAAGACTTATTGAGGAGGTTACCAATCTTACAGTTCACAAATATATTGCAGGACATCTTGGCGGTGAGCAGCAGCTCGGATCACAGATAGAGAACAATGACATCGATATGGTCATCTTTCTGAGAGATCCGCTTCATCCAAAGAATCATGAACCTGATATAAACAACATATTTACATTGTGTGATACACATAATATTCCGCTTGCGACTAATCTGGCAACTGCCGAGCTTCTTATACTGGCACTTGACAGAGGAGATCTTGACTGGCGTGAATTCTACAAGTAAATATATTTCAGCACCGTTATCAGGCTGTTGAATATATTTCGGAGGTTATATTATGTTTAATCAAAGCAGAATAGGAAAATACATGCGAAGAAGTATCTCTTTGATACTTGTGTTGTCGATGGTCCTTCTGACCGGCTGCGGAAGCAAGACCTACAAAGCTGGAAAACAGCTCGACATAGGTGTGTTGCCTGATCTTCCGGTGTATGGGGAGCTCGGAATGGCATACGATAACGCTGTGATAGCACAGGGCGAGGAGATAGATGCCGCAAACTACAACGGATGTTATGCCGCTATGCTTGTCGATGAGACGACCAAGGATACCATAGTGGCTCATAATGTACATGGAAAGATATATCCGGCAAGTATGACCAAGATCATGACAGGTATACTCGTTATGGAGAGCATAGAAAAGGGAGATATATCCCTTGACGATGTGGTAACTCTCAACAGAAAGGTAACATTTGACGATTGGGATGCCATGGCCAGTGACCTGGTCGGAGGCTGCAGCCTGACGGTCAAGAACCTGCTGTACGGTCTCATGATAACATCATATAATGACTGTGGTGTTATACTTGCAGAGCTGATAGCCGGCAGCGAATCAGCATTTTGTGACATGATGAATGAAAAGGCGAAGGAGATCGGTGCGACAAATACCCACTTTGTCAACTGTCATGGACTTCACGACGATGACCATTACACTACAGCGTATGATCTGTATCTTATAATAAAGGAATTTTCAAAGCATGACCTTGCGTATGTGATAGATTCACTTGATACATATGATTTCACATACACGGATGCAGATGGCAATGAACAGGTGGTAACCATAGAGCCGACAAATGAATTCTTAACTGGTGAGGTAAATTTTCCAGATGGATACTCGATAGGTTCGTGGAAGACCGGAACCACAGAGGAGGCACTCAACTGTCTTATCATGGAGCTTAAGAACGATTCCACCGGTGAAGAGTATATTGCTCTTGTAGCCGGAGCAGATGGAAAAGAGGCACTGTACAGCGCCATGACTGAACTTATAAATAAGGCAAAGTGATGTGTGTATCTGACATATATGATACGGACATTATTTGTATAAATTTTACATCAAGATTCAGGAGGCATGAAAAATGATTCACATTATTGCAGGAGATAAGGGTAAGGGAAAGACAAAGGCACTGATAGATAAGGTCAACAATGAAGTAAAGGTTGTTTCCGGTACGGTAGTATTTCTTGATAATAACAACAAGCATCTCTATGAGCTCAGCAACAGAGTCAAGATGATCAACTGTACAAGCTATGGAATTAGCAAGCTGGATTCGTTCACCGGATTCGTGCGAGGAATAATCTCCCAGAACAGTGATATTGAGAAGATTTATATAGATAATTTTAAGACGGTTGCATACGTTGGAGAGTCACATATCGTTGAGGCATTGGACGAGATAAAGAACATATCCGATATGTTCAATGTTGATATAGTGATCTGTCTGGCAACAGATGTCAATGACGTACCAGAGGATTTCAAGGACTGCGTTATTGCGGCATTATAAGCTGGATGCCGCCTTATATTTCAGATAGAATGTGGTTGGCATATGTATGTTGCCAGCCATTTTCTGTGCCAGAGTAAATTACGGGAGACATATTATGGCGACAATAAAACGAAAAAA
The DNA here is from genome assembly GCF_040915325.1 of Coprococcus sp. RTP21281st1_F1_RTP21281_210402. Lineage (NCBI taxonomy): Bacteria > Bacillati > Bacillota > Clostridia > Lachnospirales > Lachnospiraceae > Coprococcus > Coprococcus sp. RTP21281st1_F1_RTP21281_210402. The sequence goes on from NZ_JBCPDQ010000001.1 coordinate 83,309, forward strand.
ACAAAAGACAAAGATCGAACTTCCAAAGCTTAAAATGCCGGGCTTTGGAACATTCCTTTTTGCACTCGTATTCATATATATACTCATCAGGGTCGTTGCGTATGTTAATGATTCTGATCCGATAATATTCACGGTTGAGCAGAGTACGTACGATACTGATTTCACGGCTACAGGGCTTGCGGTAAGAAGTGAGACTGTCATAACCGCCTCGGCGACGGGAACACCATGCTACTATATAAGAGATGGCGAGAAGGTATCCAAGGGTGCAAATATATATGCCATTGACAGCTCGGGCTCCATGCAGGCAGCAATGAGCGACATGCAGGAGAATGGTTCAGCACTTCTCACGAGCGCAGATTACACAAGTCTGAACAATCAGATAAAGATGTTCAAAAATGGATTTTCGGCATCCAATTTTGGTAATGTATATAATTTCAAGACAAGCATCGACAACAAGCTTTTAGAGCTCTATGAGGAGCTTGCTCTTGAGCAGGTCAGCAATGGTTCTTCATCATTTTCACTTGATGCCCAGAAGGCGCCATTCAGCGGACTTGTCACATACTATCAGGATGGATATGAGAGCGTCGATGTGAAGAATCTGACACCTGAGCTTTTTGATAAAACTGTGTATACAAAACAGTCACTCAAGTCAGATGGCCAGGTTTCTGCGGGCAGCGCTGTATGTAAGCTTATCAACGATGAGGAATGGAATATTGCCATATCGCTCAGCAAGGATGAATTTGAGAAGGTTACACAGAATGAATACGCTTCATTTACCATCAATAATTCGAGCAGAAAGATCAGATCGACATACGATAAGATCGAAAAAGATGGTCATTATTATATAGTGGTATCATTCAACAAATATATCGCGCAGTATGTAAATGAAAGATTTCTGGACATCAACTTCATGTTCGAGGAATCCAGTGGTCTGAAGATACCGGCTTCATCCGTAATAACAAAGGATGTATATATGATACCTGTGGATTACCTGACAGGAGGCAGTGGTGATTCAGATCTGACTCATTTTAATCAGGTAACATATGGCAATTCGGGAAGCACTTCAATAAAACAGATATCACCGATAATATATTTTACCGACAAGAGATTCTGTTATGTTGATCCGTCAAGTATAGATTCCGATGCGGTACTGCAGAAGAATAATTCCAAGGAGACATTTTCCGTTGCCACAGCCGCCAAGTATACGATGGATGGTGTTCTGTGTGTATCAAGAGGAACTGCGGAATTCAGAAGAATAGAGGTTATCGTATCGGGCGATGATTACTCGATCATCAAGCCGGATCTTTCATATGGAATATCCAGATATGACAGAATATTACTGGACGGACATTCCATGAAAGAGGGAGAGCTTATATATCAATAGTACAGACACAGGAGATGATAATATGCTTAAAGAAAATTACGAAAAAGTAAAAGAGAACATAGTCAGGGCATGTGAAAAGGCCGGCAGATCACCGGAGGATGTCACTCTGATCGCCGTTAGCAAGACAAAGCCTTTGTCAGATATAGAGGAATTGCTCAGTGATACGGATGCCGTTGATTTTGGTGAGAATAAGGTTCAGGAGCTTGTGGACAAATACGAGAATGTCTCAAGACCTGTAAACTGGCATATGATAGGTCACCTGCAGACGAACAAGGTAAAATACATTGTAGATAAGGTGTGTATGATACACTCCGTTGATTCGTTAAATCTTGCCAAAACCATTGAGAAGGAGGCTGCAAAGCATGATGTCACAGTCAATATTCTCATTGAGGTAAATGTTGCACAGGAAGAAACAAAATTTGGACTGTCATGCGACGAGGTACTTCCGCTTATCCAGGAGATAAAAGATTTCCCTCATATCAGGGTTAAGGGTCTTATGACTATCGCTCCATTTGTGGATGATCCCGAGGACAACAGGGTCTATTTCCGCAAATTGAAAGATTTATCACTTGACATACAATCTAAAAGCATTGATAATATCGATATGAGCGTCTTGTCGATGGGTATGACAAACGACTATGAAGTTGCAGTTGAAGAAGGTGCAACGTTGGTTAGAGTTGGCACGGGAATATTCGGTGCCAGAAATTATAATATTTAAAGGAGAACAATCATGGCAAAGGGAAATACAAAGAAAAGTTTTCTTGATTATTTCAAATTAAGTGATTCAAGCGACGATGACTTTGATGATGATTTGTTTGATGAAGATGAAGATGACTATGAAGATGAAGACGATATGGACGATCGCTTAGACGATGAGTACGATGATGAGGATGATTACGATGCGCCTCAGACAGAGTCCAGAGTGAAGGCTTCACCGCTCAAGTCCTTTAATAAGTACAAAGGTTCTGCATCATCTGACAATGGATCGGCCAGATCAAAAGCTGCAAGATCTTCTCATGGTCAGCAGTCAGGAGCAGGTAATGGAAAGCTCGTATCAATCAACAGCAGATCCAGAGCAATGGATGACAGTGAAGTATTTGTTATCAAGCCGGACGAGTTTGACGATGCGCAGATGATAATCGATCATCTCAATCGAGGACAGATAATCGTAATAAACATGGAGGATCTTGATCTTCCAACTGCACAGAGAATAGCGGATTTCATTGGAGGAGCAAGTTATGCTGTGGATGGTCTGTTTCAGGCTATTTCGGGCAACATATTCCTTGCCACACCTAATGGAACCTACGTATCTGGTGATTTAAGAGAGGAATTGGCTGGAGGATCTCTTCAGGGGGAAACTCTTTCAAGTAAGGCAACTTATTAATATATGTTTTTACGGGGGATTACATATGCTTACACCAGTTGATTTACAACAGAAGAAGTTCACGCATGGAATGGGATATGCGCGAAAAGATGTAGATGCATTTTTTGACATAGTTGTGCTCAGCTACACAGAACTGTATAAGTCCAATGCAGATCTTACCAATCAGGTGAAAACTCTGACTGACAGTTTAGTACATTACAGAACAACCGAGTCAAAGCTCCAGAAATCTCTCATGCTAGCAGAGAAGAATGCTGAGGAGTCTACAAAGAACGCCACTGATAAGGCGAGACTGATAGAGAATGATGCCAAGATCAAGGCTAATAATATAGTGCAGGAGGCCAGGGAGGAGCTTGAGCGCATAGAGGGAAGTATTGATGGAATAAAACAGCAGTACAAGGACTATGTATGTGCATTCAAGGCTCTGATGGAAGCCCATATGAATTACCTTGCCCAGAATCCTATCAATGAGGAGATGGGACTTAATTTCGACGATGTATTAAGCGAGGGCAGTTCAAATGCTTCTTATTCACAGTCGACACAGAGCGCAGCTATGAATTCGTTTATGAACTCCTATGACGGCGATCCACAGGGCCGCGAGGAATCAACTCTCGGATCAGGAGGCGGCTCAGCCATGGGTGATTCAACACTTGGCGGTGCCGGTGGCGGAAGTGTTACAAGTGATTCGTCTGTATACACAAAGAATCTTGGCGGTAAGTCATTTGTTAATCCATTTGGAAACTAACAATATATTTTATACTAATGGAGAATGTTTATATGTGTAATGCACTCACAGTTCATCTGAATGATGAACCAATCTATGACATTTTCTTTGCAAACGATTTTAATTCCCTGCCTGAGCTTTTAGCCGGACAGGGAATTGCTGATAGAAGGGTATGTATCGTTACAGAGAGTAATGTTGCGCCTCTTTATCTCGATGAGATCAGGAATCAGCTTGATGGAAAATGCAAAGAATTGATATCTATTATATTTGAGGCCGGTGAGTCTCAGAAGAATCTTGATACAGTAAAGATGATCTACGAGAAGCTTATTCTTGCAAAGTTTGACAGAAAAGATCTTCTGGTGGCTCTTGGAGGCGGCGTGACGGGCGATATAACCGGATTTACTGCTGCAACGTATCTCAGAGGCATAGACTTTGTACAGATACCTACAAGTCTTCTGGCACAGGTGGACAGCAGTATTGGTGGAAAGACAGGCGTTGACTTTGATTCATATAAGAACATGGTCGGAGCCTTTCACATGCCAAAGCTTGTGTATATCAATGTGTCAACACTCACCACGTTATCCGATGAGCAGTTTATTTCGGGAATGGGTGAGATCATAAAACATGGACTCATAAAGGATTCTGCATATTTTGACTGGCTTATAGAAAACCACGACAGAATACTTGCAAGGGATAAGGATGTCCTGATGGAGATGATCAGGGTGAGCTGCAACATCAAGAGAGTTGTTGTGGAGAACGATCCTACGGAGAAGGGCGACAGAGCTCTGCTCAATTTTGGACATACTCTTGGACATGCCATAGAGAGATACCTCGACCTTAAGCTGAGTCATGGGGCATGTGTCGGCATCGGATGCTGCCTTGCGTCTGTTATCTCATACAATAGGGGTGACATCACAGAGGACGAGCTTCATAAGATCATACATGCATTTGATATGTTTGGTTTCCCTACTCTCAAGGACTACCCTGTCGATGCAGATGCTGTCATAGAGTACACTAAGAACGATAAGAAGATGGTTGGGGACAAGATAAAATTTATCCTTCTTCACACTATTGGCGATGCATATATCAATACCAATGTCGTTCCTGATGATATGAAAAAGGCATTTGAGTGGCATTGATGTTCAAAGGAGGAACGGATATTATGAAAAAGAGAATACCGATGGCTATATTTGCCATTATTATTCTTACAGCTTTAGATCAACTGGTGAAACATCTCATATCAACCAACTTTCAGGTTGGACAGACAAGGAAAATAATCGATGGAGTTTTCCAGCTCAACTATGTTCAGAACAGAGGTGCGGCCTGGGGAAGTTTCTCAGGTAAGATCGTTTTCCTGCTTGCGATAACATTTTTTATCCTGCTTGCGGCTATATATGTATACATCAGGCTTGCAGGCAATCAGGAAAAGAAATATACACCGCTCAGGATATCACTGGTATTTCTCATATCGGGAGCTGTTGGCAATATGATCGACAGAGTTGTCCGTGGATATGTGGTTGACATGTTTGACTTCTGCCTTATTAACTTCCCGGTATTCAATGTCGCAGATATATTTGTCACATGCAGTTTTATTGTTATAGTTATTCTGGTGCTGTTCAAGTATAAGGATGATGAGCTCTCAGAGATCATACACCAAAAACAGACAGATGGACAGGAATAGTATATGGAAGAATATAACATCGAAGCCAGCGGCGACTGGGCAGGGAAAAGAATAGACAAGGTTCTCAGCGTGTATTTCAGCGATTATTCGAGATCTTTCATAAAGAAGTTATTTGATGACGGATATATTCAGGTCAACGGTAAGGCTTCAAAGCCGAGCTACAGTGTACGTACCGGAGATATTTTTGATATATCTGTGCCGGATCCGGTCAGCATTGACATTGAGCCTGAGAATATACCGCTCGACATCATATATGAGGATGATGACGTGATACTTGTGAATAAACCAAAGGGAATGGTGGTTCATCCGGCACCGGGACACTACAGTGGGACTCTGGTCAACGGACTGATGTACCATTTTAAGGATTCCCTTTCCGGTATAAATGGAGAATTCAGGCCGGGAATCGTTCACAGGATAGATATGGATACAACAGGTGTACTTGTGGTGTGTAAGAACGATAATGCCCATAGATCATTGTCTGAGCAGCTTCACGAGCATAGTATAACCAGAAAGTATTATGCCATAGTCCATGGAAATATCGCACAGGATGATGGTACTGTGGATGCGCCGATCGGAAGAAGTCCTAAGGATCGGAAGAAGATGGCGATCAATACCAGAAATGGCAGACATGCCGTCACACATTACAGGGTTCTGGAGCGTTTTGGAGGAAAGTATACCTTTATTGAGTGTCAGCTTGAGACCGGCAGGACACATCAGATCCGAGTTCATATGGCATCCATTGGACATCCCATACTTGGGGATGAAGTTTATGGACCGAAGAAATGTCCGTTTAAGCTGCAGGGACAGACGCTGCATGCTGGTATTCTCGGTTTTGAACATCCCTCAACCGGGGAATACGTTGAGTTCAAGGCTGATCTGCCGGAATATTTTGAAGATCTTATAAAGAAGTTAAAACTGTTAAATTAATATAATGTAACAAACGAGTATAGACAATTGTCACAAATTACGTGCAATTGTCTATACTTTTTTATTTACAGTTTATTGTATAAATGTTATAATAACCCATATAGGAATTTAAGTATTTTGTACATAAGTAATATATTTTGATATTTTTTACATGGAGAATACGAGAAGATGGGAGTGGTTACTATGGCAGAGAAGAAGATTATTACTATAGGTAGACAGTTCGGAAGTGGAGGCAAGCAGATCGGAGAAGCTCTTGCAGAAAAGATGAACATACCATTTTACGACAAGGAGTTACTTAAAGAGGCAGCAAAGAACAGTGGAATATGTGAAGAGATTTTTGACAGCTTTGACGAAAAGCCTACGAATAGCTTTCTTTACTCACTGGTGATGGATCCATATTCACTGGGATTTGGCAGTTCAACAGAGCTTCCTCTCAACCACAAAGTTTTCCTTGCGGCATTTGACACCATCAAGAATCTTGCAGAGAAAGATGGTTCATGTGTATTTGTCGGCAGATGTGCTGATTACGCACTCAGGGATCTGGACAACGTGGTGAATATATTCCTGTATGCAGACATGGATGACAGAACAGCCAGAATCGCCAAGAAGTACAACATAAGTGAATCGAAGGCCAAGGATATGATCAAGAAGGAAGACAAGGCCAGAGCTTCATATTACAACTATTATACATCCAAGAGATGGGGCGAGATGAAGGGATACGACATATGTATCAATACTTCGAAGTACGGCATAGATAAGACGATAGATCTGTTATATGACATTGTAAATAATTATTGATCTCAGTCATGATTATTATTGAAAATTGTAATATATCATCATAATAATGTTATTATAAAATCTTGTATATAAAAAATGACAGTAGGTTGTTTGTTAAACGCTTACTGTCATTTTTGTTTTGTGATTGGATTCATTTTTTATATCCATAAGCTATTAATCAGTGCCTTGACCATCCGTCTATTCCGGCACCCTCGATGGAGGAAAATATACGATCTTTTACATCAGGCACGCGTACTTTGAGTTCGTCTATAATGTCTTTGCTTTCCTGACGTTTTGTGACGCCGTCAGCGGGACAAGGGTTCTTGCAGACTGGAAGATCGTTGGCGCGTGCAAATGCTCTTATTTCGCCTTCCAGGACGTATAAAAGAGGTCTTATGAGTGTGACACCTGATTTCTCCAGATGAGTGACAGGAGAGAAGGTGTGAATGCGCCCCTCATACAGCATGGACATCAGGAAGCTGTCTATAACGTCATCCTTGTGATGGGCATATGCGATCTTGTTGCAGCCAAGTTCTGCAGCACAATCATTGAAGGCTCCTTTACGCATACGGCTGCAGAGTGAACATGGATTAGGTTCCTTCCTGTAATCGAAAACGATCTCGCCTATATGAGTTTTGCAAACCGTGTAATTGACTCCAAGTGACTCGCAATATTCCTTAAGTCTGGACGTGTCAAAATCCTTAAATCCTAGATCTACGGTTATAGCTTCAATTTCAAATGGTATGGGATAAAACTTTTTCAGTTTGGACATTGCATATAAAAGTGTCAGACTGTCTTTGCCTCCGGATATTCCTATGGCTATCTTGTCACCGGGACTGATCATATCGTAATCATTTATAGCTCGTCTTGTATATGATAAAAGCTTTTGTGATTTCATAAAAATACTCCTTAAGTTAACATAATATTATTATGGTTTAATTGTGCGTTTTTCACGAAGCTGTACTTCGTTCCTGAAACGACGTTTTCTGTCCTCATCCATATCAGCGTAGTGTTTTCTTGTTGTATTTACATCCGAGTGGCCTAATACGTCCGCCACCAGGTATATGTCGTCTGTAGCCCTATAAAGCTCAGTGCCAAACGTACTCCTGAGTTTGTGAGGTGTTATATGCTTTAAAGGAACGGAGGTAAGAGAGTATTTTTTTACAATATTCTCAACTGATCTGACAGATATTCTTTTTAATTGACCGGACAGAAATAACGCATCCTCATGGCCTTTTTCCGGTATCAGTTTTTTCCTTTCATCAAGATATTCAAGCAAAGCTTCACTTGCCTCATCACTGAAGTATACGTATGCCTCCTTGCCACCTTTTCGAACGATCTTAATCCGCATATTATCGAAATCAACGTCACGTATATCAATTCCAACGCATTCGGATACACGCATGCCGGTGCTGAGCATAAGTGATAAAAGCGCTAGGTCACGGACTTTATTTTTCTCATGATATTTTTTCTGGCGTTCAGTCAGGCCGCTGCCATACTCAACATTATCAAGAAAATCTGCAACCTCGTTTGGCTCCATTCGTATAATTTTCTTATCGTGTATCTTTGGCATGTCGACCTTTTCTGCAGCGTTTGAGCTTATACGGTCGTTTTTATACAGGTATGCAAAAAATACCCGGAGTGCAGATAATTTGCGTTTTAACGCCTGTTCACCGTTGGTGTATGTACGTCCGTTTTTAGTGTAAAGCTTCATGGCATGCAGGAACTCCTCGATGTCCTCGGCCTCAAGTCTGCTGAGATCCTCAGTAGTAATATCAAGTGGAGTTTTATCACGAAAGAATGGGTTATTTTCACATAAATACTCGTAGAATGTTTTTATATCCCTGGCGTAACCAAGGCGTGTTCTTGTGGATGTAGTATTCTCAATTCCACGAAAAGCGATCGTTGCGTATTGTGGTAACTCGGAAAGAATATCTCTGAGCAATAATATATTATTCTCATCGACCTGTTTGTTGTATGGCTTGGCTGGCATCGTTATATTTGAAACCTCCTGATATATGTTAATTTGTGGGCATATTCATGTATATGACTAAATGGATTATAGCATAATCTAATATAATATGCTATATTTTTTCGTAAAACCTGAGTTTAGCGAATAGAAACATATAGACTAAAATACATTCCAACTGCACTGCTTTCACTGATTCTTACGACACTCTAAGCAAAAATCTAAACAGAAAACGCATATAGAATCTATCATTTAATAGAATCTATATGCGTTGATCAAGAACATCTAATTCCTTGTTTAATTGAGATCAGTCACTTCATAATATGGTATTACCAGGTTGGTTCCGGCTACTATCGATGAATCGTTGTTCAGATTGTTGATCGATACAACTTCATCGATATAATCCTGGGTTGATGTATATTCATCAGTCATATACTTCTGAGCTATATCCCAAAGTGAATCGCCAGACTCAACGGATATACATGTGTAATACTTGGTGCTGGCATTGGTGGCATCAGCTTCGGATGCATCCATGTGTGTGATCGAAACATATAATACTGCTGCTATGATTATGGCTACAATTATTGTCACCTTTTTATTGCTAATGAAATTAAATAATCTATTCATCTCTATCCCTCCTGAACGTATGTTTGTTACTATGTTCGTATTATATCGAACAGATGTTTTGTTGTCAAGTGATTTTCGAACACTTGTACGACTGCAGTTCGTATTGTAACTCTGAATCCTTAATACTCCTATATTATGCACTATCAAGTGTCCATTTTTATTCCCACGAAAGAATAGATCCGGTCAAGAATATTCAAAACAAAGCAAAATTAAAACAGAACATTCGTTTGCAATATCAGAACATATGTGCTATCATATTTTGTATATAACAGATTATGTTAAATAGAATTTATTTGTGGAGGTTCAATATACATGGGAAAAGGAAAGATATCTGATAAACAGACAGAGATTTTGGAATATATCAAGGAAGAACAGCTTAAGAAGGGCTATCCACCTTCAGTAAGAGAGATCTGCAAGGCTGTTGGACTCAAGTCTACATCATCAGTACATGCTCATCTCGCATCTCTTGAGGAGAACGGATATATAAGGCGTGATCCAACAAAACCAAGGGCTATAGAGATAATAGATGATGATTTTGCATTGTCAAGGCGTGAGGTTATTAATATACCTGTTGTTGGACAGGTTGCAGCGGGATTTCCTATCCTTGCCACACAGAATATTATGGATTATTTTCCTATTCCACCGGAATATTTACATAACACCAATAATCAGACATTCATGCTTCGCGTTAAGGGCGAAAGTATGATCAACATCGGAATCAACGATGGTGATCTCCTTATTGTTGAACAATGCTCTTCTGCTTCCAATCGTGATATTGTGGTTGCACTTATCGATGACGGGGCTACAGTAAAGAGATATTTTAAGGAGAATGGTCATATAAGACTTCAGCCGGAGAATGATTATATGGATCCAATTATCGTAGGCCACTGCGATATACTCGGAAAGGTTATCGGATTATTTAGGCAGATGTAATTACAATATAATATAATAAATCCATTAAGAAAGAGATCCCCAGGTCAACATACGTCAGCAACATTTACGTATATGACCTGGGGATCAATTTATGTCATATTTTTTAAGAGGGGGCTTATTAAAAGTAAATTAACTTCAAAAATAGTTAATTTATATCAACTTGTTAATTACATTATACCAATTAATTAGCTTATTTCAAGTCTAAATCCAACAAAAATAGGCTAAAAAACCATAAAGCAGTTTTTTAGCCTATTAGCTTAATGTATATTTAGCCTATTTTTAAGTAATCACATTTTAGTATATGTGCTTATCAGCATTCTGTTCTGCTATCTGTTTGAATTCCTTGAAATGAGCCTGGAATAATAATACCACCTTTGGATCAAACTGTTTACCACTCTGGCTTACTATCTCGGTATAAGCCTCCTCCATAGACCAGCCTTTCTTGTAGTATCTTGCTGATGTAAGGGCATCGAATACATCACATACAGCCATAAGCCTACTGATATATGCGATCTCTTCTCCCTTCATATGCAGATATCCAGAGCCATCCCACTTCTCATGATGTTCCTTGGCGATCGTTCTTGCAATCTGAAGGATCTGTCCCGGACATTTTGAGAGAAGTGCGTCGCCATATAATACATGACTCTTCATAATGGCGAACTCCTCATCTGTAAGACGGGAAGGTTTGTTGAGTATTTCTTCGCTGATCATCAGTTTGCCGATATCGTGCATCATGGCTGCGGTTGAAAGCATGTCAACATAATCGTCATCAAAACCGGATGCCTTTCCAAGAACCTCCATGTATTTTGCAACTCTCTTGATGTGCTCACCTGTTGATTTTGACTTGCTCTCAGAGAGCTCGGCAAACGCATATATGAGTTCCTTCTGATTAGTCTTGACCTCTTCAGCATGGTCTATAACATTATTGAGCATTGTTGAGTTTCTTGATACTATGAAATATGATACAAATGACATGATAAAAATGGCTATAACACATGGCGCTATGACCAGTATCATATTGTCAGCAAAATCATCATGTGCGGGTGGAATAACAAGATCACATAATCTGTAATTGACTATATCTGCAGCGAATACACCGACTGTAGATAAAAGCGCAGTATAGAGAACCATTGTCTTGTTATAATAAAGGGAAGCTACAAGCATAGGAAATATCCAGACGATCATAGCTGTGTACGATAAAGTTGTATTGAGTATGGAGCATATGAGTACAGCCAATGCAATTACCACATATTTTATACATTTGCCCTCATTGTTCTTAAGTAGATCAATAAAAATCGTAGGTATAAGGGTCAGAATACAGCATACTCCCATGCAGGAACACAGGAGCACTATATTGCACTGCCCTCCAATATATGTAAATACCCAGTACAAAAGTATCAATATAGCAAAAAGCCTCATACATTTGGAGGCAATATGATTGATCTTGATATAATTGTCGCTTAATAGCCTGTTACTCTCCATGTTTTAATCCCCAAATTCTTACTTGCAACCCAATCTTATTTTAAACTGAATATCTTATATGCTGTCCAGAGATACAATATCTCCGTCACTCCATATCTTCTCTATGTTATAGAATCTTCTTGATTCTTCAGAAAATATATGGATTATTATATCATAATAATCCAGCAAAATCCATCCACCTTCAGAATATCCCTCCACTCCCTTGTGGGAATATCCAGCTTCGTGCATATTGTCCTCAACATTATCGCTGAGTGCCTGAACCTGTTTTTTATTTGTTCCGTCAGCTATCACTATATAATCACATAAGGTTGAAATTCTGCTTATGTCTATGATCTTAATGTCAAATGCTTTTTTATCCTCAAGAGCAGCACATGCTATCTTGAGCATCTCTCTGGAATCTGCCATATTAGTCCTCACTGTTCAATGATGTATAATATTTATATGTCCGGACAGACATTTCGTCCGTGTCTCCACAGCTGCCACTGTCCAGATAAGTTAAAGTATTCTTTAATATGTGGGCCACCGAAGCGTCAATATCGGAGAATGCCTCATTTCTTATTTCATCTATCTCCGGCAAAGGCTTACGGTTCGGCTCTATATAGTCAGCCACAAAAACAATCTTTTCCAGAAGCGACATAGCCGGTCTTCCAGTGGTATGGAATTCTATAGCCGATCGGATGTCCTCATCGTCAACTCCGTATTTTTCTCTTGCGTAATATGCTCCCAGCTTTGCGTGTAAAAGCTCAGGGTTAGCAAATTCGACCTGGCTTATTGGAAGTCCGTGTTTTTGGCATCTTGCTATCTTCTCGTCTGCAGGCAGACATTTGGCGCAGTCATGTAGAAGTCCGGCAGTCAAAGCTTTGTTCACATCTGCTCCGTGAACCATGGCCAGGCAGCCTGATACATATTCCACACCAAGTGAATGTTCAAATCTTTTCTTTGTGAGCTTGTTTTCAAGGCGCTCACGCATCTCAAATCTGTTCATCTTATCTCCTATCTGTTGCAAATGTTCAAGTATAAGTAATATTCAATATATGTTGTTATACCTGCCAGATCAAACGTGATATAGACCATTGTCCCTGATATATGTTATCACGCTATCGGGAACCATATCCCTGATATCTTCTCCTGACCGCACAGCAGCTCTTATATCACTTGAGGATATATCGTGCTGGTGGATGTATTCCCGGCGGATATCAGAAGCCGGAAACAGACTGTGCAGGCTTGCTATCTTGTCGTTGATCATATCCTCAGAAGCTCCACTTCTTGTTGTGACAAGCAGCGTTGCATGCCTTGATATGATGTCAGGTCTGTGCCAGTGGTCAAAATACATAATGGAATCCCCGCCCATGATAAAATACCAGTGAACGTCAGGATATAACTCATGAAGGGCCTCAAGCGTATCTGAGGTGTATGTGATCCCGGGACGTCTGAGCTCAAAATCAGAATACTCCAACCCTTTTATGCCATCTATGGCAAGTTTTATCATGTTGACCCGGTGATCTGTTGTAACTTCGTTGGAAATATCTTTATAACCAGGCTTATTGTTGGGCATCACAAGCACTTTATCCAGTCTAAACTGTTCCAATGCCTGTACGCCAAGCTCTATATGTCCATAGTGTATAGGATTGAATGTTCCGCCGAGTATACCTACATGTCCTGCTTTTTGTGCCAGCATGGCGTATTCCCCCTATGGAAGTTCAATCTTCTTATGTTCCTTTGACTCCTTGTACAGAACGATCTTTCTGCCGATCACCTGAACTACCTGTGAGTGGGTTCTCTCACCGAGCATAGCTGCTATCTCACGAGGATCGTCAAGACAGTTCTTGAGAACAGAGATCTTGATTAGTTCTCTCGCCTCAAGAGCCTCTGCAACAGATTCTGTGAACTCAGGTGTGAGTGATGATTTGCCTATGTTGAGTATAGGCTGGATGGTCTGTGCCAGCCCCTTTAAATATGCTCTCTGTTTGCTATTCATACGTGTTTATTCCTTTACTTATAATAATCAAATTCAAGGAAATACATTCTTACAGTATCTCCGTCTACACAGCCAAGCTCCTCAAGCTGTGCAAGTATTCCATTGTCTCTGAGGAACTTCTGGAAGAAATCAAAGCCCTTCTCAGATTCAAGGTTCGTATATCCGAGCATCTTCTCGATTCGTGGACCCTCGACGATATATACACCCTCCTCCTCGTCTGACTTTCTGACTTCAAATGGAAGCTCAGGATCATCCTGCATGGACAGATCTATCTCAGGTTCAAATTCGATGATCTCCCTTGGAGACTGCTTTACAAGGTCATTGACATACCAGAGAAGTTCATTGATACCCTTTCCTGATACTGCAGATATAGGGAATATCTTATATCCTTCATCCTCCGGGAATTCCTCCTTAAGCATCTCTATGACAGTCTCATAGCCCATATCATCCAGAAGATCGACCTTGTTGGCTGCTATAACCTGTGGACGGTTCTCGATGTCTTTATTGTACTTCTTGAGCTCTTCATTGATTACGTGGATATCATTGATCGGATCTCTTCCATCCACCGAGGCTGCATCCACGATGTGGATTATAACCTTTGTACGCTCTATATGTCTTAAGAACTGAAGTCCAAGACCTGTTCCTTCTGACGCACCTTCAATTATGCCTGGAATGTCTGCGATCACGAAGCCGTTCTTATCCCCGAGATCCACCACACCCAGGTTCGGAACTAAAGTGGTAAAATGATATGCCGCGATCTTAGGACGGGCATTCGTAACTCTTGCAAGGAAGGTTGATTTACCTACACTTGGGTATCCGACAAGTCCTACGTCAGCTATACACTTGAGTTCAAGATCTACTGTAAGCTCCTTGGCTGGCTGACCAGGCTGTGCATACTTTGGCGCCTGCATGGTCGAAGTTACATATGTTCTGTTGCCACGGCCACCACGGCCTCCTTTAAGGAAAACAACAGGTTCCTTCTTGTAGGCCATATCGAGAATAACCTTACCTGTCTCTGAATCTTTGACAACAGTTCCAGGTGGAACCTTGAGCACGATATCGGCACCATTGCTGCCATGGCAGTTCTTCTTGCCGCCCTCTTCACCGTCTCCGGCTTTGTATTTTGTCACATGTCTATAGTTAGTGAGCGTGTTCATTCCCTCGTCGACAACAAAGATAACGTCACCGCCATTACCTCCGTCACCGCCGTCAGGACCGCCGTTTGGAACATATTTCTCTCTTCTGAAGGATACATGTCCGTCACCGCCCTTGCCTGATCTCACATATATTCTGGCTCTATCGGCAAACATAATATACCGCCTTTCTATGTCAGATATTCTATACCGAATATTCAATGTCTAAACTACCTGTGTCAAGTTCTGCAGATACATCTGCACACTATTTCATAGTATACCCCATATCTGCACTTTTGTCTGTAAAAAAAGACTGGAATAATAATAATTACTCCAGTCTCTTGATAGTATTACTTATATATATCCAATATTACTCGTTAACTACTGGATAGATAGAAACCTGCTTCTTGTCTCTACCCTTTCTCTCAAATCTAACGATACCATCAGCTGTAGCGAACAGTGTGTCATCTCCGCCGATACCAACGTTAAGACCTGGATGAATCTTTGTTCCACGCTGTCTGTAAAGGATGTTACCAGCCTTTACGAACTGACCGTCAGCTCTCTTAGCGCCAAGTCTCTTGGACTCTGAGTCTCTGCCGTTCTTTGTAGAACCTACACCTTTCTTATGAGCGAAAAACTGAAGTTCCATCTTCATCATGTCAATTACACCTCCTTAAAGGTCATACAAATATAATCGCCATAGGATTCTTCGATTCCGGATATACCGATCACAAGCGCCTGCATCAAAGTCTGTGCCTTGATATCCGGCTCCTCTGTGAATATGAAATCCATATGTCCACTCTCCTGATCGCAGTCAAGTGTGAAATTCACATCTGAAAGCTTCTCAACAGAGTTCAGGATGGTTATCGTGATCGCTGAAACTGCGCTACAGACGATATCTTGTCCAGGATCATCATATTCCGCATGTCCATCTGTCTTAAATCCTATATATTCCGAATTGCTGTTCTGATAAATAACTACATCAATCATGTCTTATAATCGATACAATCAATACCAATTAAGCGTTGATCTTCTTGATCTCAACCTTAGTATATGACTGTCTGTGACCATTCTTCTTGTGATAGCCAGTCTTTCTCTTGTACTTGTAAACAATAACTTTCTTAGACTTGCCTTCACCAACTACTGATGCTGTTACAGATGCATTAGCAACTGCATCTCCACACTTAACGTCTGAATCAGTGCTTACTAAGATAACATCATCAAATGTTACTTCGCTTCCAGCCTCTGCTGCGAGCTTCTCAACCTTGATCACGTCTCCTTCAGCTACCTTGTACTGCTTACCGCCTGTTGCTATAATTGCGTACATGGTTAATACCTCCTTAATCAAACTCGCCAGTTTTGGTGGTGTCTGTTGACACACTTATACCTAACTGTGCGGCATACTCATATAATCTACCATTGAGATGATTATTTGTCAATAATTTTCTTATATATTTTTACAATATTTTTTGATTTATTTTCATCAAAGCTTAACCATTTCGTGAAGCGGTCTCTTTAACTTCTTTCTGGTCAGCTCTATAAGTCCAAGCTTGGTGATATCTACGAATTTGGCTGGTACAGGATCGTCTGCCAGCTCTCTTATCAGGGTATCACGTATCCTGAGAATATCATCGGGATTCTTCATGTTTATAAAGTCTATGACTACTATCCCTGACAGATTGCGGAGTCTTAACTGACGGCAGGTTTCGATGGCCGCCTCGGTGTTGACCTTCAGCATGTGCTGTTCCATATCTCTGCCTGATATAGCCTTGCCTGTATTCACATCCACAACTACCATGGCCTCAGTCTGCTGGATTATAAGGTAGGCACCTGACTTAAGCCATACTCTCTCCTTTAGAGCTCCCTCCACTTCTTTATTGAGATTGTAGATTGCCGTAAGCGGACATTCTGTATCGGTATGAAGCGTTAAGTCTATTGTTCCAGGCTGTTTTTTCTCTATGTAATCCTCAAATACGTGGAATATTTCTTCATCATCGGTTACCAGTGAATCTAGCTTATTACTTCCCATGAAAGTTATGTTTTCTATATATTCCGGTGGATTCCGGTACAGACAGGAAAAGCATTTTCTGGTTGCTGCGGCCTTCAGGATCTGTGTGAGACGACCGCCCAGCTCATTCAGTTCACGTTTTATGAGTTCAGGGTCCGCATCCACAGCATTTGTCCTAATGATACAACCTATACCCGCCGGGAGGGTATTTCGCGCGATGTCCTTAAGCTCGTCCCGGAGCTTTCTGCTGCTTATCTTGTTCGATACACCGATCTGTTCCCCGGTGTGGACCACACAGTAATCCCCGCGGAGGGTGAGCTCCGATGAACCAACAGGGTTCTTGGTCTTGACTGCGTCACGGCTGATCTGAACGACTATCTCATCGCCGATCCTGAGCTTTGTGTGCTCCCTGCCATCGGCGTATATAATATCATTGTCATCCAGACTGTAGTAGCAGGGAAGTCTGTCACCGTAATCCACGAAGCAGGCATTTATATTGTTTACGATGTTGGCCACCTTGCCCACATAGATATTGCCGAGGACTGTACTGCCCTCTGACAGGTTAAGATCTGTGACTTTGCCATCCTGTATAACAGCCTGTAATATTTTGTTGTCGTAGTGTGTAACTACCAGCTTTCTCATGTGATATTCCCCTTATAATCTTTCAAATATACGGTCAGGCAGACTCTTAGAATGGTGAACCGGCCTTGTATAGAGGTATTATATTGCCATCAGGGCCATCCATGTACGTCTCCAGTCTGTGAATATGATAATGGAACTGGTTGTGACTGACATCCGCATACGCGCAGAGAGCCTGCATGACGAGCTCCGGCTTGAGGTTGTATTCACTTCCGGTTGACAGCAGCATATATATCTGATCGTCCCTCAGCTCGCAGGTCATGATACCAGGTTTTATATTCTCCTCGCGTTCGCTCTTCTTTGTCTTTTTCAGAATGACGATCTGATCCTGCGACATGAAGGATTCCACACTGTCCAGTATATTATGACGTTCTTCAGTTCCTGCTTTGTCAAGGAATGAGATGACATAGTCCGATGCTGACACAACTGACATGGAGTTCTTTGCATCATCGGGAAGAAGTACACACTCAGTGACCTTCATCTCATCAACCGATACGGCATTCAATGCGTCGATCATCTCTCTGGATGTTGTAACGGATTCAAATTCTCCGTCAAAGTATTCGCCATCAGAAGTGATCCCCATGGCCAGCGGAGCGGCAAACGAGATGATCTGGTGAGGCGAATATCCCTTGGAATAGCTCACATCCAGACCGGCACGTCTTATCTCCTTCTGGAAATATCTCATAACGTCAAGGTGTCCTATAAATCTGAGGTTACCGAGCTTGGAGTATTTAATTCTTATTTTCAAAACATACACCTCCTCCAAATCTTGCGGCACCACAGCCGGAACACTGCTGTCTGCAGTTAGGGGTTACCTTTTCGTTCTGGGCGTTCTCCCACTCTCTCTCAAGGAACTTTCTTGTGACTCCTATATCAATGAAATCCCACGGAAGTATCTCATCAACATTTCTGTCCCTGTATGTGTAGAAATCTATATCCAGACCGTGCTTTGCCATGGCGTTGTCCCAGTTTTCTTTTTTGAAGAACTCTGTCCATGCGTCAAATATCTGACCGGCCTTATAGACATCATATATTACATCGCAGAGCTTCCTGTCGCCTCGAGCAAGCAGTCCCTCAAGTATGGTGATATCTGCTTCGTGGTACTGGAACTTAAGACTCTTATGGTTTTTCTCTGCGCGGAATCTGTCCTTCACAAAGTATGCACGCTTGACAAATTCCTCAGGCCTTATCATCGGAGCCCACTGGAACGGAGTAAATGGCTTTGGCACAAAATATGATGCCGATGCGGTGACCATGACACGTCCATTTCGTTCTTCTCTTGGGATATTTGCAAAGAAAAGCTCAGTGATCTCCTCCGACAGGTCTGCAATCCCGGCAATATCGTCATATGTCTCAGTAGGAAGGCCCATCATGAAGTACAGCTTCACCTTATCCCAGCCGCCTTTGAAGGCCTTCAGGGCACCATCCATTATGTTCTCCTTTGTGAGACCCTTGTTTATAACATTTCTGAGTCTCTGCGTTCCTGCCTCAGGGGCAAATGTAAGTGAACTCTTCTTCACATCCTGGATCTTGCTCATGACATCCAGAGAAAAGGCGTCTATACGGAGCGATGGCAGAGAGATATTTACATGCTCATTGTCCATCTTCTCGATCAGGCAGTCTGTGAGCTCCGGAAGCTCCTCGTAATCACTCGACGACAGACTGCTGAAGGTTATCTCCTCGTGTCCTGTACTTGCCAGCATTTTCTCAGCATAGCCCTTTAACAGATTGACATCCTTAGGTCTGGTTGGTCTGTATATCATTCCAGCCTGGCAGAATCTGCAGCCTCTTATACATCCGCGCATGATCTCAAGAACAACTCTGTCCTGAGTGAGCTTCATGAATGACACAACAGGCTTCTCTGGGTATGAGACTTTGCTGTGATCCATGACGACCGTCTTGGTTATCGTGGCAGGCACATCTTCAAATCTAGGAGCAAATGAAGCTATCGTGCCATCTTCCTTGTATGTGACTTCATAGAGCTCAGGAACGTATAATCCCGGAATGTTGGACACCTTTATGAGAAATTCTTCCCTGGTCATATCAGAGTGCTTATACACCTTGTAAAGCTCCAGAAGTGCATCATATGATACTTCGCCCTCACCCATATAGAATATGTCAAAGAAGTCTGCTATAGGCTCAGGATTGTATGAGCATGGGCCTCCGCCTATAACAAGTGTGTCTCCCTTTTTTCTGTCTCTTGTACGGAGTGGGATTCCAGCCAGATCAAGCACCTGAAGAATATTGGTGTAACACATCTCGTACTGGAGTGTTATTCCAAGGAAATCAAAATCCTTTATAGGATCCTGGGATTCCAGCGCGAACAGAGGGATGTCATGTTCTCTCATCTCCGCGTCCAGATCAGGCCATGGCGAATAAACTCTTTCACACCATGTGTCCTCTCTCCTGTTGAACATATCGTACAGTATCTGAATTCCGAGATGGGACATACCTATCTCGTATACATCAGGAAAACACATGCAGAAACGCACATCAACCTTATCCTTGTCCTTCATAACACTGTTGTATTCTCCACCTATATATCTGGCGGGCTTTTCAACCTTCATCAGTATTTCATCCGGTAAAGCTAATCTTCTCATAAAATAATATCCTTAAATAATTTTCTTGTGATCATATTATCTGATTATCTCCAAATGGAAATATTCAATTACAGCAAAAGAGATGCGCACGGAATTTCCGTATTCAGTGCGCATCCTCTATATCTATATCGTATCAGGAACTGTGATCCTATACCGCATTATCCAATATTAGTTTTTGAAACTATGGATAGGGGCTGGAATACGTCCACCTCTGTTGACAAACTTATCACATGCAAATCTGTTGACAGGCATGATAGGTGCGTATCCGAGAAGTCCGCCAAATTCAGCCTGATCTCCAACTGTCTTACCGATAACAGGGATAAGTCTTACAGCGGTTGTCTTCTGGTTGATCATACCAAGAGCCATCTCATCAGCGATAATTCCTGATATGGTTGCAGGTGATGTATCACCAGGAATTGCTATCATATCAAGACCTACTGAACATACACATGTCATGGCCTCAAGTTTCTCAAGAGTTAATGCTCCTGCGGAAACTGCATCGATCATTCTCTGGTCCTCAGATACAGGGATGAATGCACCGGAGAGTCCTCCGACGTATGATGAAGCCATAACTCCACCCTTCTTAACCTGATCGTTGAGGAGCGCAAGTGCTGCTGTTGTACCAGGAGCTCCGGCGTATTCAAGACCGATCTCCTCGAGAATCTCACCTACACTGTCTCCGACTGCAGGAGTAGGGGCAAGTGACAGGTCAACTATACCAAATGGTACGCCGAGCATCTTGGATGCCTCTTTTGCAACGAGCTGTCCAACTCTGGTTACCTTGAAAGCTGTCTTCTTGATGGTCTCGCAGAGTTCCTCAAAGTTTTCTCCTCTTACCTTCTCAAGGGCTTTCTTTACAACACCAGGGCCGCTGACTCCGACATTGATGACACAGTCTCCCTCGGTAACACCGTGGAATGCACCGGCCATAAATGGGTTGTCATCAGGTGCGTTACAGAATACTACAAGCTTTGCACAACCGATGGAATCTGCTTCCTTGGTGAGCTCGGCAGTGTCTTTGATCATCTCTCCGAGAATCTTGACTGCATCCATATCTATACCGGTTTTGGTTGAACCTACATTTATGGAGCTGCACACCTTTCCTGTGCTTGAGAGTGCTTCAGGAATTGAACGGATAAGAAGCTCATCAGCAGGAGTCATGCCCTTATTTACAAGCGCTGAATATCCTCCGATGAAGTTGACTCCTATGGTGTCTGCAGCCTTGTCAAGAGCCTTTGCTATCTTTACAAAATCTCCGGTGGTCTTACATACGGAACCACCAACCAGTGCTATAGGTGTTACAGAAACTCTCTTGTTGACGATTGGTATACCATATCTTCTTGATATCTCCTGGCCTGTTGATACAAGATCCTTGGCATATGTTGTTATTTTGTTATATATCTTTGTACATGTATCATCCACATCTGTGCCTACACAATCCAAAAGACTGATTCCCATTGTGATGGTACGAACATCCAGATTCATGTCTGAGATCATCTTATTGGTCTCGATTACTTCATTTATGCTAATCATGTATATCCTCTTTTCTGTCTGTCAGACTGTATATTATTAGATTCTGTGCATTGTCTCAAAGATCTTCTCGTGCTGTACCTTTATCTGTACTCCAATCTCTTCTCCGATCTGTCCAAGCTCCGATGCGATGAGCTCTGTTGATTTGGATGACTCCTGTGTATCAACCACCATCATCATGTTGAAGTACCCTGCAACTATAGTCTGTGATATGTCAAGTATATTGATCTGGTTGTTTGCCAGATATACACATACCTTAGCTGTGATTCCCACGCTGTCCTTACCTACTACAGTTATGATTCTCTTTTTCATTTCATTTATCCTCCTTGTTGATGATGGAGCCTGTACATACAGAACCCATCTTTATTCACTCCTAAAAATCAGCCTATGCCTCTATGGCAGCCATAGGCATGTCTCTTCTGGCTACTGCCAGCCCAAATTCCCTTACATCGTTGGCGTATGAATTGTTTTCAAGCTCCAGCTTGACTGTCTCGTATGCCAACTCTTCAAAATTGTTCTCCTTGCTCAGATGTCCCAGAAGGATACCCTTCACATGGTCATTCAGAAGTCTGTATATGAGCTGCCCTGACAATTCGTTGGACAGATGACCATAGTTGCCAAGGATTCGTCTCTTGAGATAATAAGGATATGGTCCCGCCTCAAGCATTCTGACATCATGATTGGCCTCAACTACCATTATATCTGAGTTGTCAAGCTTATCTACAATATAATCATTATAATTGCCCATATCAGTCGCTATGGACACTTTTTTGCCATCTCCATACAGGCTGTAGCATACCGGATCCGCTGCGTCATGCCAGATGGATGACGGATCAACGGTTATATCCTTTATCAGTATCTTTTCATCAGGACGGATCTCATGAAACAGTCCCTCATCGATACTGCCAAGGGAGGTCATCTTCTTCATCTCAGCTATGGTTCCTGCAGTGGCATATATAGGAACACCGTGCTTTCTTGCCAGAACACCTATGCCCTTCACATGATCTATATGCTCATGCGTTACAAGAACACCATCGAGATCAGACGGCTTTATTCCCTCATCCTTAAGGGCGTTTTCAACCCTCTTGCAGCTTATGCCTACATCCACAAGAAGATGGGTATCGCTATTGCCGACGTAATAGCAGTTACCGCTGCTACCGCTTGCTATACTTAGTAATTTCATAATCTACTCTTCTGTTGTAATTTATTTGTACCATGTGACTGTGCGGTCCATGGTCTGAGATCCATATGACTGTAATATCTTCTGTCAAAGCCCTCAAGCTCACCGAGATTCACAGCAGTCAGGGTCTCTTTAAACGCATATATTCTATCAATAAAACTCTTATCAATCAAGCACTTATGTGCTCCGTGCAGGGATGTATTTCCTGCAAATTCTGATTTCCCCTGAAAACTGTCCGGAAAAAGTCCAAGGCTTACCGCACTTGATATATTAAGACTGCACCCGAAGCCTCCTGCCAGATATACACGTGATACGTCCTCTGCCGTTATCCCCGCCATATCCATGAGGGATTCTATCCCTGCACATATGGCTGCCTTTGCAAGGAGAAAGCTTCTGATCATATCCATGTCAATTGTCACTCCACCTGCAAGTCTGTAGCCTCCGTCTATATACTGATCAACCAGGACTCCATCGTCATTCACTATGTGTAGCAAATTAAGTCTGTTCAGCAGATCAAAGGCTGTGGTTGGAGCTGCAACACCTCTCCTCAGCATTCCCTCAAATGCCGGACCACATGCACATGAGGTGGCATAACCGATACCCTGCTTTGCAAGTATGAGTTCTCCGTTTGTTCCGAGATCTGCAAACAACTGATATTTGTCAGACCTGTCAATGTTACAGACGACTGCACCGCACAATGCGTCAGCTCCAACAAATGCACTGAGGTTAGGAAGACATGTGACTTCAGCACTGCAAAATCTTTCATCATCAAAGAAATCCTTCCCTGATACTGTTATACTGTCAGGATTCCTGATCTCAAATGGTGCATGCCCGAGATTGTCCAGAAGCAGCCGCTCCAGTATTGCATTCATGGTGGTGTTTCCGGAAATAATTATCCTTGATATATCTGCAGGGGCATACCCCATTCCGGCCAACTCTGAGGAAATCCTTGTGACTACTGAGCTTCTGAGCTTTGCCAGTCCATCTTCTGTGGAGCCTGTTCGGATCCTTGATATGACATCGCTGCCATATTCAATTTGCGGATTCATAAATCCACATCTGTCCGTGACACTTCCATCAGACATATCTATCTGTTCTATGGCGATGGTGGTGGTGCCTAAATCTATAGCTATGCCTATATCACGACCATCGCCATTATATACGTTGTTGGATTCAGCAGCACCCTTGTACGAAGCAAGGACTGACATGTTATCCTCAACTATGGTTACCTGTATGTTATCAGTGATAGTGTAGGTACAGCTTTTTACCGTGCCCGCACCTTTTACATCCACCAGACATCTCTGACACCTTCCAAGACCTCCGCAGTTTCCACTGAACACATATCCGGCGCTGCACAGCACCTTGAACAGATTGTCACCGCGTCTGCAGGCGATTATTTTGTTGTCATTTACGGTTAAAGTGAGTTCATCGTTAATCATCGATATCAACTACAATTAATTGTATATTCCCTTTGTCATGACTTCCTTTGGCTTGTAGCCCTTATCAGCAAGTGTGTTGATGATGAGCTGCTTGTGCTCAGGGCCAAATGCCTCCATAGTGATAACAAGCTCAACTGCCGAATTCCTGTTGATGGATACGAACTGGTTGTGCTCAAGCTTGATAACATTTCCCTGGAGATCAGCGATAACCTTTGAAATGTTCATGAGCGCACCCGGCTTGTCAGGAAGAAGTGTTGAAACTGTGAAGATCCTGCTTCTTGCGATAAGTCCGTGCTGTACAAGTGAGGCAAATGTTATCATATCCATATTGCCGCCCGACAGTATGCTTACGACCTTGGCGCCTTTCACATCGAGATGCTTAAGTGCTGCCACTGTTAGAAGACCTGAGTTTTCAACAAGCAGCTTGTGGTTTTCAAGCATATCAAGGAATGAAACGATGAGTTCGTTATCCTCTACAGTTATAATATCGTCTATATTTTTCTGTATATATGGGAATATCTTGCTTCCAGGTGTCTTGACTGCAGTTCCATCTGCAATGGTGTCTACATATGGAAGTGTTGTAACCTTCTTGTTCTTCAGTGAGACCTGCATACAGTTTGCTCCGGCAGGCTCAACACCTATGACCTTGATGTTCGGATTCATCATCTTGGCAAGTGTGGACACACCTGTTGCCAGACCGCCACCTCCGATAGGAACAAGGATATAGTCAACGAAAGGAAGCTCCTTTATGATCTCCATCGCAACCGAGCCCTGTCCTGTGGCGACATCGAGATCATCGAACGGATGAATGAATGTATAACCCTTGTCCTCTGCAAGCTCAAGAGCGTATGCACATGATTCATCATATACGTCTCCATACAGTATAACCTCTGCGCCGTATGCCTTAGTTCTGTTAACCTTGATGAGAGGTGTAGATGAAGGCATAACGATGGTCGCCTTTACTCCATATGCTTTTGCAGCATATGCCACACCCTGGGCATGATTTCCAGCCGAAGCTGTTATCAGTCCCTTCTGTCTTTCTTCATCTGAAAGCGTGCTTATCTTGTAATATGCACCCCTGATCTTGTATGCACCGGTCTTCTGAAGGTTCTCAGGTTTGAAGTATACCTTGTTGCCTGTTATCTCACTGAAATAGTCACTGTATATGAGCTTTGTAGGGAGAACCACCTTCTGTACAATGTCGTAGGCCTCCTCAAATTTCGCAAGTGTCAGTTTGTCTGTTGTGTTCTGTTCTGCCATTTGTTAATGTCTCCTTATGTAAAAATCCTTTTGAAAATCATATATGGTTGTGCACAGATATAAGTATATTGACATACATATGATCATTATATATGCCGTAGTATTACATGTCATCGCCGATGAGCATATCGATCTCGGATCTGTCCTCGTCAAAATCTGCGAACAATGCGTTGACATATTCCTGAGGGT
This sequence comes from Coprococcus sp. RTP21281st1_F1_RTP21281_210402, assembly GCF_040915325.1. Classification (NCBI taxonomy): domain Bacteria; kingdom Bacillati; phylum Bacillota; class Clostridia; order Lachnospirales; family Lachnospiraceae; genus Coprococcus; species Coprococcus sp. RTP21281st1_F1_RTP21281_210402. The sequence continues at coordinate 109,150 of NZ_JBCPDQ010000001.1, forward strand.
CAAATCTCTGGAGATCACCGATCTTCTCACCAACTCCGATAAACTTGACCGGTACGTCAAGCTCTGCCTGGATCGCTATCGCAATACCACCCTTGGCAGTTCCGTCAAGCTTGGTGATAACTATACCGTCAAGCTCAGTTACATTGCTGAACTGTCTTGCCTGTTCAAGGGCATTCTGACCTGTTGTTCCGTCCAGAACTATGAGCGCCTCAACATTTGCCTCCGGATAATCCCTTGTGATGATCCTTCTCATCTTTGCAAGCTCGTCCATGAGATTCTTCTTGTTGTGAAGTCTTCCCGCTGTATCAACGAGAAGGATATCCGTATCTCTTGCCTTGGCGGCAGCCACTGCGTCGTATACAACTGCAGCGGGATCAGCGCCCTCATTGTGTGAAATTATATCAACCTGTGCCCTGTCAGCCCAGGTCTTTAACTGATCTATGGCGGCAGCTCTGAATGTATCGGCAGCAGCCATGAGAACCTTCTTGCCTCTCTGGCGGTACTGGGCAGCAAGCTTTCCGATGGTCGTTGTCTTGCCGACACCATTTACCCCGATGACCAGCACAACGGACTTCTTATTCTCGAAGTCGTACGCTGAATCGTCCACAGACATCTGGTTCTTGATTATATTGATCACAAGTTCCTTGCAGGCAGCAGGTTCTTTGATGTGTGAATCCTCAACCTTCTGCTTAAGTCCCTCTATAACCTTCTCAGTCGTCTCATATCCCATATCAGCCATGATAAATGTCTCTTCAAGATTCTCATAGAAATCATCATCTATATGGGATGCACCGAATACATCTGTAAAGCTTTCTACTATATTATCTCTTGTCTTTGCAAGACCTGCCTTAAGTCTCGCAAAAAATCCTTTTTTCTCTTTTTCCTCTGCCATGACATACCTCCTGTTTAATATCTTCTATTGTTATTTATCCAGATCGTTCTCAATAAGGTTGACTGATACGAGGGTAGATACACCCTTCTCCTGCATGGTTATACCGTACAGGATATCAGCAGCCTCCATGGTTCCCTTTCTGTGTGATATAACTATGAACTGCGTATCCTTTGTAAGCCTGTTGAGATACTGTGCAAATCTTCTTACGTTCGAGTCGTCAAGAGCCGCCTCTATCTCGTCCAGCAGACAGAAAGGTGATGGCTTCAGACTCTGAATTGCAAATAACAGTGCTATGGCGGTGAGGGACTTCTCTCCACCTGACAACTGCATCATATTCTGGAGCTTCTTTCCTGGTGGCTGTGCTATGATCCTGATACCTGTTTCAAGAAGATCCTCGGTATCAACCAGCTCAAGTGCACCACGTCCACCACCGAACAGCTCCTTGAATACCTTGTCGAACATGACCTGTATCTCCTTGAACTTCTCGGCAAACTGCTCCTGCATTGATTTTTCAAGCTCCGCAATGATATTTACAAGGTTGGTCTCCGCACTGACTATATCGTCATGCTGTCCCTTGAGAAATTCGTATCTCTCAGAGACTTCTTTGTAGTCATCTATGGCATTGACATTGACATCTCCAAGGGATTTGATCTTGGCCTTTACTGCAACGATCTCCTTCTTTAGTGCCGGCAGTTCAGGAAGATTATCGTCCTTGAGTTCCTGGGCACTGCTGTATGTAAGCTCATACTCCTCCCACATATAGTTGCTGAGTTCGTCTGCTTTCTCAGTGTTCTTCTCGATTATCGATGTGAGCTTGTATGAGTCCTTCTCGAGTCCTGCAATCTTTTCGGAAAGTTCTTCTCGTCTGGCAAAGAATTCCTTGTGGCTCTGCTGTAATTCCTCTCTCTTGACTGAGAATTCGTTTACCTTGTCCTCGTTGTAAGCGATACTTCCGGTTCTGCTTGCGATATCTGTCTTTATAGCAGCTATTCTGTCTTCCAGCTCTGTGATCTCACTGAATGATGACTCCACGCGGCTTGTAAAGCCCTCAAGTTCTTCCTTGTATTTTTCGATATCCATATTTATTCTTCGGATATTTTCTACAATGAAGTCCTCTTTCTGCTTGACGGAATTAAACTTAATCATAAGCTCAGATACCCTTGAGTTTGCAGCGGTGAGCTTATCCTTGTTCTCCTGTCCCTGTCCCTCAAGTTCTTCCACTCTTGCCTCAGCTTCAAGCCTCATGGCTTCATGCTTTTTGTTGTTGTCGGCAAGAGAATCCTTATTGTTGTTTATCTCCGTTATCTGATTATTGAGCTCTGCTACCTCTTTCTCGATCGAGACAAATACTCTTTCAGATTCGGCAAGTTTTTCTTTGACCTGGTCAATACTCATGGTCAGAGTATTCTTTTTCAGATATGCCTGCTGCAGTTCGGAGTTGTATTTGTCTATATCCTGTCTGAGCTGATCTCTTGAAGTCTTAAGTTGTGCGTCGAGAGCCGCAGCCTTTGACGCTGTTGATTTCAGGTTATCGATTTGCTCCTTGAGTTCATCCAGTTCTCTCTTTCTTCCGAGAAGGTTACTGGAATTCCTGAATGCACCTCCGGTCATTGATCCGCCCGGATTTATCAGTTCTCCCTCTATGGTGACAAGTCTGAGCGACTGATTGTTCTTACGCGCTACCGCCAGGGCATTATCGATATTGTCGACAACTATGATCCTGCCTAAAAGGTTCTTTACCAGCGTGTTGAATTTGGAATCGACCTCAACAAGATCTGATGCAACTCCTATGACTCCTTTTTCCCTGAGCACATCATTTCTGACGGAACCGCGGTCTGTTATGGTGTTAAGCGGAAGAAATGTTGCACGTCCGAGTCTGTTGGTCTTCAGATATGAGATCATTCTCTTGGCAGTGGCATCGTCCTCAGTGACAATGTTCTGTATACTTCCGCCAAGGGCAGTCTCCACAGCGACCTCGTACTTCTGATTTACCGTGATTATGTCCGCAACAACGCCTATTATGCCCGGATTCCACTGTTTCTGTTCCATGACTCGTCTGATACTGTTGCCGTATCCGTCGTATCTCTCAGTTATATTTCTGAGAGCCTCCATCTTGGACTCTGTGGCCGAAAGCTTCTCGTTGGTGTTGTGGATCAGCTCACGGTTAGTTTTGTTTCTATTCTGATTCTGGGCAAGCTGATCGGTTGCACTGTCCAATCCCGCGAGAATGACCTTTACTCCCGCCTCAAGTTCGGCAAGCTGTGATGACAGTGACTCATATTCCTTCTTGTCCCCGGCATCGTCGCTCTTAAACTGCAGAAGTCTCTGGTTGAGCTGTGTCTTTCTAAAGTTGATATTCTCCAGCATGGCGTCATATCTTCCGACCTTTGCCTGGAGATTACCGCTCTCATGCATATATTCTATGATGTCAGCCTTGCAGCTCTCAATCTCCTGCTGGCAGGTCTCTATGTAGGAGGTCATGTCGGAGCTTTCCTTCTGGGCTGTTTTAAGTGCCTGTTCAACTTCTGAGATAGAGTCATCCAGTTCATCTTTCTGGGATGTGTAATCTGCGAGTTCTTCCTCGCCGGACTCGATCTGGCTGTTGATTCGGTCTATCTGATCATGTATGTTCTGATCGTTCATTTTGAGTGTGATTATCTGCTGGTTGATAACATTTATCTCACCTTCAGCACGCTCTTTTGCAAGCCTGTTCTCATGAATCTCGTTTTTAGATGACTCAATTATGGAATTGAGCTGCTCTATAGCAGTCTCTATCTGGTCGTATTCTTCCTTTGTCTGTTCATACGCCTGCTTGCTCTCATCTATATCATCGTTTACGATAGTGAGCCTGTTCTGATCTTCCTCGAGAGCTGTTTTAAGTTTCTCTGTCTCGAGAAGGAATGCATTCACATCGAGTTTTTTTAATTCATTTTTAAATGCCAGGTATTTCCTTGCGGTCTCAGACTGCTCCTTGAGTGGTCCGACCTGTTTTTCAAGCTCCTTGAGAATGTCGTTGACACGGCTGAGATTGTCCCTCTCTGCTTCAAGTGATTTCTCCGCAGCAGCCTTGTTCTTCTTGAACTTTACGATTCCGGCAGCCTCGTCAAAAAGCTCTCGTCTCTCCTCAGGTTTACCATTGAGGATCTTCTCGATCTGGCCCTGTCCGATGATTGAATAACCCTCCTTACCGATACCGGTGTCAAAGAAGAGAGAATATACATCCTTCAGTCTGCTGACAGTACCGTTAATCAGATATTCAGACTCTCCTGATCTGTATACTCGTCTTGCAACTGTGACTTCATTATAATCTATAGGAAGGCTGTGATCGCTGTTGTCAAGAGTTATGGCAACATATGCGGAGCCCTGCGGCTTTCTGAGCTGTGTTCCCGAGAAAATGACATCCTCCATCTTGGAACCACGGAGACTCTTGGCACTCTGTTCACCCAGAACCCATCTCACTGCATCCGCTACATTGCTCTTACCCGAACCATTAGGTCCAACGATACAGGTTATTCCGTGATTGAATTTGAATACTATCTTGTTTGCAAATGACTTGAAGCCATTTACCTCTATACTCTTTAAATACATAAATTAATCCTGCTTTTTTCTTAATTGTAACAATGTTTTGTATGCAGCCATCTGTTCGGAGTTTTTTCTGTTTGAACCCTCACCTCTGGCTGTAGCCTGGCCATCTATCATGGCATCCGATACAAATATCTTGTTATGTTCAGGCCCCTTCTCCTCTATGAGCTCATACTTTAATTCTTTTCCATTCTTCTGGCAGAATTCCTGAAGGGTTGACTTTGCATCGTAGAACAATGATTTTGTCTCAACGTCATCCAGCAGGAACTGATGGACAAACTTCTTGGCGACATCCATTCCGCCATCAAGATACATCGCACCGAGAACGGATTCAAAGAGATCACACAGAATGGATTTCCTTGTCCTTCCGCCTGTCTGGGCTTCACCCTTGCTAAGAAGGACAAATTTGCCATATCCAAGACTCTCGGATATCTGTGAAAGAGTAAATTCGCATACAAGACTTGCCCTCAGCTTTGTGAGTTTTCCCTCCTCATATTCTCTCTTCTTGCGGAAGAGATAGTCACTCACAATATACTCAAGGATGGCATCCCCGAGAAACTCAAGTCTCTCATATGACTCAGTTTTATTAACCTTAAGCTCATTTGCAAATGACGTGTGTGTCAGAGCCGTTATCAGAAGTCTTATATCCTTGAATTCGTATCCTATTCTTTTTTCAAGCTCACCATAATCCTTCTTCATTATGCCTGCTCCTCACTCAGCTTTTCAGCAATCTTGGCGTTTACTCCGGTCTCACTGAAGTTGATGCACTGGAATATTGCACTCTTAACTTCTTCGTTGTGTGAGTTGCCGTGGATCTTTACTACGAGTCCCTTAAGTCCAAGAAGAGGTGCTCCACCCTTTGTCTTGGCGTTGAATCTCTCCTTGAGCTCTCCGAGGGAATCCTTTATAAGTGCACCGCCGATCTTTGACTTGAATGAAGACATGACCGCTTTCTTGATCTCTCCAAGCAGCATTTTTGCAAGTCCCTCGTACAGCTTGAGGATAACATTTCCCACAAATGCTTCACATACGATGACATCTGCAGCACCATTTGGAATCTCACGAGCTTCTATACTTCCAACAAAATTGATGTCCTTACATTCCTTGAGCAGTGGGTATGTCTCCTTTACGAGGGCGTTACCCTTCTCCTCCTCGTCACCAATATTGACGATGGCTACTCTTGGCTTCTCGATCTTCTCGATGTTCTCCATATATATGGAACCCATCTTTGCAAACTGAAGCAGATGCTCAGGTCTCGCATCTACATTAGCACCGCAGTCAATAAGAAGTGAATATCCCTTGGTCGTAGGGATGAGTGGTGCCAGAGGTGATCTCTTCACACCTTTGGATCTTCCGACGATAAGCTGTCCTCCTGCAAGGATGGCTCCTGAGCTTCCGGCTGAGATTATTGCGTCAGCCTCTCCACTTTTTACCATATTCATTCCAACTGTAAGTGATGAGTCTTTCTTGCTTCTGATTGCCTGAACAGGTGCATCGTGACATGTGATCTCCTCAGTACAGTTCTTTATCTCTATCTTGGAGGTGTCATATGTGTATTTTGCAAGCTCACCCTTTATGACAGCCTCTTTTCCAGTGAGAATTATATGAGCCTTTGCCCCTTCGTTCACAGCTTCTACAGCACCTCTTATGATCCACTCCGGTGCATAATCTCCGCCCATAGCATCTACTACAATTCTTGTATCGCCCATATCAAAACTCTCCTATCTTACGTGTATTATGGGATATCCCACCATATAATTATTTTTAGGTGCAAACGCACAAGGTCATTATATATTTCTGAATTGTCAAAGTCAAATATTTCAGTACAAATATACAAACCACCATGTATATATGTGCACGAAAAAAGACCTTCCTTATTATAAAAATAAGAAAGGTCTTGTTTATTCTACTACTCAAATACCGAGTGAGAACTGGAAATTACTCAGCAACTGAGATAATCTCTTTCTTGTTGTATGAACCGCAGTTCTTACAAACTCTGTGTGGAACCATTAACTCGCCACACTTGCTGCACTTAACTAATGCTGGTGCAGACATCTTCCAGTTAGCTCTTCTCTTATCTCTTCTAGCCTTTGAGCTCTTATTCTTTGGACAAATTGACATTATTCACACCTCCTCAATTCTTTAAGATGTCATTAAAAACTGATAATCTCGGATCAGGAACAAAATCATCACAGTTACATGTACCATGATTCAGATTCGTTCCACACACCTTACAGAGTCCCTTGCAGTCATCCCTGCACAGAATCTGTATTGGAACTAAACCCATCAGTTCCTTTTTCAACAGTGCGTCCATATCGATATTACAGTCTTCAAAATAGCTTAACTCATCTATCTCATCTACCTTATCAGAATCCAAAACGGAAGTATCAATAACTGTGTCGATATCTATATGGAAAGTTCTCTCAAACTCCTCCAGACATCTGTCACACACAAGCTCCATGACAACATCAGTGCTTCCGGTAACCTTGACTCTGTTCTTGCCGTCATTCGACAGATTCAGTTGAAAATCATCTGCCTGTCCAATCCGGTAGTCCATTCCCTTAAACTGGAAACTATCAAAGTCTACATGTACTTCAACGCTTTTAGTCAATCCCTCAGTGGATAAAATCTCAGATAAATCAATTAACATAATATCTCCTAAAAATCGCACATCTGCTATTATACATATACAGATATTTATTGTCAACAAAATATTGCAAAATTTTTATACAATTCCGTCAACTGAATCCTGTCGTTATACAGAAGACTTATTTTGTAACAAGCTCTACAGTCTCTCTTGCAATGGCAAGCTCCTCGTTTGTAGGAACTACCCATACCTGAACCTTTGAAGCGTCAGTGGAGATCTTCTGCTCTTCGCCGCGGATCTCATTCTTAGTCTCATCTATATCGATACCCATGAATGAAAGATCCATTGTTGAAACTCTTCTTACATATGGATTGTTCTCTCCGATTCCTGCCGTAAACGCTATCGCATCAAGACCTCCCATTGCGGCTGCATATGCTCCAATATATTTCTTGACACTGTAGCAGAATACATCGAGAGCAAGACGGCATCTGTCATTGCCTTCCTTCATGCCGGCGTCAAGATCTCTGAAATCACTTGATACGCCTGAAAGTCCTGATACACCTGACTTCTTATTAAGAATAGTTGTTATCTCCTCAACGCTCTTGCCCTCTTTGCCGGCAATGAACTCAAGAATCGCAGGATCTATATCACCGCTTCTTGTGCCCATAGGAAGACCTGCAAGAGGTGTGAGTCCCATGGAAGTGTCCACTGACTTACCGCCGTCAACTGCTGTGATACTTGATCCGTTTCCAAGGTGACATACGATAAGCTTGGTATCTTTGATATCCCTGCCTATAAGCTCTGCCAGTCTCTTGGATACAAAGCTGTGGCTTGTTCCGTGGAAACCGTATCTTCTTATCTTATAATTCTCGTAATATTCGTAAGGTATTGCATATGTATATGCTTTATCAGGCATGGTCTGGTGGAACGCTGTATCAAATACCGCAACCATAGGAACACCCGGCATATGTGCCTGACATGCTCTGATTCCAATGAGGTTGGCAGGGTTGTGAAGTGGTGCAAGATCATTACACTCTTCTATGGCCGCCATTACTTCGTCTGTTATAACTACTGAATTCGCAAACTTCTCACCGCCGTGAACTATTCTGTGTCCAACAGCATCGATCTCTGACAGTGAAGCGATAGCTCCCTTATCTGTATCAAGAAGAGCGTCAAGAACAAATTTTACAGCAGCATTGTGATCCGGCATAGCGGCATCCACTGTATACTTATCCTTACCCATGGTCTGATGTGTGAGCTTTCCGTCGATACCGATCCTCTCACACAGTCCTTTTGCTATAACAGCCTCTGTATCAGAATCAATAAGCTGATACTTCAGTGATGAACTACCACAATTAATTACAAGAACCTTCATTTCAATCCTCCTGCACAACTTATGTGTAAATAAATCATCTTTAAAAATTATCTTTTACTATCTCTCTTTTGGAGTTACCTTCATTCTGCCGTCCTCCTGAGCCTGAGCCTGGATAGCTGTTATGGCAACAACTCCAACTATATCGTCTGCAACACAGCCTCTTGACAGGTCGTTTACAGGCTTTGCAATACCCTGTGTAACAGGACCATATGCATCAGCCTTTGCGAGTCTCTGTACAAGCTTGTATCCGATGTTCGCTGCATCAAGATCAGGGAACACAAGAACATTCGCTTGTCCTGCAACCTTGCTTCCAGGTGCCTTTGATGCTGCAACCTCAGGAACGAGTGCTGCATCTGACTGAAGCTCACCATCACACAGAAGGTCAGGGAACTCAGCGTTAACGATCTCTGTAGCTTCAATAACCTTGTCAACGTCAGGATGCTTTGCGCTTCCCTTTGTTGAATGTGACAGCATAGCCACAACAGGTGTCTCATCAACCAGAAGTTCAAATGACTTCGCTGACTGCTCTGCGATATCTGCAAGCTCTGACGCTGACGGGCTCTGATTGAGTCCTGCATCTGCAAATACAAATGTTCCGTTGGCACCATACTGACAATCTGGAACTACAACCAGGAAGAATGCTGATACGATTCTTGTTCCCGGAGCAGTCTTCAGTGTCTGAAGTGCTGCACGGAGCACATCTGCTGATGCGTTGATCGCACCGGCAACCATACCGTCTGCATCATCCTGCTTAACCATCATACATCCAAAATATAATGGGTTTGTTAAAAGCAGTTCCTTGGCTCTTGCCTCGGTCATGCCCTTCTTTCTTCTCATCTCTACAAAAGCATCCACGTATTCATCAAATTTCTCATAATTCTTAGGGTCAACAAATGATGCTCCGCTGAGATCGATATCACCAGCTCTGCTCATGATATCTTCCTTGTCTCCAACCAGGATAATGTTCGCAATGCCCTCTGCCAATACCTTGCCGGCTGCCTCGATTGTTCTCATGTCTGATGTCTCAGGCAGTACGATCGTTTTCTTATTCTGTTTGGCTTTTTCTTTTAACTGATCAATAAACTTCATGTTTATTTCCCCCTTTGAAATAATGAAAACACACATAGTTAAAGTTTAACTCATTGCCCCATTATTCTCAATAGAAATAGCCAAAAAAATTGTCTTTTTATCCGTACAATCCGTGATAATAACTAAAAAAATCTAACACTCAATTCCCATCGCCAGCTTAAGCTGGTTTCTCAATTTTTCTAAATTACCTGAATTGTCTATCTTTTTTGAACAATTTTCCTCATAATAGCTGTCAGGATCCTGCGAAGCGATGACTTTTCTTGCTTTTTCATCGGTAAATCCGCGATAAGCACACAAACGTTCAATTCGTTTTGAAACGTCTGCATAGACATACCACATCTCATCGCAGATGTCCAAATACCCATCCTGGATAAGCAGTGCAGCTTCAAGAACGTATAGTCTGCATCCTGACTTTTTCTGCTCCTCCATGGATTCAAGAATGGCCTTTTTTACATTTGGGTGGGTTATGGAATTGAGGATATCGAGCTGCTTCTGATTGCTGAAAACGACCGCTGAAAGCTTTGCTCTGTCGATTCTGCTGTCTTCATCAAGAATATCTCTTCCAAAGTGTTCCACTATGTCATTGTATGATATCTGTCCCGGTTCCATGAGTCTGTGAGCCAGGGCGTCGGCCTCCATAATGAATGCTCCGTAGTCTCGCTGCATTATATCAAGCACAGCAGTTTTTCCAGAACCAATACCACCAGTTATTCCTATGATCTTCATATTATTTTGCCTCATACCAGTTATTTCCTGATGCAACACCCACCTCAAGAGGTACGGTCATATCTGCGGCATGCATCATCTCATCAACGAGAAGCTTCTTCACTATGTCCACTTCATCCTCGGCAGCTTCTATAAGAAGCTCATCGTGTATCTGCAGGATAAGCTGTGACTTCAGTCCGAGCTCCTTGAGCTTCATATTAACTCTCACCATGGCGATCTTGATTATGTCCGCAGCGGTTCCCTGTATAGGCGAATTCATGGCAACCCTCTCGCCAAAACTCCTCTGCATAAAGTTGGATGACTTCAGCTCAGGGATAGGCCTGATCCTTCCGAACATGGTCGTCACATAGCCTTTTTCCTTTGCGTGGGCTACCTGTTCATCCAAATACGCTTTTATACTCTTATAGGTGTCGTAATACTTTGCAATGAAATCTGAAGCCTCTTTTCTGGATATACCCAAATCCTCACTCAGACCAAATGCGCTGATTCCGTACACGATTCCGAAGTTGACAGCCTTTGCATGCCGTCTCTGGAGAGGTGTCACTTCACCAATCGGAACCTCAAACACCTCAGATGCCGTAGTGGCATGAATATCCACGTTATTCAGAAAGGCATTCTTCATAACCTCATCTCCCGACAGATGGGCAAGTACACGAAGCTCTACCTGTGAGTAATCGGCATCTACAAATATATATCCCTCCTTAGGGATAAATGCCTTTCTGATAAGTCTTCCGAGTTCCAGCTTCATAGGTATATTCTGAAGGTTAGGCTCTGTTGAGCTTATTCTTCCGGTTGCCGTGATAGTCTGGTTAAAGGTTCCGTGAATACGTCCGTCATCCGATATATAGTTCACAAGTCCCACTGCGTATGTGGAATTGAGTTTTGTGAGCTGTCTGTATTCCAGAATATCTCCGATGATAGGATGTTCGTTTTTGACCTTTTCAAGTACATCCACACTTGTTGAGTAGCCCGTCTTGGTCTTTTTGCCGCCCGGTATGCCCATATCTTCAAAAAGGATAGGTCCAAGCTGCTTCGGAGAATTGATATTGAACTCTTTTCCTGCGTAACCGATTATCGAATCGTGAAGCTCCTGAATCCTCTTCTCAAGCTTTTTGCTGTATTCCTCAAGCTCTGCCTTATCGACTCTTATTCCGCGTTTTTCCATGTCGTATAAGGTGTAAACGGTAGGGAGCTCAACCTTATTGTACAATTCGAGCATGCCTTCTTTGGCAAGCTTATCCATGACGATATCCTTTGCAAGGAGCGGAACGACCGCCTTGTACGAAAATACTTCAAGGAAATTATCACTTATAAATGTAAATATATTCAATTCATCTTTGCCGATGAGTTCCTTCTCAGAAGGAAGTATGTTGCCAAGATATTCCTTTGCGACATCATCATAATCGTATGAATCCTCCATCGGATTGAGGAGATATGCTGCCACTCCTATATCAAGTACATTTGTGTCACATTCATGAAAATCTACATATTTCAGCGCGCTCTTAAGATCCTCCATGCATATGATGATTCCGGCATTCTTCAGATCGTATATGAATTTGACTGCCTCATCAGGATCTATACCCGATGAACAGTTTATCACATACACATTCTTTGAATCACAGGCAATGGCTATGCCGAGCATCATGTCATCACTGTGGGCAACGTATACACCGACAGCTTCTGATTTCTTTGCAGCATCCTCAATATAAGCAAAGTCGGCTGTAGAATTTACCACTGTTATATCCGGTTTCAGTTCACTTACAGTCTGCTGGTTGTCAAACTTCTTTAAGAGACTCTTGAATTCCAGTCTTTTGAAAATGTTGTATGAATTGTCATTAAACGCATTCTCATATGTGGTATCCTCAAGCTTGAAATCCAGTTCACAGTCAAGTTTGATCGCCGCAAGCTCTCTGGACATTATTGCCTGTTCTGAGAACTCCGCAAGATTTTTCTGGGCTTTAGGAGGCTTGATCTCGTCTATATGTTCAAGAGCTCCTGCCACAGATCCCCACTGCTGAATGATCTTTGAGGCGGTCTTTTCACCTATTCCAGGAACCCCTGGGATGTTATCTGACGTATCTCCCATAAGTCCCTTCATATCTATAAACTGGACTGGTGTAACTCCGTAGAGATCCTTCACATCGTCTGCGTAATAGTTCTCTATCGTGGTTCCGCCTGCTTTTGTCTTCGGAATACGGACGAGGATATTGTCTGTTGCAAGCTGAAGAAGATCCCTGTCACCCGATACTATCACGACTTTGTATCCGGCAGAATCTGCAACTCTTGACAATGTTCCTATAATGTCATCAGCCTCATAACCACCCTTCTCAACTATGGTGACGTTCATCGCTGTCAAGACTTCTTTTATGAGTGGTACCTGCTCCCGCAGTTCATCCGGCATAGGCTTTCTTGTGCCCTTATACTCTTTGTACACAAGATGTCTGAATGTAGGCTGTTTAACGTCAAATGCCACGCATACTTTTGTCGGATTCTCTTCGTCGATTATCTTGAATATAATATTAAGAAAACCGAGGACAGCATTCGTGTGAAGTCCCTCATAGTTGGTGAGATCCGGAAGCCCGTAAAAAGCTCTGTTAAGTATGCTGTGTCCATCTATTATCAATATCTTTTTACCTGTATCTGGCATGAAAACCTCCTCTTATTTACCGCTCGCCATAGAGTATTCTGACTATTCGATACCCTTATGATTTGCATTATATTTTTTGATATTCTGCATAAATTCCGTACTTTCATCCCTGACTTTGTTTTGTTCTTCGTAATATCTGTCGATATCACTGAGATCATAGCGGGAATCGTCCAAAAGTCTTGAGCCAAAGAATTCAGCATAATAGTATTCAGGTTGCTCACTGAGTTTGGAATTCTGTTCATAGTTGTAGACCTTGTCAAGAGCACCGCTGTACAACCATATAAGTCCGGCAACAACGGCTGCAATTCCGACCAGTATCGTGGAATTTGCTATTCTCTTTACCGTGGTAAGTCTGTTCATCTCTTCCTCAAGATGCTTATCCAGGGCATTCTTAAAATCTGTAGATATATTATCAGACTCGTCCAGTTGTTTCATACCAACTATAAGCGTGTAATAGATATCCAGCTCTTCATAGCAGTTTTTGCATGATCTGACATGCTTAATAAACTCTCTGAGTTCATCGTCAGGGAGTTTATTCTCAATAAACGCCATTATCTTTGACTGTGCTTCCAAACAATTCATATGATCCACCTAGTTAATCTCAAATGATCCATCATCCTGTGTGTTTTCAATCTTTCTTATGACTAGATAATACGGTTCACCTTTCTCTGGAACGACCTGGACTCTGTCGCCAACCTTGTGTCCCATGATCGCCCTGCCTATAGGTGATACGTTGCTCACCCTTCCGTCAAGCACATCAGCACGAACGCTTGTGACAACTCTGTATGTTTCCTCCTCGTCGTCATCCTCAAAATAAACGGTTACCGTGTTATCAATTCCAACCTCATCGTCTGCTGAAGTATCATCTATTATATCTGCAGTCCTGACAAGCCTGTCCAGATATCTGATCCTTCGCTCATTGGCATTCTTGTCTTTCTTTGCTGCATAATATTCGAAATTCTCACTGAGATCCCCCTGAGCTCTGGCCTCCTTTACGGCTTCAAGCTTCTCCTTCCTGACTACACATTTTCTATATTCGATCTCCTGTTCCATCTTTTCGATGTCTTTTTTTGTAAGCTGCTTACCCATATCGATACGCCTCCAAATCTAACGCAATACTTTATATATACTATCACAAAATCCATTCAAAGTAAAATGAGGTGTTGCTGCACTGGTTATCATAGCGGCTGCCTGTATCCAGTGCGGATACGGTCCTCAAAAAAAATACCCGGCAACCACTGCATGCAGTAATTACCGGGTAAAGTGTATACGTTTAAATATATAACCAGAAATTAGTTGTTGATAAGCTTGTCTGACTCGTTGTTCCAGCTATAAAGTGCTCTGATCTGCTCTCCAACCTTCTCTGATGGATGCTCTGAAGCAAGCTTTCTCATAGCCTTGAAGTGAACCTGACGTCCTGCTGGTGACATGTCAAGGAGGAACTCCTTAGCAAATGAACCATCCTGGATGTCCTTAAGGATCTGCTTCATAGCCTTCTTTGTCTCTGCTGTAACGATCTTAGGACCTGTTATATAGTCACCGTACTCTGCTGTGTTAGAGATTGAATATCTCATTCCAGCGAATCCTGACTGGTAGATAAGGTCTACGATAAGCTTCATCTCATGGATACACTCGAAGTATGCGTTTCTTGGATCATAACCAGCCTCGCAAAGTGTCTCGAAACCAGCCTGCATAAGTGCACAAACACCACCACAAAGGACTGCCTGCTCACCGAAGAGGTCTGTCTCTGTCTCTGTTCTGAATGTTGTCTCAAGAACGCCGGCTCTTGCTCCACCGATTGCAAGTGCATATGCAAGTGCAAGGTCAAGTGCCTTACCTGTAGCATCCTGCTCTACAGCAACAAGACAAGGTGTACCCTTTCCTGCCTGGTACTCTGAACGTACTGTGTGTCCAGGTGCCTTTGGAGCGATCATTGTTACGTCAACATCCTTTGGTGGCTTGATACAACCGAAGTGAATGTTGAAACCATGAGCGAACATAAGCATGTTACCTGGCTCAAGGTTTGGCTCGATATCCTTCTTGTACATATCTGCCTGTAACTCATCGTTGATAAGAATCATAATTATATCAGCCTGCTTTGCAGCCTCAGCGGCTGTGTATACCTTAAATCCCTGTGCCTCAGCCTTAGCCCATGACTTGCTTCCCTCGTAAAGACCGATGATGACATTGCATCCTGACTCCTTAGCGTTGAGGGCATGTGCATGACCCTGACTACCATATCCTATGATTGCGATTGTCTTTCCATCAAGTAATGAAAGATTGCAATCCTGCTGATAATAAATCTTTGCTTCTGCCATTTCTTTAATCCTCCTAAATATGTATAAAATGACTTATATATTAACTACCACTTGGATAATTAAAAACGTATTAACCTCTGATGAGACCTGTGAGACCTGTGCGTACAAGCTCAACTATCTCATGTCCATCGAGCAGTCTGAGGAACGCCTCACACTTGGTTGTTGTTCCCGTAAGTTCTATAATAACCGAATCTTTGGAAACGTCAACTATATTCGCTCTGAAAATATCTGCAACCGAGATAATATCCTTTCTCTCGGACGGATTCGCTTTAACCTTGACAAGAACGAGCTCTCTGCATACAGACTTGCCAGGCTCAAGCTCCACTATATCCACTACATCCTCAAGCTTGTTGAGCTGTTTCTTGATCTGGATAAGGCTGGCTTCATCGCCGCTAACTGCAACAGTCATTCTGGAATAAGCGGGATTCTCAGTCTCTCCTACTGTCACACTGTCAATGTTATAACCTCTTCTACTGAACAGTCCTGACACTCTGCTCAAAACTCCCGATGTGTTGTCAACAAGCAGTGACAAAACAATATTACCCATCTATATGTACCACCTTTCAACTCGTCTCTTTAAAATGTACTAAATTATTATAGTTATAAACCACTTTAATGTCAATTTATAACGTGAATTTTGTAATTATTTTTATCTGTTATTTCTGATAATTTTTGTTGTGTATTTACAAATACCCCAAAACTTATAGTGAGATATCCGGATTTTTCCAAATATTTACTCTATGCCCAGAAGATTCTTGACTACAACCACGCAGTTTGCCGCATCCTCGGAATATCCATCCGCACCGATCTCCTCGGCGTAGCTCTCGGTTATAACTGCACCGCCTATAACAACTTTACTGTCCAGGCCATTCTCCTTCACAGCTTCAACAACATCCTTCATCTTGACCATGGTGGTTGTCATGAGGGCTGACAGTCCGATTATGCTGGCGTTATTATCCTTTGCCGCTTGTATTATCACATCACAAGGAACATCCTTGCCGAGATCTATAACATTAAATCCATAGTTCCTGAGCATAAGAACCACGAGGTTCTTACCTATATCATGTATATCGCCCTCAACTGTCGCCACGACTATGGTAGGCATATCAGAGCTGTCCTTGTCCTTCAGAACAAGTGGACTTATAACACCTATCGCCATCTCCATGGTCTCAGCACTTGATATGAGCTGTGGCAGGAAATATTTTTTCTTCTCGAAGAGTCGTCCAACCTCATTTATCGCACCTATCAGATCGTTATCTATGATGGACTGGGGATCAGCTCCGCTGTCAAGCACAGCGTGTACATCGTCAAGTATTGATCTCTTATTTCCCTTGAGAACATCTATGTATATCTGGCTTTTTCCCTCCAGATCAGATCCTGCTTTGCCGCCGGATGCACCTGCTCCCGGTGAGGCAAGCTCAAGAGGTTTGACATTCTCAATATAACGGACATCGCTCTCCTCCTTGAAAAGCAGCATATCAGAAGCAAATGCAGCATTCATGAGCATGGTCTGGGAAGGATTTGCTATAGCCATCGTAAGTCCACGAGAGATAGCCATGGTGAGGAATGCTGTATTTACAAACATTCTCTCAGGAAGTCCAAATGAAATGTTGGACAGACCACAGATGGTTGCAAGTCCGTTGTTATAACAGTAGTTTATGGTTTTCAGGCAGTTGATGGCAGCGTCCTTCTGGGCACCGACCGTTGCAACAAGTCCGTCCACAACCACATCATTCTTCGTAAATCCCATCTCATACGCAGTGCCAAGCACCGTGTTGATTATGTCCTCCTTCTCCTGTGGACTCTCCGGAAGCCCCTTATCCGACAGAGGAAGAAGAATAAACATAGCTCCGTACTTCTTTACAAGAGGCAGTATCTCTTCCATCTTCACCTTCTCAAGGGATACTGAATTGACAAGCGCACGTCCCGGATAGATACGAAGTGCCGCCTCAAGTACCTCTGGTGAGCTGGAATCAAGGCATAACGGAAGGTTTACAGCCTGCGATACCTGATATACTACCTTAAGCATCATATCTCTCTCATCGATACCATTCATACCGACATTGATATCAAGTATTGAAGCGCCTTTATCTACCTGCTCTTCGGCCATATTCATGACAAGCTCAAGAGATCCCTCCCTGAGCTCAGCCTGAAGCTTCTTCTTTCCAGTCGGGTTGATTCTCTCTCCAACAACCTTAAACGGAGCATCCAGATCTATTATGAGAGATGAACGCTCAGATGATATACATCTGACATGCTCTGAACTTATCTCAGGAACAGGCATCTTGGAAGCCATATCAGCAAGAGCCTTTATGTGTTCAGGTCTCGTACCGCAACAGCCACCAACCATTCCGGCCCCGGCCTCGATTATCATCTTCATATCTTCAGCAAATTCCTCAGGGGTCATCCGATATACGCTTTTATCATTTACAAGCTCCGGCATTCCGGCGTTCGGCTTTGCAAATACAGGGATAAATGCGATGCTCTTCATCTGTCTAACAAGCTCGACCATCTTATCAGGGCCTGTGGAACAGTTTACACCTATAGCTGCCACTCCAAGATTCTGAAGAACATTTACTGCTGTCACAGGATCGGTTCCATACAGGGTACGTCCATCCTCGTTGAATGTAAGGCTGGCGATTATAGGGAGATCTGACACTTCATTTGCCGCAATAACCGCAGCTCTGGTCTCAGCGAGGCTCATCATGGTCTCGACCACAAGCAGGTCACAACCACTCTCGTCTATGACCTTTATCTGTTCCTTATATACGTCGACCAGCTCTTCAAACTTCAGTTTTCCCATAGGATAGAGCATCTCTCCGGTCATGGTGATATCGCCCGCCACGAGGCCATGACCTGCAGCCTTGACCGCTTCCTTAGACAATTCTACAAGTCTTCTGTTCATGTCCTCAAGGTCATCGGCAAGCCCATACTCGTTGAGTTTTATCCTGTTACATGTAAAGGTTGGAGCATACAGAATATCTGTGCCGGCGTTCAGATATGCAACCTGGAGGTCAAACATTATCTGTGGATGTTCAAGTATCCATTTCTCGGGGCACACGCCAAGAGGCATGCCTGCATTCATAAGATTTGTTCCTGTGGCTCCATCAAGTATAAGTATCTTATCATCAAACAGTTTTCTGAAATCTGCCTTTTTCATGTCTTATCTCCTCGTACTCAGGCCTGATCCAGACCTTCATCAGTTATTTTTCCATCGCCGTCTGCGGCTGCTGTTGCCAGCATGTCACATCTCTCATTTCCAGGGTTGCCGGCATGACCTTTGACCCACAGGAATTCCACGTTGTGTGGTGCTTTTGCTGCAAGCAGACGTTCCCACAGATCCCGGTTTTTGACCGGTTCATTCTTGCCGCGCTTCCAGCCTTTTTTGATCCAGCCCTCTATCCAGTGCTGGTTAAATGCGTTGCACAGATACTGTGAATCTGAATACAATTTCACATTACATGGCTTTATAAGAGCCTCAAGCCCGACTATCGCCGCCATAAGCTCCATTCTATTGTTTGTTGTCTTTATATATCCCTGGCTGTATTCTCTCTCATGAAGCTGTCCCTTTGCATCGATAAACTGAAGAACAGCACCATATCCACCAGGTCCATTTGGATTGCCTCTGGCAGATCCATCAGTGTACAATATTACATCCATATATGATCTCCATAATTATATTTTCTGTATAAATGAGTCTATGATACGAACAAGTCTTCCTGACGCTTCATCGCCCGCCGCAATGATCTCCTCGTGCGAAAGCTCTCCGCCGAGGCCTGCAGCTTTGTTGCATATTGAGGAAAGACCTGCGACACGCATTCCCATATGTCTTGCAGCTATGGCTTCACATACAGTGCTCATTCCAACTGCATCTGCCCCCATTCCCGCAAACATTCTTATCTCTGCAGGAGTCTCATACTGAGGACCGGTGACCTGAATATATACACCCGACCTGAAATCAATATCATTTTCAGCAAATGCTTCTCTGATATAGCTATTCAGCTCCACATCGTAGACATGTGTCATATCGGGAAATCTCACACCCAATTTATTATAGTAACTGCAAATGAGTGGCGATGGTACAAATGTTGAAATGTGATCACTTATCATCATGATATCGCCCGGCTCAAGCTTCTCAGATATTCCGCCTGCAGCATTTGTGAGCAGAAGTTTATCTACACCAAGCAGACCTATGACACGGACAGGCATGACAACCTGGCTCATATCGTATCCTTCATAATAATGGACCCGTCCCTGCATGATAAGGACCTTTTTCCCGTGGATACATCCGTATACGAAGCGGCCTCTGTGTCCTGCTACTGTAGATACAGGAAAATGTGGAATATCTCCGTAATCCACATACACAGGGTTCTCAATAACGTCCGCCATATGTCCCAGACCACTGCCCAGGATAAAGGCTATATCAGGAACATCTCCTATCGCATGTCTCAAATACGAGACAGCCTCCGTCAACTGATCGTATGTTACCAAATCATCACCCCCATAATACAAAACAAGGTCAGGATATTATTCCTGACCAGGATCTATATAAGTTATAACGGAGACGGAGGGATTTGAACCCTCGCGCCGGTTGCCCGACCTACCGCATTTCGAGTGCGGACCCTTCAACCTCTTGGGTACGTCTCCAATTACACTTTAATAATAGCAGATGACAGGCATTCCGTCATATACTATATTAAAC
>NZ_JBCPDQ010000001.1:129217-170958 GCF_040915325.1 Coprococcus sp. RTP21281st1_F1_RTP21281_210402
ATGTTACAGGAGTCTCATAGTCATCGCCGATAAGCACAGCAGGTGTCTTCTTATACAGGATCGTATATACACCTTCAGGTGTTCTGTATTTGCCATTGTTTGCAAGGCTTCCGGTTACGCAGTCGGAATCCCACACAAGATTGCCGTCTACATATGCATATACATGCTGCTGGCCAAAATCACATTCGATATATGAATCACCGATATCATCGCCGCCATCGTGATAAACTGCAGCGTAGCAGTCAAACGGCGGTGTATGTGTTGTGGACTCTCCGGCTTCAAGAAGCTTCATGAGCTCTTCTGTCTCACCGTCCACATCGATCATCCAGCCATACCAGGTATTCGCCAGAGTGATGACATCACCATTATGAGTTCTGAAATTCCTCGGCACACCGTATGTATCGTATCTGCTTGCGATATTCTCGACATACTCACGCACCTTGTCTTCTGAGAATTTCCATTTTCCTTTTACGTTGCTGATCCAGTCGCCATATTCCTTGCTGGTAAGCTTCCATGACACCTGATCAATCTCATATGTAATGGTCATCTCAAGGATCTTTGCAAGATCCTTCTGCTCATTTACTATCTCTTCACTGTCGGCTGTGAGCTCAGGACTCTCGTATGCGTCACTTTCCGATACATCAAGCACGGATTCACCTTTAACAATCGCCTCATCTATTATACAGCATAATCTGTCAAAATCAAGATAATTTCCTTCAGAATCAGGAATAATTGTTGATTCTCCATCCTTGATCGTAACATAGGCATCTTCCGGTTTCTCCATCTTGGACTCGTCAAGACTGTCATAGCTCTTCAAAAGCTTCTCGAGAGCATCCTTGTCATACGACGCTGAATAGTAAAGGTCATAATCTTTTCTCTTTAGCATGTAATAAGGCCAGAGAAAACCATTTTGTTCGCTTATGATCTTCTTGGCTGTTATATTCGGCTTTATATCAAGCGATATATCTTCTGGTTTTATGACATGTTCCTCACCGCCCCTGAGCTTGAGTGTGAGGGAATAATCCTGTATGTAACTCTCTATGTATGCATCGACATCATCAAGTGAGTAAAACGAATAGTCTATATCATTGATGTATGTCTTGTAGTTGTAATGGAACATGAACCATATCGATATAACTATATATGTACATACGACCACCGCTCCAAATATAGCCGCTGTGATCTTCAAAGCTCTGTGAGTCTTTTTTGCAGGCTTGTCATCCGGTTCGGTCTCTGTCCCCCCGAATATTGTCTCTTCAGCAACTATCTCTTCAGCGGCATCAGTGTTCACATTATCTTTATCTATATTGTTATCATCTGTGTTATTGTTCATAAAATCACGCTCTTCCCCTTCACACATAATTCCATGCGAACTTACATCCAACATACATAATATTATATGCTATATTACTATAATTCAACACTTAATTATGTTTAAATATAAGAGGCTAACGCACTGTTATCTGGACAAATTGATGGTCACCAGATCCGGTTCGTTATTAACTCTGATTCGGATAGTGTGAAGTCCGAGTCCTGCACAGACTATCATATTATGTCCATCGCAGGAATATAACCCCTTATAGTACTTTGGAAACAGTCTGATCATAGGCGATATCACGCCCCCGAGAAATGGCAGGATCACAAGTCCACCATGTACATGGCCGGATACAGTAAGATCAGCGCCCCATCGGGAATATTCTTCAAAATAATCAGGATCATGTCCTATAAGTATATTGTAATCGGATCTGCTTATCGGTGGAAGTTCATTCAGCAAATACTCTTCATCCATATCGAGCTTTTTGAATCTTCTGTAATATTCCGTCTTCATGTCAAGTCCGTATATCGTGACATTGTATTCATCAAGATGAACACTTTCATTTATAAGCCAGGTGATGTTATCTTTTGTTCCTTCATATAACCTGTTCCACATATCACCATATTTTTCATATATGGATGCGCGCATCTCATGATTTCCTTTTCCCATATACACAGGAAAACGCTTGCCAAGTTCATTCAGGAAATGTATACCTATATCTACTGTAAGTCCCGGCTTTCCGACTATTATATCCCCCGCCACCAGTATGAAATCCGGATTGATCTTTTCTATACAGCTTATAAGCTTCTCGTTGTCCTTTCCAAATTCCGCATTGTGGAGATCTGATATCATGACTATCCGGGCTTTTTTTCTTATTCTCCTGTCATGCAGTTGATAATTTGAAAACGAGATTCTTCTGTTTTCGCGGTAACTCTCTATCAAAAGATTAACAAGCGTTATAATGCATAGTACGATAACTACAACTAAAAAAATCTTCATGTATTTAACCTCAATATGTAAATTGTAACTTGAGCACTTTAACGAAAGCGTACTTCATACTCATGGAATCAACCTTCTCCGCCGCATATATCGGCACTGAACCGATGCACCTCTCGCCAATATAATAGCTCATCTTTCCAAGCTCTTCACCACTGTCAACCGGGGCAGTCAGTGGATCTCTCATCTCCAGTTTCTTCTTCACATCCTCCGCGTGTTCTCCCGCAAGCAAGATCCCGGTGAATTGTGAGTCGGTCTTAATTGTAACACAACTTTCGGTGCCATTGTCTATGGAAATCTCTTTTTCCTGAAGAATATTCAGATCTGTATATTTCTGGCACATCGAATATCCATAATCAAGCAGCCTGCAGGCGTCTTTGTTTCTGATATCCTTTGTATCAGCTCCCATGATGACAGCAATAAGCTGTATGCCGTCCCTCTCAGCAGTCGCCGACATGCAATATTTTGCGGTATTTGTGAAACCTGTCTTAAGGCCGGTTGCTCCTGTATACATATTCAAAAATTTATTTGTGTTGACGAGATCAAACTGACTCTCGCCCCTTCGTGTTTTATGTATGATTGAATCCATCCATATGCCTGAATAATCAAAGATGGCAGGATATTTTGTTATGAGTTCTCTGGACATTATAGAGATATCCCGTGCTGACATTTTATGTCCATCCGCATCCAGGCCACACGCATTTTTGAAACTTGCATTTGTCATCCCCAGCTCAGCAGCCCTCTCATTCATCTTTTTCACAAACGCTTCTTCGCTTCCGGCAACCTTTTCCGCCATGGCAACAGCCGCATCGTTTCCGGATGCAATTATAATACACTTTATCATATCTTCAACAGTCTGTTCTTCTCCTGCCTCAAAGAAGCATTGCGATCCGCCCATGGACGCAGCATGTTCACTCACAGTTACAATATCATCAAGAGTCATTTGTCCGGCCCCTATCGCCTCAAAAGCCTGAAGAAGCGTCATAACCTTTGTAACCGAAGCCGGAGCCATGGCTTCATCACAGTTTTTTTCAAATAACACCTGACCTGTGGATGCCTCAACGAGTATACAGCTTGGAGATTCCACCTCCAGAACTTCTGTCTGGTCTGCCGCCTGAGTCTCTGTCTGTTCCTCTGCATATACCATAAGATTCGTACCATTTGTGTTTGCAAATATGATAAAGATGAGTACCGTTATAACAGATAATCTTCTGATATTTTTCTTCCTGCCCATCTTTTTTCTATCCGGAAAATGCAGCATACAACTCCTCTTTCAGTTTCTGTTTATATATTATATTATGCATTTATCCGGCAATATGACTTTTTATCCCACCAATATAGTATTATTTTCTTTATTTTGTAAAGTTTTTCTGATATAATCAATGGCTAGAAAAAAGGAGGACATGTTTCATGAGTATGAAATTAGTTAAACGAGTACCAACTGGCGATGAGATCAAGGAACTATACCCTCTTTCAAGCGAGTTGAAAGCCATCAAAGCCAGAAGAGATGAAGAGATCAGAAAAATTTTCGTAGGCGATGATGACCGATTTATATTTATCATCGGACCTTGTTCAGCAGATAATGAGGATGCTGTTTGCGATTATCAGAATCGTCTTGCAAAGGTTGCAGATGAAGTTAAGGATAAGATACTGGTCATTCCACGTATATATACTAACAAGCCAAGAACTACTGGTGATGGTTACAAAGGAATGCTCCATCAGCCTGATCCTACAAAGGCATCAGACATGCTCGAGGGCCTTTACGCCATCAGAAAAATGCATATAAGAGCTATCAGGGAGACAGGACTCACCGCTGCTGATGAGATGCTTTATTCAGAAAACTGGCAGTATGTAGATGATATCCTCTCTTACGTTGCCATAGGCGCACGTTCTGTTGAGGATCAGCAGCACAGACTTACCGCAAGTGGAATGGATGTTCCTGTAGGTATGAAGAATCCTACAAGTGGTGACTACAACGTTATGATGAATTCCTGTATAGCAGGACAGCATCACCACACATTCCTCTATTCCGGATGGGAGGCACACACAGACGGAAATCCTTTGACACATTGTATATTGAGAGGTGCACTGAATAAGCATGGACAGTCTATATCCAATTATCACTATGAGGATCTTAGGCTCCTTGCTGACACATACAAGAAGTTCAACCTCGTAAATCATGCATGTATAGTTGATGCCAACCACAATAATTCTGGCAAGAAATTTATTGAACAGCCAAGAATTGTCAAGGAGATAATCCACAGCAGGAATTACGATTCTGAGATCAAGAATCTTGTAAAGGGTGTTATGGTTGAGAGTTATATTGAGGATGGCAACCAGCCAGTAGATGGTGGATGCTATGGTAAGTCTATCACAGATCCTTGTCTTGGATGGGATAAGACAGAGAGACTTCTCAAGGAAGTTGCAGATCTTCTGTAAAAAATACATTTTAAGCCTGCGCGCTTATACAATTACACGTGCTGTGCTTATACAACACAAGAAAACCGGCGGATCTATCATGATACCGCCGGTTTTCTTTATTTATCTGTCAGGCCGAAGCCTCGCAGAGTTTGACGAGTATGCATCTTCCCAAAGACACATCTCCCATCATCTTATATTTACTTGTAGTATACGCATACATCGGATCGACAACTCTTCTCAAAAGTCTTGAAAGAACTGGAACTGTAAATACATATTTAACCTTATACTCCCTGTCCGAATCCTCTGTTAATCTGGCAACATGATCCCTTATATCTATGTAGAACACCCCACTATCATTGCCGATAACATTGAACTGAAGACAACAATCATCAATATCCGCCAATTCCAAAGAACTGAGAACGCCGTCGATACACTCCACGCATTCTTTATACGTCATATAAACACCCAATCTTTATAAGAACTCGAAGTCTGCATCCTCATCGCCATCTCCGATAAGTGCCTGATTACGCTTTACTCCTTCTTCTACTTCACCAACAATAAGTTCTTCCTCTTCTTCCTCCTGAGCAGCCTGAGCACTCTTACCTGTGAATGCTGCCGGCTTTGGCTCTGCCTCTGGAGCAGCCTTTGGTGTCATCTTGAGCTTCTGAGGTGCATCTCCGCCCTGCGACTTCATCTTAAGCTTTGTTATAGGATCCGCCTCAACTGCAGCTTCAACCTTATTTGCAGCCTCAGCAACCTTTGCACTTGATCCGCTCTTGAGTGTCTCCATCTCTTCCTTGAGCTTGGCAAGCTCAGCCTTTGCATTTGCGATAACCTCGTTAGCCTTCTTCTTAGCGTCGTTTATTATCTTGTTAGCCTCAGCATTTGCTGCGTTGGCTTCCTTCTTGGAACCAGGAGCAGCCTGCTCGAGCTGCTTCTCAAGCTCATAAATCTTTACGCTGTTCTCCATAAGGTTCTTCTTTGACACTTCGTTCTCTGACTCAAGAGCTGCATACTTTGTCTCAAGTTCTGCATAATCTTCTGCAACTGAGCGCAGGAAGCTGTTAACCTCATCCTTATTATATCCAAAAAGTCCTTTTTTAAAGGTTTTAGATTCAATCTGATCCTTTGTCATTGTATAGTTCTCCTTTTCAGTATTAGTTCTCTCTATAATATTATCCTTTGCATATAGAAACTCCACTTGTAATTATATTAACAAATATTCATTTTTTCAACAATATTGTTGGATTTTATAAAATTTTCCCATTATATTACAATTTTTTCGGCAAATCATGGATATATTACAATTCATTACTGTCAAGTAATATGGTAAATGGCCCATCATTGGACAGATCCACTTTCATATCTGCGCCAAATTCTCCATGTTCCACCACAGGAACAAACTCACGGCATCTTTCAATTATATACTCATACATCTCATTGGCCATATCAGGCGCTCCTGCACCAGTAAATGATGGTCTGTTGCCCTTCCGGCAGTCTGCGCACAAGGTAAACTGTGAAACGATCAGGAGTTGGCCGTTTACACTGTTTATGTCAAGATTTGTCTTGCCATTTTCGTCGGCAAATATCCTCATCTTCACAAGCTTGTTTATCATCTTGTCAGCAATCTCTTTGGTATCCGAATCGTATACTCCGACAAAAACCAGAAAACCTTTCTGTATGCTGCCGATCACTTTGCCATCCACCTCTACTGATGCGTGATTTACACGCTGTATTACAAATTTCATTTTATTTTACGGATCCTTTCATAATCTTTTTACAGACTATTTTACCAGCAATATCATTGTGACAGTTATTTTCTGGTCATACTATCTGTCCGACATGCTTATCGCTTCAACTGCAACACTTCCGCCTCTTACAACCTCTATTCTGTTAGGAAAACTCTCTTTGAACAGTTTTATTGCATTGTCGTTCTTTGCATCAGTCTGAACACACTCAACAAGCACTGATTTCTTATTGTAGTCAGTGATCTTGTAGCCAAATGCATTTGCAATTCTGAACACTTCATCTTTATCCTCATTTGAACAGCTGTTGACCTTGACATATAAAATCTCGTTGTTGTGAATGGCTATATCAGTGTAGTCGACGACCTTGATAACCTCCACACTTCTATTGAGCTGTTTTTTCACCTGCTCAAATGTCCTGTCATCACTGGTGAAACCGATGGTCATTCTGGATATTGTCTCATCCTCGGTTACTCCAACGGTTATAGTATCTATATTGTATGATTTGCTTGAAAACAAACCTGAAATTCTTGCAAGTACACCTACCTCATTCTCTACGAACAGGCATATCCATCTCTTCTTTACGCTCATTCTATATACCCCTTTCATCTGGATAATATACAAATATATATATGTACATTCTATTACCAATATAAAATCAATTTATCAATATCAGCAGTCAAGTATCATGTCATTCAGTGACTTTCCACCCGGAACCATAGGAAATACGTTGGCCGTAGGATCGATGAAGAATTCTATAACTGTAGGTCCGTTTGTATTTGCCCTGGCAGCCTCAAATGCCGGCCTGATTTCCTCAGGCTTTGTAACTCTTATGCCCTTTGCATCATAGCTCTCTGCCAGTTTTACAAAGTCAGGAGAATACTTTGGACAGCATTTATCCGGATTCTGACAGTCTCTGTTGCATCTTCTTCTATATCTGAGACATGTACTGCTGTATCTCTTATTGAAGAACAGCTCCTGCCACTGGCGTACATTGCCGAGATAGCCGTTGTTCAGTATACAGAGGGTAACAGGAAGCTCAAGTGCAACAGCTGTAGCCATCTCCTGAATGTTCATCTGGACTCCGCCGTCTCCGGATATACAAATAACATCTTTATCCATGTTGCCAAGCTTTGCGCCTATGGCAGCAGGAAATCCATAACCCATGGTTCCAAGACCTCCAGAAGTTAAGAGCTGTTTGTTCTCGTCTATATCAATGTACTGCGTTGTCCAGAGCTGATTCTGCCCAACATCAGTTGTAACGATGAGATTGCTGTACATATCGTTTATGGTTCTGATGATAGCCTCAGGGGTCACACCATCATATCTGTTCATGTTGATAGGATACTCAGCCTTGACATTCATAATGTCATCCACCCAGCCTTTGATATCAAGAGGTTCTGCATATTCAAGCATCTTGGATATGGCAACCTTGGCATCAGCAACGATAGGTATATCTACCTTTATATTTCTTGATATGGACGCTGCATCTATATCAACATGTATGATCTTGGCATTCTTGGCAAATGTATCTATAGTACCTGTTATTCGGTCGTTAAATCTACATCCGATGGAGAAAAGTACATCGCTCTCCATGATAGCCTTGTTGGATGCCATGTTACCATGCATACCGATGTTACCGACATAGAGTGGATGGTCAGTAGGAATAGCACCCTTACCCATAATTGTAGTAACTACAGGTATACCGGTCTTCTCTGCAAGCTCCTGCATTTCTTTTCTCGCATGTGCGATATTGACTCCGCCGCCGCAGAGGAACACAGGCTTCTTTGCATTCTTAAGCTCCGCAAGGGCTCGCTTGATCTGTCCAACATGTACACCCTCTGAAGGCTTGTAACCTCTGATATTTACTTCTGTAGGATACTCGTCACTTCCCATGGCAAGCTGTATATCCTTAGGAATATCAACAACTACAGGACCTGGCTTTCCGGTTCTTGCTATGTAAAAAGCATTTTTAATGATCCTTGCAAGATCTTCTCTCTTTCTTACTGTGACTGCATACTTACATATGCTTCTTGTGATTCCAACTATATCAACCTCCTGAAAAGCATCATTTCCAATAAGATTCATTGGAACCTGTCCTGTAAAACATACCAGTGGCACGCTGTCGTAGTTGGCTGTGGCAATTCCCGTTACAAGGTTTGTCGCGCCCGGACCACTTGTTACCAGACACACTCCAACTCTTCCTGTTGAACGTGCATATCCATCTGCTGCGTGGACAAGCGCCTGCTCGTGTCTTGGAAGTATCATATCGATACCTTCTGCATCATACAACGCATCAAACAGATCTATCGCCGTTCCACCAGGGTATGCGAACAGAGTGTCTACCCCCTCTTCCTGCAACGCTTTTACAAACATCTTTGCTCCATTGATCTCCATATCTTATACCTCCTGTAAAGTTCATGATAATCTAAACTTACGCCTCGGGATGTATATATGCACCCCATGCATAGAAAAAGCCCTAAGCGCAACTGTTTTACGCTTAGGGCGAATATGTTCATATCCGTGGTACCACCTAAATTCAGACAAATGTCTGCACTCATCAGATACTATAATAAATTATCACTGTAATCATTATTAATATCTTATTCCTGTAACGGGGAAAACCGTTGAAACCTACTCGACAACAGCCGACAAATATGTATGCTGCAATCTTTCAATCCACTGCTCGAAGGCTACCTTCCACACATTCCTGATGAAGACTCTCACCACCGTCTTCTCTCTGTTGATCGGGGGGATGCATGTACTCCTCCTCGTCATAGCATTTGACTATTTCCCGGTCGTTTTACGACCCTTAGATGTGATTATTTTATCATTAACATGAAGATGTGTCAACGATTCTTTTACTTGCCCGCCAGCAGTTCAAACCAAAATACATCGTATCCCGCTGCAGCGGCAACTCTCTGGGAGGCTATATGGGACATTCCTGTGCCATAATATGGTATTTTGCCACACCTGAGTATATCCTTGGTCAGTTCAGATACAAGCGATGTACCCACATGTCTTCCCTCAGCTTCTTGAACAACATTTATACCAATCTGCCAGAAGTCGTCACTGTCAGCGCTTGCGCCAGCCATACCAATAATCTCACCATCTGATACAGCAGCCACAGCCAGCACATCAGGAGTGTTATCATCAAAGCAAAATGCCTCATTCCATCTGTCATCTCCTTTGAATTGCAGGATCTCATCCCCCGTATACCTGACAAGGTTAAAATCTTCTTTTATCATCGAATCAACGGTTTTATCTGTATTATCTTTTCTCGCTGCCTGTTCGCTCAGTTTCGTCGGAAGGTAAAATGGGTGGGCAGATTTCAATTTGCATCCGTATCTGGAAAGAATATTGTCGAGCTCACGAAATTTCTCTATATCCATGAACCATTTGCCAGTTGTGTTCTCATAGCGTTTTCTGCATTCTTCTACAATCTCTCTACGACCGGTAAATAGCAACTTGCTATTTACCACAGCTATTTTGAGTGGGCACTTTTCCTGTCCTTTGAACCGTCTTTGTCCTTCTATCTGTCTGTATTCAGAAAATATATTGTCACCAGAATATATATCAGCCGCATCACAGCAGTAATCCCTGGCCAGCTGATCATACAGTGAATTCTTCATCTTTCCAGACAGCCAATGTTTTCTCGTCATAATATTCGTATGTCCTATCCGGATTTCATTCAAAAGAGGCACATCCACTTCATCACAGGTATGATGAAACACAAATCCAAGCTTTTCCTGTACTATGCAGGACTTGGAATTGCCATCGTAGTAACCGCACCATATTGTTCTCATGCCCAGATCAAGAAATCCATGTTCTATGAGTCTCCTGGCCGCCTCCGGTGCGTATTCGTTGCCCCAGTGAGGCTTTCCTATCCAGTATCCGAGTTCACATTCGTCATCGCGGTCTGTCATATCTGTCCTTCCATTTAACAGTAATTCGATGGCACCGACAACCAGGCCGCTGTCCTTCAGACACACAGCATAACACTCCGGCCCATTAAATACATTCCGTATCATATCAAGGCTGTACTCCCTGCTCTCATGCACTGGCCAGCCAGCTATAGGTCCCACATCAGGGTCACTTGCATATTCAAATAATATATCTGCGTCACTCTCCTGCCAGTGACGTAATATTAACCTATTAGTTTCTAAAATCAAATCATATATCCCCTTTCATATAAGACTTTCTTTTTCTGATACGTCTATTCTAAATTATATATGCCACTGAATGTCGCACCCACTGTTTAGCTAATTCAGCCTTTTTACCTCAGTCTGTGCTTTCCCAGTTTTTCACTATCCTCAGATATTTGCCGAGATTGATAAAAGATCTAACGATCTCGTCCACTATGACTGCAAGAAAGACACCTGCTATTCCAAGCTTAAGGACAAACACAAACAAAAGCGCCACAGAAACCACCCACACCGTACCAAACAGCTGTGTTATGAGCATCCATATCGTATTGCCACTGCCCCTGATCGCATTGCCAACCACTATATTTGCTGATTTGGCAAACAGATTGATACTGATAAAGATCAGATATATCCCACACGATGCAATTATACTCTTGTCGTTGGTGAAAAGTGATATGATCTGCTGTGGAAACGCAAGACAGACACCGAGTGTGATGATTCCAACTACTATACACAAGCCATACGCACAGACACATACACCCTTGTATTTACTCAGATCATTGTTTCCTTTTGCCTCACCGGTTAGCGTCATTGTACCGTTTCCTATCGCTCCAATGATGACAACCGCCAGGACCTCGACACTGAATATGATGGAATAAATTCCGGCAGCCATCTCATTTATGGCGTTGAGAATCCTTATAATCAGCAGATTACCAAGATTCCATGCAAAATCCTCAAGAGCTGTGTTCACTCCCAGCTTTGCCGACAAAAGATACGGCTTTATATGTGCCTTTACTACCCATTTCATAGATGGTTTAGTGTTAAGTTTCTTGCTTGATACCACGAATATCACTGCAAATATAAGTCCAGAGTACTCCGCTATTGTCGTCGCTATGGCTGCACCCTTTATCCCCATGGCTGGGAACCCAAATCTTCCAAATATCATAACCCAGTCAAGGAGTATATTTACACCAGATCTTAATATTCCATATACAACAAGTGGTTTGGTATAGTTTGATGTCTGGAGTATGACGCTGAATGCACCGCCCAGTCCTGTTATCAAAAATACGGGCGCATAATACCTGGAATAATCAAGACACATCGGCATCAGGCCGTCTGACACACCCATGAGTCTGAATACAAATTCAGCGCAGAATGTCCAGAAGAAAAATAACAGTATCGGTATGATATTATTGTATTTCACCATGGCACCGGAGTATTCCTCTATGTGTTCGGTATCTCCTGCACCAACGCTCTGACTTATCAGTATAGACGCTCCTGTCACGATGGAGAAACAGAACGACATGGTGGTCCACATCGGTGAAGTCACATTGCCAAGTGCGCTCATGTACATGCTGTTTACGTGTCCTAAAAATATTCTGTCTATAAGCATCTGAAGCTGTGATATCAGATTGCTCAGCATGATCGGAACCGCGATGTTTAAAAGTCCCGGAAGGTATTTTTTGTTAGTCTTTATTAAAGTGTTTTTCATTGCAGTATTTCTCTTTCTTTTATCAATATTTTGTAGGTTCAAATGTCATGATGTTTATTGCCGATTTTGTGTTCATACTCACAAAAAACAAATATGATACATTATATCAATACTTAACATATCTTGCATCAAACTTATAGTATTATATAAAAGTTCTATAAAATCAACTCCCCAATATAATATATAGATACCACAAAAAGAGGTAAATATATGTGTTCCATCGCAGGATTCTATAATTCCAACAGGGATTTCAATACCGAACATGAACGATACTCATACATATTGAACGACATGAATAAGGCACTTGCTCACAGAGGTCCGGATGCACAAAATACAGTGCTGTCATCGCACTGTGGAATGGCACACACAAGACTTTCCATACGTGACGTAGCAAGAGGCGAACAGCCTATGAAAAAGGTCATCGGCGAAAATACTATATACATAGTGTACAACGGCGAGATCTACAACACAAAGGAACTGAAATCGGAGCTGCTCGCCCTTGGATATACATTTGATACAACTTCGGACACAGAGGTTATTCTCAACTGTTTTCTTCACTTCGGTCCCGATTTTGTTCACAGGCTGAACGGAATATTTGCATTTGCGATATATGACGAACATATCCAGACCATATATCTGTACAGGGATCACTTCGGTGTGAAGCCGCTGTACTACTCAGTAACTGATGACGGAACACTTGTCTTCGCCTCAGAGATCAAAGGCCTGCTCTACTATCCAGGTATAAGGCCTGTCATTGATGCACGGGGACTATGTGAGGTGTTCGGAATCGGGCCGTCCAAGACTCCAGGCTGTGGAGTATTTCAGAATATAGACGAAGTAAAGCCGGGACATTTCATGAAATTCTCATCCTACGGAATGACAGACTTCACATATTACCGCATAACCAGCAATCCTCACACTGACAGCTATGAAGACACTGTGGAAAAAGTCCGTTATCTTGTCAAGGACAGTATAGAGAGACAGATCGTATCGGATGTGCCTGTATGTACATTTCTCTCGGGGGGCATCGACTCATCAATCGTCAGCAGCGTATGCGCCGCAAAACTCAGGGAGCAAGGGAAAAAGCTGCACACTTTCTCATTTGATTTCAAAGATAATTCCAAATATTTCAAGTCAAATGCATTCCAGCCGGAGCAGGATCGACCATATGTAGATATGATGGTAGCCCACATAGGTTCAGACCACACATATCTCACCTGCAATTACAGTGATCTTGCAGACTATCTGTATACTTCCGTGGAATCAAGGGATATGCCGACGATGGCGGATGTGGATTCTTCCCTTCTCTACTTCTGCTCACTTGTGGCAAATGAATACAAAGTAGTATTGACCGGAGAATGCGCAGATGAGATATTCGGAGGCTACCCTTGGTTTTACAGGGATGAACTGCTGTCTGCAGACACATTTCCATGGATGAAGGATCTGTCGCCAAGGCTCTCAGTACTGTCGCCGGACATCAGAGATAGTCTTGATATACCGGGATATGTGTCATCACTATACAATTCTCTCCTGTCCGAGATCAATCTTCTTCCGGGGGAATCCGATACAGAAAAGCGGCGCAGGCAGATATCTTATCTGAATATCAGGATGTTCATGCAGACATTGCTTGACCGAATGGACAGAACCAGCATGGCAAGCGGTCTGGAAGCCAGAGTTCCATTTGCCGATCCGAGGATACTTGAATATGTATTCAACGTACCATGGGAATTCAAATATTCCGAAGGCTGTGAGAAAAAGCTTCTGAGAGAAGCCATGAAGGATTACGTACCGCACGAGATCATGTACAGAAAGAAAAGCCCATATCCAAAGTCATATGACCCTCATTATGAACAGGAGCTTGCAAAGAGGCTTCTCTGCGTGCTAAACGATCCGGAAAGTCCTCTTCTGCCTCTCATCGACAGAGAATATGTGAAAAGTTTCATAAATGCGCCAAAGGATTACGGCAGACCTTGGTTCGGTCAGCTCATGGCAGGCCCTCAGATGATGGCATATCTTCTCCAGATTGATCACTGGTTGAGAAAATATGCCATTGTCCTTGACATATAAAAAGACTTCCAGCCTTCTGTATACATGTGGCGTATCGAAAATGGCGAATACGCTGCATGTACAAGAGGTCTGAAAGTCTTGTTTTTACAGGCAATTTATATATTTGTTATTTATAGATTGCTTTCGCAGAAGGACCGCCCTTCTTTATCAGTTTCTTGTATGCTGTGGCCTTATTCCTAGGTACTGCAAATGTAATTTTGCTGTATGTTCCACTGAAGGCTTTTGCGCCAACGCTCTTGAGCTTAGCTGACTTTATCGTCATCTTCTTAAGGTTTTTGCATGATAAAAATGCGTTTGACCCTATGCTTGTCACATTGTTACCTATAGTGGCATTCTTTAGAGCCGTATACCTGCTGAATGCATTTGCGCTTACAGATGTTATCTTAAACCTTACATCTCCTATAATGACAGTATCTGCGATGGTCAGTGATGCAAATTTCTTATCTGACCTTGAGTACGTTGTACCGGCAATTGCAACTGTTCCGGTGCCGTCTGTCTTTGCTCCGGTTATAGTGTATTTGAATTTTCCAACTGTATATGTCTTTCCCTTGGCAGCCTTTACTATGGCAAATGTCTTTGTTATCTTTCCTGAATATGCATTCTTACCACGTATTATCACACTAGCCTTGCCCACCGCTTTGTTCTTGCTGTAGGTGACAGTGTAATCCTTGTTCAGTCTAAGTGTCTTTGCACCAGCCTTTACAACAAGAGACTTCTGGGTATGTACCTTTCCATTGTAGATCTTGTTTTCTATTCCGGAAACAGTGATCTTGCTTGTATTCTTGCTTATGTCTGTGGTTGCAAGTTTGGCAATACTTCCGGTTTTAGTTGCTTTGCACACGGTACATGTGAATGTCTTCACACCTGTCGCCGTGTATGTAGGTTTCTTTGTCACCCTGCCGGAATTCCACTTATGTCCAAGTTCCTTTACATATACACCTGTGCTCATTACATCGCCGCAGATTGAACACTCTGTATGTCCAGTTCCTGCCTTTGTGCAGGTTGGTGCCTTCTCTCCTTTTAGTGTATACTTTACAGTCTTGCCCTCTGAACATGCCGCTCTGTAGATGGTTATCTTCAGCTCTGTGCTGTCATAATTTTCCTTGTCATCGCCAACGTATACAGCGGTTGCCTCCACTGATCCGCCTGCCTTTATCGCAGTCTTAGCATCCGCATCAAGCCATGTCCAGTCTCCCGGAAGTGCAATACTTCCAACTGTCTTATTTGTATTATCTACACTTAACAGCAGATTCGGCATTGTAGCCTTGCTCACATTTACCGTAATCTCAGCTTCTGCAGTGTTGTAATTCACACTGTCAGCCGGAGTAAATACAACGGTGTATAGTGTCTTATCGCTGTCAGATACAAATGGCTTTATGGATTCATCTTTCCATGCAAATGTTCCCGGTATCTCAACCTGATCAATACCATCAAAGGACACTCTTCCTCCAGATATAACAGCTTTTGCAAGATCGTCGCCATATGTTATTGCGCTTGCCACTGGCAAATCAACTACGTTTACATCAGCCTTTGAGACATTTACCTGAACAGTTCCACTGACCGGATTGTAATGTTCCTGTTCATCAGGGGTAAATACAACATCATAACCTGAATTGTCCACTGTCGGTACTACTGAGGTATCTGCCCAGCTCCAGCTTCCTGGTACGTTTTTCCCTGAAGGGTCAAGTACATTTCCACCAGAAATGTTTATAGCTCCTAAAGTTTTATTTGGATCATAGCTTACAGCATCTGCCACTGGAAGTTCATTTATAATAACTGTATCAATTTTAACTATATTGAATTCAGCCTTACAATTCACCTCGTAATTTCCACCGGAGGCATCTTTGATGGTTACTGTAGCTGTTCCAACTTCTGTGTTGTCACTGTATATGACTTCATACTCGCTTGATGGAATGACTGTATCACCGTCCATGAGAGCAAACTCAGGCTCTACCTTCTGTCCTGTGTATGTGTACTCAGACTTAAGTCCGTCAAATATTGGACTGTCAATCTTCTTTGGCTCGATGGTAAATGTGACATTCTTTGATCCTGAGTAAGCGCCGATTCCTGTTATGGTTACAGTTGCTGTGCCGGCATTGATGTTGTCAGAATATGATACGATGTAATCCGTGTTTTCTATTAACTGTTCATCATCCTGTAAAACTTTATTAATATATACTTTAACAGTTGGTTTTAATTCAGCGCCAGAATAAGTAAACGTTGCGCCTTCCTCAAATTCGGTCTTCACTTTTTCATTGATCAATGCTCCAATTATAAGTTTATTATCCTTTATGCTGGATGTCATATCACGTTCCGTAACCCCTGACAATATATTGAACCAATTTACATCCAATGTAATATTATTTCCTGCCCCGACAAGTGGAGTATTTGCTTCAAGTCTAGACCAATTTGGAATAATAGGAATAATATTGTGAAGTTCGGCATTTATAATCAGTCCTTCAAAATATTCATCCCACCAATATATACAATTGTTGATTTTTATATCACTGTTGTTAAAGAATACTTTCGCACTGTTTTCATATAAATTTATTCTTTCTAAATCTCCGCCATTTAATACCAGTTGTCCATGGACTTTTATTAACTCTGATATCTTCACATCGCCAAGCGTTACTATTGAATCACTACTTACTACTAAGCTGCCCTGCATTTCACCGTTCGCTTTGGAATCAATTATTGTTATTTTCCCATTGTTTACTGTAACCCCATTTACATTATTTCCGTTTATATCAATGGTAAAATCGGAATCAGGATTATTTACATAGCAAGTTTTATATCCCGTATATGACATCACAGCGACAACACTGCCAGGTATATTTTCGGCATAATCTATCGCATCCTGAAATGATGAATAGTATGTGATAATCTCACCACTTGTAACAGATGCCAAGGCTTCTTCGTCACAGTATCTGCACACCCCGTCAACATAGTCATGGTCTCCATAAGTTGTCTTATCTTCATTGCTATACGCAACCGAGACAACGTCAGACGAATCGTTACAGCCAAAATAAGTTATGTTCTTATATACCTTTGCACCGCGTAATACAGGATATGTGTCTGTTCCGATGGTCTGTCCCCAGATGAAGCCATCGTAAGTCACAGTGTTATCACCTTCTCCGGTTGAGCAGCCCTGTGACAGGAGATACGCAATTTCACCGCTGGCGAATTGTGCGGCGGTTTTGCCGCCATTTTCATCTTCTGTGTCTGCGAGGTAATAGCAATTTTTGATTGGCCCAAAATTGTATCCACATATACCGCTTATATCAGCATCTGAGCCAGTAGCAGTAACAGTTCCTATGTTATAACAGTTTAAAATTAGTTCAATACTACAACCACACACACCACCTACAGAAGCTGCTGAGCCGGTAGCAGTAACAGTTCCTGTGTTATAACAGTTTGTGACTGTGCCACCATTATTATATCCACATATACCGCCTATAGTAGCAGATGACTCAATAGCGGTAAGATTCCCTGCATTATAACAGTTTGTGATTGTGCCAGCATTGTTTCCGCACACACCGCCCACATGATCATTCCCTTTGAAATAGGAATCAACGACTCCAACATTTTTTATGTTGCCATCGGATTCTGAACTTCCGAATAATCCAATACATGTTGAATCACCATTAAAGTACAAACCACTTACGGTTTTATTATTTCCGTCAAACGTTCCTGAATACTGTGTTGTACGATTTCCCATCCAATCTGCAATCGGAGTCCAGCTTATAAAATCACTTCCGTTGGAAACGTTGCCCTCTGCATCGTATTGTAAGGAATCAAGAAGATTTTCATTTACTGTGATGTTGGCTGTCAGAACTGCATTGGCTAATTTGTTTTGTTTAACTCCATCAAGAGTGCCGTTTACAAGTCCTGCAAACCAGAAAAGCTGACCTGCATTTCCAATCTCGTACACATCGTCCTTGCTATTATCATCGTCAATATCATACTTGTCTGTAGTGAGCACCGCCGACTGGTAAGCATCACATTCTGTACAAAAACCCTGTGAATTATAGTTGTGCGATTCTGTTTCTTCAGCTTTCGCAGTGATTGTTTTTAAGCCACCTGCCCCGATCGCAGGCGCCAGCGACGTAACCATCGCCACCGTAAGTGCTGTTATAATTCCCTTCTTAAATAGTATTTCTTTTCTCATTCCATACCTCCATTTCCATAACATTCTATCCTATAAACTCTGTTACTTTATCCCTTTTGTTGCATAATCAAGTATCATTTCCTTGATCATTATAAGCTCGTCTGTGTAGTCCTTGTTGTCGTCCGATCCCCATATGAAGCCCTCCGCATAGTGGGCGCAGGCCGTCATCATGGAGTGGACGGTGACACGCATGAATTCTGATTCCGGTATGTCAGTCCGTATAGTTCTGTCCACCTTCGCCTTCTCGTACATCATGTGAAGTCTGGTGTCCACCGAATACAGTGAGCTGTGGAAATCTACAAGCTGATCATTGTTCTTGCCCTCATGGGTTACATAATAGTTGAAGTTATCGTTGTACTTCAGCAACGCCTTGTGGTTCTGATACATATCTATGTAGCTGTCCATGGTGAATATCAGTCTGTCTATGGCTGGTATGTCATGTACAGACGATATAGGCCTTCTCTCGTCCAGGCCATCCAGGTATCTCTTCCACTGATCAGCACATACCGCTATGACCAGCTCAAGCTTACTTGGATAGTACCTGAACAATGTAGCCCTTCCCACGTCGGCAGCCCTTGCGATATCTCCCATACTCACCGCCTCTATCTTCTTGTCTACGAACAGTTCAAATGCAACGTCAAGGATCTTTCTATTGCGCTCGTCCATTTCCTCTTTCAATTTATCTGGATCTCTCATATATTACTTTACACTCCAAAGTTATATTGTGATACTCCCTGTCTCACAATAAATATTCTACAGGACTATCTTATGTCAGTCAACAAAAATCCCAGAAGTCACATTTCGAATCACATTTCGATAGTAAGTAACTACTGGGATTTCGTATTATATTAAATTTTTATCAATCTGCCAAAATCAGCATTCTTTCCTCAATCAAATGATCGAAGTCTGATTTCATTTTTTCAGGTATATAAGATTCGTCACACATCTTTTTCATTTTATCCTTATTTTTAACTACCAAACTTATCATCTTCTCCGCTGATATCCGACTTAAACCACATACATCAGCAAATATAAGGAAATCTTTTCTTCTCACATTTCTCTTTTTCCCATTCATCGGTATCGCCAATTGCTCTGTATCCTCAGGCATGATAACATTTACCGGCAGCAGATCATAGGCTGGTGAGAGAACATAATCTCCGCTTCCCACCTCTGTTTCAATAAGCGAAAAATTCTTCAAATGCATATCGGAATTGCCAGTCACGAAAGAAAATACAATTCTCATATAGAATTCTGCCATATCCAGACCTACACG
This sequence comes from Coprococcus sp. RTP21281st1_F1_RTP21281_210402, assembly GCF_040915325.1. Taxonomy (NCBI): domain Bacteria; kingdom Bacillati; phylum Bacillota; class Clostridia; order Lachnospirales; family Lachnospiraceae; genus Coprococcus; species Coprococcus sp. RTP21281st1_F1_RTP21281_210402. The sequence goes on from NZ_JBCPDQ010000001.1 coordinate 148,840, forward strand.
ACTTGAATATTTTTCTATGATCTTTGCACATCGCTCGTATGAACCTTTATATTTGTCCTGTGTAAGACGATAGTCCAACTGACAGAAATCTTCCATTGCAAGCATTTCAACAGTTGTTTTCTCGAATATCCTATCCACTCTTTTAGTAATATATGCCATCTGCCCATTTCCTTTGATCAATGCATGCGGCACCGTTGAAATTCCTATCATATCAGCCATAGACATCACAAGCTGCTCCGCTTCAGGCATCGCTTTAAATTGATCAACCTGAGGTTTAAGTATATATCCTGTTGGGTAGTTTACCAATGTAAGTCTTGGATTACCTGGTTCAGAAAGCAGGTGTAACGACAGTTTCTTCTGTACACCCGGAACCGTATACCCCTTGTTTATACTTTCCTCTGCAAGAACTTTTAGTTTCTGATCATCTATATCTATGTCTGGCAGCTTAGTCGTCATAAAAAATCTCTTCACACAAGCTTTATGCCAGCCTGTTCCGTCGTCATTTTTCAAAGTTTTTCCACAGCACAAACAATTCATATGCGATCCTCCCTGACACTTACATTGCCTATCGCATCGCGGCATGCAACAAGCAGCAATCCAAACCTGTCCCTTACATCTATTTTCCAATTTCTACTGACCACATCAAGCAGCCAGCCCTCGGGGATGAGTCCATCAAAAAAAGAAAATAAAGTCTTGGATCGATACATGTCCTTCGACAATGGCATGGTAAGTGATACAGCACTGGCATTTTCTCTATCAAGATATTCTTCATCGTAAGAAAATGTATATCCCTCGTCGGTCTCACATAAAATTCCCGCAAATTCATTTCTTATATATACATAAGCCGTTCTAAAAGTATTATCCACCATCAATCATCCTTTCTCCCTGGAACCGCCTCCATGCCGAACATTGCAAGAGCTTCATTGACCTTGTCCATACGCACAGTTTCTTTCCCCTGTTCAAGTTCGCGGACAAATCTGAGTCCGAGGCCTGATCTTATTGCGAATTCTTCCTGTGTAAGACCCGCTTCTTTTCTGTTAGTCTTTATAAATTCAGCTATCTTATTCATCGTTATTACCTCTTATATGTGATTCCTCCTACACGTGATTCCTCTTACACGTGATTCTTCTTATACGCTATTCTCCTTATATATTACACCCGATAAGGTATAATTTCAATCGAATATAATATTTTTTATACCATAACGGGTATAAAAAGTATTATATAAAACAAAACTACACCCGATGGGGTATAATAGCCGCAATAAGCAACAAACTTATACCCTATCGGGTGCAGTAAAACTACTTTATGAGAACCGGCTGTATCTGCCTTCCCTCAAGAGCCTCCTCTATGGTGGCTGGGATGAGATCAAGTCTGCTTATGAGTGAATTGGGTTTCTTCACACAGTTATCCTGTTCAAATGGAACAAAATAAATATTTTTCATGTTCATGAGCTGGCCGATATTCTTGAAGTTCATACCCATGGCATCATTTGTTGACACAGATATGATGATCGGCTTATTGTTCCTCAGATGCGCCTTTGCCGCCATGAGAACCGATGTGTCAGTTATTCCATTTGTCAGCTTGGCGATGGTGTTTCCGGTACAAGGTGCTATGACCAGCGCATCAAGATAGGCCTTGGGACCTATAGGCTCAGCCTCCTGTATAGTGTAAATACCCTTTCGCCCTGCTATCGTCTCAACGTCATTTACGAATTTGTCAGCTTTTCCAAATCTTGTGTCGTACTCTGCGGAGTGAGGCGAGAATATCGGATACACATTTATTCCCATCTCAACCATTTTCTTTATTTCTATCTTAATCTTATCAAAGGTACAAAATGAACCGGTTATAGCCATACCTACATTGCACTTTGATAAATCCATGTTATATACACTCCTATTTATTAAGCGTCAGTTCATACAAATCCATTTCAGCGGTGAGCCGACACTGCCTCTATCACTGCATCGGCAAGAATCATCCCCGAGGTCTTTGGAGACAGCTTACCCGGGATTCCCAGGCTGTGTTTATAAGGAATATCATGTTCCTTGCAATAATCAAAATCCACCCCTCCCGGCATAGATGCTATATCTATTACAACCGCATGTCTGCTGAGCAGAGACAGGATATCTTCACATACAACTCTCGCAGGTACTGTATTGAAGCAAAAATCCACTTCTGACAGTATATGCTTATATATCGGAATATCCTCAAATGACATAACCTTGTAGCCTATGAGCGCCGCATCACTCCTCTGCTTTGGACGTCTTGCCATAACTATTACATCTGCTCCCCAGGATGCAAGCCTTTCGGCAAGAACCCTGGCACATTTGCCAAATCCCGTCACCAGACATACGCTTCCGTCTATATTAATATCAGACAGCTCCTCCGCATCGCAGACTGCCCCCTCCGCGGTTGCAACTGCATTTCTCTCGGCCACAACATCATCTGCAAGAAAATCAAATACATAAGGACTATTTTCGTTTGTATCAGACATATATTTGCCTATCCCGCCTCCAAACACAATGTCAAATTCCTTGCTGCATTCCAGAATGCTGTTCATGGTGAGAAGGGTTCTGCCGTTGACAAATTCACCATCCCTCGTAACAGGCACAGGAAGAATGATAGCTTTCAGCATTTCTACAGATGGAGACGCACATTCGCCCTCTATCAGTCTGCGAAAGCCCACTCCTGAAGCCCCCGAAATAATGGTGACCGGCGAATGTCTCAGCAGATCGGCATCATATGGATCGAAATGAAACACATTACTGCCTTTCTCCGCCAGACTGAGAGACATATAGCAGCTTCTCCTGTCACCGCCTACCACGTAGTATACACAATTCATATCCATACCTCAGTGCACCGCCCTTATATTATTGATAATTTAGGATATGCCTGTGCCAGGCAAATGTTACATTGCAGCACGATATAAAACTTTTATTATCTCATCCTTAAATGTCACATCAGCTATCTCCTCGGACACAATAACATTCTCAACATCTATAAGTTCATCGTCCAGGTACACTTCAAGCGAACCGGCTACAGCGCCTTTATGCACAGGTGCCTTTAATGTATCCGCGACTTTGTATACATACTGTATACTACCTTCAGATGCTGTCACAGTCCTGTTCAGCCTGCATTTTGTCGCTGTGCTTCCATCTGCCGACGAGCCCGATGAATATGTTATCCTGATGTCAGGCGAAGCAGGCGCCTTAAGCTCCGTGTATATGGTGTGTTCCTGCGCAAATGCCACAAGCGCCCTGGAATCTTTCCATTTATAAGTCTTATTATTCGGCCATCCGCAGCCAAGGAGAGCCCATATATATGTATGTCCCTCAACCTCCGCAGCTCCTATATAGCAATATCCAGCATCGCAGGTAAAGCCGGTTTTTCCTGACAATGCGCATGGCATCATATCGAGAAATGCATTGTGATTAATGCATGCAAATGTTCTATTTCCGGTATTATCATTGAATGTGTATGATTTTGTTCGGGTAATCTTCAGAAATTCATCCTTTTGGGGTGAAATAAGAATACAATACCTCATGATCCTGACAAGATCCTCCGCAGAGGTGCCATGGACGCCATTTTCGTCCTGGGCATCCAGACCATTTGGCGTGATAAAATATGTAGAATGGCAGCCTATCTCCTCAGCCTTTGCGTTCATCATCTCCGCAAAGTGCTGTACACTGCCACCGATATGTTCCGCTATGACTACAGCAGCGTCGTTGTAGCTCTCGAGCATCATGGCGTACAACATGTCTTCAAGTGTGTACTTCTCGCCGTCACGAACCCCAAGTCTGACCTCAGGCATCTTGGATGCATAGGATGAAGCTGTCACATCATCCGCCAGATTCCCGCACTCGATTGCAAGTATACATGTAAGTATCTTGGTCGTGCTGGCGTTGGGTCTGTGCTCATCACTACATTTGTCATATAGTATATCTCCAGTCTCCCCATCCAGCAGAATCGCATTTCTGGCAAATAGCTGTACATCCGCTGTATTGTCTTCCTCAGCATACGCTTTTATAAATATATTGTTACCAACGAGAAACTGTATTACCAGACTTGCTGCAGTCCAGGCTGCAACAAGCAACATAAACCGCCTTATGCGTGATCTTTTTCCTGTAGAAAACATATACATATACCGTCATATCCTCATAATATTGGTCATGATATTATATTACAGGAACATGTCTGTTATTCTTCGGATGTCGTATCTACACTGAGCGTGAAATCTGCTTCCTCCAGCGCTTCTTTCTTGAAGTCCTCTATCTTATCAGGGCTTATCATCGGAAGATCATTTGTCGATGACACTCCAAAGCATCTGAGGAATTCCTCTGTTGTTCCAAACATGATAGGTCGTCCAGGAGCATCAAGTCTTCCAACCTCCTGCACGAGATTGTACTCTATGAGCTTGTTTATGGCATGTACACATGAAACTCCTCTTATAGCCTCGATCTCGGGCCTTGTTATCGGCTGTTTGTATGCAATTATAGACAAAGTCTCAAGAACAACATCCGTGAGGGAAAGCTTCTTCGGTGTATTGACAACCTTGGCGAGAATTCCATAGTATTCGTTGCGCGTACAGAGCTGAAGCGAACCGTCAAGATCTATGATCCTGATACCCCTGTCGTTGTTGTTGTAATTATATATGATACCCTCAAGCTGCTTTGTAAGCTTCCTCTTGTCCATCTCAAGAGCTGAGGCAAGTCTGTCGATCGATACAGACTCACCCACTGAGAAAAGTATAGCCTCGATGGCGGATGTGAGATAATCGTCACTGTACTCCTTGTCCGTCCTGGCCTCCTCATTCTCTTCTGAAGGGGTATTTACTTCATCTATTTCCTCATTCTGTAAATCTTCGTTATTCATCGTTACCTCATCTCTATATAGTATCCAGAGAATCAATGATTATCTCTCCGAATATATCTTCCTGTCTGATCGCTATTGCGCCTATCTTCATAAGCTCAAGTATGGCAAGGAATGTGACTATGATATTCATCTTTGATGCCTGCATCTCAAGCAGTGTCCTGAAGTTTATGCCCTCCAGTCCTCTGACTTCTTCTCTTACCTCCGCCATCTTCTCCTCAAGGGAAATCTCCTCCCTCTCGATCTCTTTGAATTTGCTTCGTATCGGATCTACCTTGTCGACCTGCTTACGCATAACCGATTTGAATATCTCATTGAGCTTCTGGAGATCCACATCAGCCTTGGAGATCAACTCATAAGGATCGACCTCCTGCTTGACATTCTTCACCTCAGCCGGTATGGTCGCCTTCTTGAAAAATGCCTTGTTTCCCTCAATCTCCAGATCCTTCAGTTCACCGGCAGCATACTTGTACATCTTGTACTCAAGCAGTCGTCTGACGAGCTCTTCTCTAGGATCCTCTTCATCCTCAGGATCCTCCTCATCCTTCGGCAGGAGCATCTTGGACTTGATCTTGATCAGAGTCGCCGCCATGACCAGAAATTCGCTCATGACGTCAAGATCTTCTTCCTCCATATTGTTCACATATTCCAGATACTGCTCTGTGATAGTGACGATCGGAATATCGTATATATTGACTTTGTTTTTCTCTATCAAATGCAAAAGAAGATCCAGTGGGCCCTCAAATACATTAAGCTTTACATCTATCGCAGACATATGTACGTCTCCATCCTGAATTGATAACCACCATAATGTTCCATGCCCGGACAATCAAATGTCTAAGGCATCCACCAGAACACCTTAGACATTTTAACATAGCCTGCCATAAATATGCAATCTTATATTATTATGCACACCATTCCGCCATTTCCGTCATTTACGATCTTCTCCATGGTATTCTGAAGCTTCTGCTGACTCTCCGCACCTATCTTGCTGACCTTGTTGTTAAGTCCATCGTCAACGAGTTGTTCTATGGTCTTGCCAAATATATTAACTCCCCACATATCTCCATCATCGCTGTTGTCAGATATGTATGTGACAAGATCATCCGCCTGCTCCTTGCTTCCCACAAGAGGCATGATCTCGGTGGTGATATTCGCCTTGATCATATGTACCGATGGCGCGCTCGCCGATATCTTCACTCCAAATTTTCCTCCGGTCTTTATAACCTCAGGACTTCCGAGCTGGACATTCGACTTATCCGGCATAACGAGGCCATAACCTCCATTGTTCACCTGCTCAAGCGCTCCTATGACACTCACACAATACTTACGATTATCTGCCATGGATTTGAGCTCAGTGATAAAATCGTACTCGTTTGTTATATCTGCGCCCATCATATCTGACAGCATTGCGTAATAATAATTATCGCAGATATCGACGTCTATATTCACACATCCATCCGCCATATTTATGCTGGAACACTTATATCTCCTGACATATTCATTCTCAGGGTAGTCCATATGATCGATATCCCTCAGGCTGTCTGCAGCCGCCATTATCTGGACTGCATCACATATAACGCTGCTCTTGATCTCATTGTCATCATCGACAACCTCAAGCCATTTCGGTATCTCAAAATATATAGATGTGACAGGGAAGCTCATAAGAAGTTCTGTAAAAATATATGTAATATCCGATTCTCTGAGCTGCTCCACGTTTACCGGAATAACACTTGCACCATATGTATCGCTCATTTCTGCCGAGAGCGCAGCCGTCTGACTGCTGGATGGTTTGTCGGTGTTGAGAAGAATGACAAATGGCTTCCCAATGGCCTTCAGCTCATCAACAGTCTTCTGCTCAGCTTCAAGATAGCTCTCCCTCGGAAGCTCACCAAAGCTGCCATCCGTGGTCACAACAATCCCAACAGTTGAATGGTTATTTATAACCTTGTTTGTGCCTATCTCCGCCGCCTTGGAAAACGGAATGTCATAGTCAAACCACGGCGTTCTCACCATTCTCTCCTTGCCATCCTCAAACTGACCCTCGGCATCCTTGACGACATATCCCACGCAATCGATCATCTTTACCTTCATATCCAGATTGTCAGCAACATTGATTGATACAGCTTCCTTTGGTATAAATTTCGGCTCAGTCGTCATTATGGTCTTTCCTGATGCCGACTGCGGCAGTTCATCCTGTGCAAGCTGCCTGTCATTTTCCCCTGAAATGTTAGGAATAACCATCTGGTTCATAAATCTTTTTATAAATGTGGATTTTCCTGTTCTCACCGGTCCAACTACGCCGATGTATATTTCTCCGTTTGTTCTCGCCTTGATATCCTGATATACCTGATACTCCTCCATACATCCTCCTGACATGCTATTTATTTACATAATTATATTACTGTAAACACAATAGATCTACGGTCATTTTCTATATATAGCATATGAATGTAACTGCTGTTTTATGAACAAAAAAATCCCCCAGAATACCACCATATAAGGTGATATTCCCGGGGGACATGTCACAGCTTTGTATTACTTGCTGCTCTGATTATTTTTTCTCTTTTTAGATGCCACAATAACACCGCATCCGGCAAGACTTATTAAGAGCACAACTGCTATTGGTACAACAGGAGCTCTGTCACCAGTATCCGGCTTGTTCTTGTCCTCTGTTGTTATTTCAGTAGTCTCAGTTGTCTGTGTTGTCTCGGTTGTCTCTGTGGTTTCCGTAGTCTCGGTCGTTGTTGTCTTCTTATCAACCATTGTGATAGTAACAACAATATCCTCGCCAGCTGCAACCTTATCATCAGAAACTGTGAACAGTATATCATCAGCCTTGTCATAGCCCGAAGGAGCCTTAACCTCTATGAGTGCATAGATCTTGCCAATTACAAGTACATTGTTGACTTCATGCGCACTGCCATCTGTTACCCACTCATCAATGAGTTTTCCATCAGCATCCTCGAGTCGAAGTGTTGCGCCCTTTACAGGAACACCATCCTCATCTACTTTCTCAAAGCTGTATTTTACTGAAGGTTCAAGCCATGTAATGTTTCCATTCTCATCAACTCTGGCTGTGACTTTACCTGTGTCAGTATTAAAACCACCGTCAAATGATTCAACTGTAATCTTTCCGTTCTCATCTTTCTTGAACTTGATTGATATTGGCTGTTCAGATACATAGTATCCATCCGGCGCCTGTATCTCTCTGATCGTATACTCTGTGCCGATCAAAATACCGTCAAACTTGAGAACTCCGTTGCTGTCTGTTGTAGCCTTAGCGACAAGCTCTTCCTCACCATTCTCGTTCTCCTTGTAGAGTCCGTATACTGAATTTGGAAGCTTTATGCCATTGTTCTCCTCTGCAACCTTCTCTATCTTGAGATCTGTTCTAGGAAGATCATTTATCAGTGTGTTATCCTGAACACCATTTAACACTGCATAAGTGTCAATGTTTGCCTCTGTTACCTCTGCTGTGTAGACTGTGTTATCGATAATATAATCTCCGATAGTCTTACTCTCTTTTACAAGATACGTACCAATCTTAAGATCCTTGAATGTCACAACACCATTTACACTTGTTGCTGTCATTACAGGATTCTCACACTCTGTATCTGTACCCTCATAGAGCGCAAACTCTACACCATCAAGCATTTTTACATCATCCGGGTCTTCAGCACATGACTCCTTATAAAGTCCAGCCTTAGTGAACTTGACAGTGCCAAGCTTGTAGGTATCAACGAACTCTACATCGGCTGTATTTCCACCAATAAGTGTTATTCCGGATGCCTCTGTTCCTTCACCGTCTATTCCATCCACAGTATAGCTGACTGTTACCGCTGCTCCATCATATGCATATGATGTTTCCTCAACTGTATATGTACCATCCGGCACATTTACAAGAGTTATCTCATACTTGCCATTTCCAAGCTTTGCAACCTCAGAGTCTGTAAGCTTTATGATCTTACTGTAGCCTGCATTGTTTGTAACATTGAACTTTACATTTGTCGCTGCATCATCTGCTGTAATATCTCCATTTATGGTCTTGGTAAGTTTTATAACATTTGGCTTGTATGTGTTTGTTATGTCATATCCAGTAACAGATGCCTTGTATCCCGAAACAGCATTCTCTGATACAGAATACTTGATCAGGGTTCCATTATCTTTGTACTTTGGTAAATCTGTAAAGCTGTAATTCCAGTCAGTATCTGCTGTAACCACGAGGCTCTTTATAACAGTACCATCTGCAAGAAGCTTAACTGTTATTGAATCTGGTCTCTGACCATCGTGATCATCGTCATCAACCCACGTCTTAGTACCTGATACATTGATCGTCTCAGGTGTGTGCTGATTGTCAACCACATATCCATCAGCTGCATTTCCTGTTATGACTGTTGTGTAACCATCTATAGTTGTAGTCTCCTCAACTGTGTAGTCGATGGTCTGTCCATTTTTCTTCTCGTCAAGAGCATTCCATGTATGTGTCCAGTTATTTGCCTTGCTGAGTGTTACCCCAGAGCCAGCTACAACCTGTCCATCAGCCAGAAGACGAACCATTACGCTAGGTGTTCTCTTGCCGTCCTGGTTATCATTATCACTCCACTTCTTTGTAACTGATACACTTGTCTTTCCCGGTGTGTAACTGTTCGTGATATTATAACCTGTAACCTCACCTGTATATTCTGGTACATCAACCTCAGATACAGAATACTTGATCTGAATTCCACCATCTCTATACTTTGGAAGATTTGTAAAACTATACTCCCAGTTTTCTGCCTCGGTTACCGTCTTTGTAGCATATACGCTGCCATCTGCAAGAAGGTTTACCTTGATATTTCCAGGTCTCTTGCCATCCTGATCGTCCGCATCATCCCATGACTTGCTGCCGCTCACTGATGTCGTCTCTGGTGTATAGCTGTTCTTTATTGTGAATCCTGTCTCAGCATCGCCTGTGACTGTGGTTGTATATCCATCAATTGCGGTTATCTCTCTTACACTGTAGACGATATTCACACCACTCTTCTTGACATCAAGTCCTGCCCATGTATATGTCCAGTTGTTGTCAGCACTGAGAGTTGTTTCTGATCCAACAACAGGAGTTCCATCAGCAAGGAGTTCAACCTTTACTGAACTCTCTCTCTTGCCGTCCTGATTGTCGGCATCATCCCAAGCCTTTGTAACTGATACACTTGTCTTTCCTGGTGTGTAACTGTTCGTGATATCATATCCATTTACAAGTGTCTGATAATCCTCAACAGCATTTTCTGTGATACCGTATGTGATCTCGTTGCCACCTGCGTACTTTGGAAGATCTGTAAAGCTGTACTTCCAGCCGTTCGCAGCTGTAACCTCCTTATCAGCCACCTTCACTCCGTTTGCAAGAAGATTTACTGTGATCTTTCCTGGTCTCTTACCATCCTGATCATTTGCATCATTCCATATCTTCTTACCACTTATTGAAGTTGTCTCTGGTGTGTAACTGTTCTTGATGATATAACCGGTCTTCGCAGATCCTGTGATAACTGTTGCATATCCTTCAACCGATGTAATCTCTTCAACAGTATATTCAATAGGTGATCCATTCTTGTTGATATCAAGATCACTCCATGTATGACTCCAGTTGTTGGCATCACTGAGATCCACCTCAGAATCTGCAACTACGTTTCCGTCGGCAAGAAGTCTTACTTTTATATTTCTAGCTCTCTTGCCATCCTGGTTATCAGCATCATCCCAGGCCTTTGTAACTGATACACTTGTCTTTCCTGGCGTATAACTGTTCGTGATATCATATCCGTTGACAAGTGTCTGATAGTCCTCAACAGTATCCTCTGTGATGGTGTACGTGATTTTATTGCCATTTTTGTACTTTGGAAGATCCGTGAAATTGTACTTCCAACCATCTGCCTCAGTTACTTCCTTCGTAGCATATATGTCTCCATCTGCAAGAAGATTTACCGTAATCTTTCCTGGTCTCTTGCCATCCTGATCGTTTGCATCGTTCCAGGTCTTTGTTCCTTCTATATTGATCGTTTCAGGCGTGTGACTATTGGTAAATGTATATCCGTTTTCTGCGTCTCCTGTCACAGCTGTAGTGTATTCGGAAACAGCATCCTCAGTTACTTCGTATGTTATCTCTGATCCATCTGCATATTTAGGAAGGTCTGTAAAACTAAACTTCCAGTCATTTGCTGCTGTGACTTCAAGACTCTTGATCTTTGTTCCGTTTGCAATCAGGTTGACTGTGATACTTGGAGGTCTGATACCATCCTGATTCTCACCGTCGTCCCAGATCTTAACGCCCTTTACTGATGTCGTCTCTGGTGTGTAGCTGTTCGTAACTGTGTATCCTGTTGTCATATCTCCGGTTATCACTGGAGTATATCCTTCAGTAATATCTGTTTCTTCTACAGTGTAAGCTATCGCAGCTCCATCCTTGTTCACATCAAGATCTGTCCATGTATGTGTCCAGTTGTTATCTGCTTTTAATATAGTCTCTGAGCCATCTACTGTTATTCCGTTCGCAAGCAGCTGAACCTTTACACTCGTAGGTCTCTTTCTGTCCTGATTGTTTGCATCATCCCAGCTCTTTGTGACTGATACACTTGTCTTTGCCGGTGTATATGTGTTTGTAATGTTATATCCGTCTATTACAGTAGCATAATCACCGACCGCATCCTCTGTAATGGTATAAACTATCTTGTTGCCACTGCTATACTTTGGAAGATCTTTGAAACTATACTTCCAGTCTTCCTCAGCTGTAACAGTCTTTGTCTTGTATAACTGACCATCCGCAAGAAGATTTACAGTTATGCTCTCAGGTCTCTTTCTATCCTGATTGTTTGCATCATCCCATGTCTTTGTACCAGCTATATTGATGGTCTCTGGTGTGTAGCTGTTGGTTATTACAAATCCTGTCTTGGCATCACCCGTGACCTTCTTCGTATATCCGGTTACTGTGGCTGTCTCATCTACTGTATAACCTATAGCTGTACCGTTCTTATAAACTGCAAGATCTTTCCATGTATACGTCCAGTTGTTGTCCTCTTTAAGAGTTACCTCTGAACCGGCAACCTCTGTGCCATCAGCAAATAATTTGACAGTGATTTCTTTTGCCCTCTTGCCGTCCTGATTTCCAGCGTCATCCCAGATCTTCGTGACATTGACATCTGTAGTCTCTGGAACATGTGTGTTTGTAATATCATAACCATTTGGAGCTGCTGTATATCCCTCCACACTGGCCTCTGTGATGGTATACTTTATCTCCTGACCATTGCTGTACTTTGGAAGACCTGTAAAGCTGTACTTCCAACCTTCTGCCTCTGTAACAGACTTTGTCTTGTAAGTCTGACCATTTGCAAGGAGATTTACTGTGATGCTCTTAGGTCTCTTACCATCCTGATCATTTGCATCATTCCAGGTCTTTATTCCATCAATATCTATCGTCTCAGGTGTATGACTATTGGTAACAGTGAAACCTGTCTTGACATCTCCTGTAACTTCAGCCTTATATCCTGGCACATTGCTTGTCTCTTCAACAGTATATGTTATATCCTTACCGCCGGACTTAAGTGGAATATCGTTCCATGTGTTTGTCCAGTTGTTATCGGCATTCAGTGTTACTTCTGAATCTGCAACATCTGATCCATCAGCAAGGAGCTTGACCTTAACACTGGTTTCTCTCTTGCCATCCTGATTATTGTTATCATCCCAAACCTTTGTCACTGAAATGCTTGTCTTACCAGGTGTGTAGCTGTTGGTGATGTTATATCCATCTATCAAAGTTGTATAATCTTTAACAGCATCCTCTGTTATTGTATACATGATCTCTGATCCGTTGTCATACTTAGGAAGATCTGTGAAACTGTACTTCCAGTTATCATTCTTTGAAACCTTCTTTGAAGCAACCTCATTGCCATTTGCAAGAAGTCTTACTGTAATCTCAGAAGCTCTCTTTCCGTCCTGATTATCTGCATCATTCCATGTCTTTGTTCCGCTGATATCAATTGTCTCAGGTGTATGACTGTTGGTGATGACAAATCCAGTCTTCACGTCGCCGGTTATCTTGGTATCATAACCCGCAACCGCATCCTCTTTAACGGTATAAGCTATCTCATTGCCGTTATCATCGTACTTTGGAAGATCAGCAAAGCTGAAATTCCAGTTACCTGACGCATCAGGGGTAACCGTCTTACTTGCGACCTCAGTCGTTCCATTCATAAGACGGACTTTAATATCCTCAGCTCTCTTGCCATCCTGATTATTATTGTCATCCCAAACCTTGGTTCCACTTACCGTGATAAATGCCTTGTATTCATTCGCCACAGTCACAAGTGATGATGACGATGATGAAATAACAACATCCGCAGCCGTATTGCCTGTTGATGAACCTACAGTATATGTAACTTTATGTGTATATCCATCAAACGCTGCACTTGTCTCTGTTACAGTGTATTTTCCATATGGAGCATTATTGATAACGTAGCTTCCTAAGTAAAACTGATCATATGTTACGATTGTAGGTCCCTTGTATCCCTCAGGGCCTGATATTGTAAATGTGATCTGCTTCTTCTGTGCATCTGTAAGCTTTGTATCATCGAGGTCTCCGCTGAAGAACTTCGTGATAACAAGGCTTCCAACATTCAGCTTGTTTGTGATCGTTGCAGCGGTAACTACATCGTTCTCATCCTTTGTGAGCTGAACATCGCTTGTATATCCTTCTACGTCATCCTCATCTACAGTGTAGTTGATAAGATTGCCATCGGCATCCTTCTTATCAAGATCTGTAAATGTTCCACTCCAGTTATTTGAATCATTGAGTGTAAGTGTCTTGTCAACGATCTTTGTTATATTGCCCGCCGCATCCTCTGTGGCAAGTGTAACTTTGATGTTCTTTGGTCTTGCTGACAGAATGTTGTCGCTGTCATCCCACTTCTTGGTTACAGGAATATCGATCGTCTCATTTGTCACCTTTGTGTTGGTGTTCGTGATGGTGATCGTTCCGGTTGCTGTTCCATTATTACTTATTGTGACCTGGTAATCAGCATTATCGAAATCCTCTTCTGCAAAGTAGTAGAGGTAGTTGCCATTTGCATCAGCTACTTTAAGCTCTATCTCATCGCTTGTCCACTTATTTGCACTATTTAAGGTAATTGTCTTTACAACAGGATCTGTGTTCTTGTCGTAACTTGATGGATTAGTTGATGCATAGATCTTAACTGTTATACTGTCAACCGGAATATCCTTCAGTGTTCCACCTGCAGCATCCTTCCATACCTTTTTAACAGTTATCTTTCTGTTCTCAGGAGTGTTATCTACTGGCAGTGTATAATCCTGTGAACCTTTGCTGTCAAGGACTATGTCTGAGATAGAATCAGTTGTCACCTCAGCAGGTTTCGGTCCTGTCAGGCTGGATGAGATATTGTTCTCATATATGTATATAGGATCTGTGAGCTTCTCATAACCCTCTGGTGCTTCCACCTCTATAAGCTTGTAATAGTAATTATAATACAAACTTGATAATGTAAGTCTTCCCTGTTCGTTAGTTACTCTTTCCTCATCGCTTCCAGGTACCATGAGATTCCAGTTAGTGTCTGCACTGTTGTTTGGATCACCATATCTGTAAAGCGCAAACTTCGCACCAGCAAGCTTGATTCCTGTCATTATAGAGTCAGTTTTTATTATCGAAAGATTAAACTGCTCTGTATCAGTTCCCATTGATGAATCCTGATCATTGATGTTCGTGTCCGTTGATGACGAATCTGCCGAACTTGTAGATCCAAGAATACCAACGCTGTTCTTAACATCCGCTGTAAGCTTACCTGTATATACAAGAGTATATGTATACTTCAGAATAAACTTTGTCTCATCCGGCATGGTGAGTGTCAGTGTAGACATCTTAGCTGTCGTATCATCTGCATATGTATAGCTGTATTTGTCCGCCGGAACTTCAGCGCCTGTATCTGCGTACAGAAGCTTAAACGAACCATCCTTGATAAATACTCTCTTTACTGCATCCGCATTGCTGTAGTCATACTTGTCAACTACAGTTATGGATCCTGTATTGCCAAGAGCCTCACCCTTCTCATTGATATGCACAGTATATTCAATACTGTTGGTGTCATTATCATAGTTTCCTGCAGTTTTGGTAATATTCGGTCCAGTCACAGTAACCTTTGCGCTGTCATCCTTGGTCTTAGTTGAACCGTCGGTTCTGACAACTGTTGCCGAACAATTGTTGGTGAATTCCACGTCACTGCCACCAACAACGGATGATATATCCTTTGTGACCTTGACTGCATAGTAGACAACAACCTTGACATTTCTGGTATAAAACTCAAGTGACTTTATGTCAAAACTAATACTGTTGCTTGCCACATTAAAGTTCTCTATATAATTATTTGCACCTGTCTGAGGTCTCGTCTTATTATCTGCATAATAAGAAACAAAATATATTCCAGCATGGCCAATAGTCTCTCCTACACCCTCTGGAAGCATATCACTCTTAAGGTATGTAGTATCGAGCTCAGTTCCTGCAGGAAGTGTATCTGTAAAGGAAAGTCTGTCTCCATCTCCATACGCAAAGTCACCGTTGAGAACTACCTTATATACGAACACATTGTTAGCCTTGTCATATACTACAATGCTTTCTTTCTCATCAGTACCATTAGTGTAGCTGTACTTCTCTACAACAGACCCCTTCGTTATTCCAGATACAGGATGTGAATCCTGTGATGTCTTGGATGAACCATCAATAGTAAGAGTACCCTTGTTGACTGCCGTATACTTGCTGTCAGACTTTACTGTCGTATTATATGTGATAACATAATCTATCGGGGTCTCCTCCGTGCCTGTTATATCTCTGAGGAATTCTATTGTATATCCTATTATGTAGTTATCAGATGATGCCGGAACATCTGCAACGCTGTCAATAGTTGAAAGCGTTGGTGCCCATACATTTGAGAAGTCAGCGTATGTTACCTTTACCTTGTAGTCAACTCCCTCTGTGAGGCCAGCTATTGTAAGTCCGTTTATCTGATCTGCCGTAAAGTAATGCTTTGGAAGTGCTCCATTATCATATGTTACAGAGTCAGTATATGTATCATTCGCATTGAGCTTGTCAACGCCAGATATTGTAGACTTCCATGCAAGGGTATATGTATCATCGTTCTCCGTCTCTGATACGAATTCCTTCTTTACTGAATCACCGGCCACCTCTACAGTCGCCTCGGCGCTGTCCGTAACTCCGTTCTTCTCTATTGTCGCTACATTCTTATAAACATCAGTCAGCTTATCAAGCTTGGATGAATCTGTTGTGTAGGTGAACACGATCTTGGATTTGTTCTCTGTCACATCAACCCTTGAAGTTCCATCCGTCAAATAAAGTTTACCATTCTCTTCCACAAAGCTTGCAGGAAGATTGATAGTGGTTGAAACATCTGTGTCATTTATGGATACGCTGCACGTCTTTTCGTCTGTGAGCTCTGTCCCATTCTTTGTGAGTATATCCGATACTGACATTCCTGTCAGATTCTTCTTCTTATCCGCATTCACGGTTACTGTCCATGTTATGGTTGACTTGTCACCTGACAGTGAACCGGTCTTACTTATGGATGCTGTAGACTTGCCGGCATTGTACCATGTACTGCTGTCGTTATCAGTATGCTCGTCATGTGAATCATCTGACACGTCTACACCATTCTTATTGTGTACATTTATGCTTCCGATGTCATCGGCAATATCTGAGACAATAACCTCGTATGTGATCTCATACTGTGAATTAGCGTCAAGCTTCGGAAGATTTCCATTTATAACTGTTTCACCATTTCCTATGGTTCCTGTTGCAGGAGTCACATATCCATTTGCTGTGACATCCGTGTACTGTCCGTTGCTGTCCTTGAGCTTGCATGTAACATTCTGTACTGTTCTCTTGGCATCAGATCCAAGTTTTGAGTCAAGTTCATTTGCAAGAATATCATCAAGTGTAATATCACCATCGCTTCCATACTCAGAACTTACTATAACCTTGTACTTGTAAACTATCTTGTGATCGTCAGGATCAATGCTCACACCATCTGAGGATTTTGTAACCTTGAGATCTGTGGCACCGTCCTTCACATATTTGTAGCCCTTGTTGGTCTGATCCTTATCATCAACCTTTGAATTCTTAGCCTCTGCAATATTGCTCTGGTTCAGATTGATCACGTCCTGAGAAAGATCATCGACTTTACTCTTTACTGTATAGGTTATCTTATATGACTCCTTTGCACCGAGTGCAGGAAGAGTTCCTTCTATAGTAGAGGTACTACTGTTATATGTGAGTGATGAGCTGCAGTCTGTGTTGTCAGACTTAATCACCTTTATATCTGTAACTTCAGGTATGACACCTGCTATGTCGTTGGCTATAACATCACTAAAGTTCAGATCCTCACTGGCACTTCCATGATTGGATGAAACTTCTACGGTATAGTCAAAGTATACATATCCATCCTTAGGATCTGTAACTCTACCCTCGGATGCGGTCTTCTTCACATCCACATCAGGCTTGAAATCCACATCCACAGTCACAATCACAGTGCTTGTGAATTTGTTCTCGACCTGGTTTTTCTCATTGTACTTTGTGAGATCCATATCGATCCACGCCTTGAAGAAAGCCTTGAGCTGGGCTCCCCCCTCGAGTGCTGTATGATCGATCGTCGCAGTAAGGACTCCGTTCACAACTGAATACGAACCGATCCTGTTACCACTTCCATCAGTTATATCCTCATTCAGAATATCGGAATTAAACTTTATGGTATCCGGCATCGTATAAGTAAATGTTGCATCTTCACCAGACTCCACTATGCTATTAACAACATTTTCCGGAAACACTATATCCATAGACATCTGGATATCTACACCGGCTTTTGTAGGATCATTTGGATCTACAGGAAGCGGCGTTGTGGACGGTCTTGAACTGCTACCATATATATTACCTGCTTTATCAGCAATCGTAGCTCCAGTAATATAATCTTCAAGATTTCCGGTTACTGCTGCACTCGACAGCATTGCTATCGAATCAGTAGCCGTGGCGTATGCGTCTCCCCCTCTCGTCTCGGCCGCATTGGACCAACTATAATTAGAAGGCGAAATCAACGTAGTTATCATAACTACCGCCAGCAGCAGTGCTATAAGCTTTTTCGTAGTTTTTGCCATTGTAATACCTCTTTTCTAATTATTTTTCGACTTACACACTTGCTTTAAATTTATCATAACACATGGTAATTGTAAACAGTTTGTGAACAAAAAGAACAGTTTTCTGTTGCTTTTTTGTTCACATTTACTTTATCGTTTAATTATTAGGTGATTTTGTACTACTATTCTTCGGCAGCATAATCTATCGAAATATATCAAACATATAAAATATAATCGATTACAATTCACTCTTTCTGTCTCTGTTGAGAAGCTCTGTGAGAGCCTCTTTTGCCGTCATGCCATTAAATAATACATTATTGACTGCTTCAACGATAGGCATCTCAACCCCATGCTCCCTGGCAAGTGCCAGTGTTGCCTTGGCAGAATAAACACCCTCAACAACCATCTTGACCTCCGCCATAGCTTCCTCATAGGTCTTACCCTGACCGATGAGATATCCGGCATTCCTGTTACGGCTGTGCTTGGATGTACATGTAACTATAAGATCTCCCATTCCTGAAAGTCCTGACAGCGTCTTGACATCTGCGCCCATGGCAAGTCCAAGTCTCATGATCTCCGCCATTCCTCTGGTCATAAGAGCAGCCTTCGTGTTGTCGCCAAGTCCAAGTCCATCTGATATTCCGGCTGCCAGAGCTATTACATTCTTCACTGAACCACCCAGCTCAATACCAGTCACATCAGTGCTTGTATATACCCTGAAATAATCGTTCATAAATGCGTTCTGGATCGTCTTTGCAATCTCTATATCACGGGCACCGGCAACTACCGTTGTAGGTATTCCGCGGCCTACTTCCTCTGCATGTGACGGACCCGAAAGGACAGCCACCTTAGCCTGTGGGATTTCTTCCTCAATGATCTCCACGAGAGCCTTGAGTGTGGACTCTTCTATTCCCTTGCTGACATTCACGATAAGCTGTCCGTTGCTCACCTTGTCAGCGATGTTCTTTGCTGTGCTTCTGACAAACGGAGAAGGCACTGCGCACACTATCATCTTCTGACCAATAACAGCCTTTGACGCATCTGTTGTATATTCAATACTGCTGTTAAGTATAACGCCCGGAAGTCTGTCTCTCTGCTCATGAAATTCCTTGAGCATGGCAACCTCTCTCTCATCTATAGACCACACTATAACCTCGTGTCCATTTCCTGCCAGCAGATTAGCAAGTGCAGAACCCCATCCACCTGCTCCGAGAACACCTATTTTCATCGTAAAATACCTCCAAAATATTTATATTTCTTTTTTCAATCCTTGAATCATTTTTTTCTATTTTAACTTTTTTTCATCATTTAATCCAGTCTATAGTGACAATACATGGATGTTTTTGCAAATTTTTACTGTATTTTTAGATTTTGGGCTAGTTATGTAAACTCACATTATTCTAATCAACAGTTTTTAATACGCATTTCACTGCGTATAAATATCACATAACCATAATCTCGGTTTTATGTATACTCATTATGTTATCTGATTTTGTTTTATCCAGACATCTATAAAACGTTGCTCACTACAAAAAATCCCCTCCTTCCTGTTTTATCCAGTAAGGAGGGGATTCAATAACTCTCTATTCGCTTCCGCTTTCCATCAAGCCTTCTTAGAACCAAACGACAACTTATTCTCCGTTCCCGCTATCAGTCTCTTGATATTCTGCCAATGTCTTATCACGGCCATTCCGGCTATGATTCCCGCCATGATTATTCCTTCGATCATTTTTGCATTCGATGTGAAATTATAATCTCCATGAATTGCAAATACTGTGTATAATATGAAGAATCCGATCATGATCGTAAGTGATCCAACCGATACATATCTTGTTATCACAACACTTATAACGAACGCTGCAAGGAGTATCACTACCAATCTCCAGTCCCACAGACCTACTATCATTCCGCCGCTGGCAGCAATTCCCTTGCCGCCCTTGAACTGCATATAGAATGGGAAGTTATGACCAAGCACAACTCCAAGTCCTGTATACAGTACGAACATGTATGCATTACCTATACCTAGCTGGCCAAGTATGATATGTGTCAGTGAGCAGGCGATTATTCCTTTGAGGAAATCCCCCAGGAAAACTATCAGTCCAGCTTTCTTTCCAAGAACTCTCAGTGCATTTGTCGTTCCCGCATTTCCACTTCCATACTTTCTTATATCAACACCTTTTATCCTGCCGTAAATATACGCTGTCTGAATGAGTCCTACTCCATAGCCCCCAACCAGACATATAGCCCTAATCAACATCTCCATGACTACTTCTCTTTCCTCTCCCTGATTATGAATTTTAGAGGTGTACCTCTGAATCCAAAGGATTCTCTTATCCTGTTCTCTATATAACGTGTATATGAGAAATGCATAAGCTCCTTGTCATTTACAAATATGACAAATGTAGGAGGTTTAACTGACACCTGGGTAATATAATAGAGCTTAAGTCTCTTACCCTTATCTGATGGTGGCTGCTGCATAGCAACCGCCTCACTCATAATCTCATTCAGAACACCAGTAGCTATGCGGAGTGAATGATTCTCTATAACAGCATCTATGGTCTCGAACAGCTTTGGAAGTCTCTGTCCGGTCTGGGCTGATATGAAGAGCAGCTCCGCATACGGCATGTATGAAAGCTTGTTTCTGATCTCCTCTGTAAACTTATATATGGTCTTGTCATTCTTCTCGATAGCATCCCATTTGTTCACAGCTATTATCATTCCCTTGCCACGATCATGTGCGATTCCCGCGATCTTGGCATCCTGATCGGTTATTCCCTCCGTTGCGTCTATTACGAGGACTGCAACATTACATCTCTCAACCGCTGATACTGTTCTTATGATACTGTATCTCTCTATATCCTCTTTAATCTTGCTCTTTCGTCTGAGTCCCGCTGTGTCTATGAATACATATTCTCTGCCATTTCTGACGATCTCTGTATCCACGGCATCTCTTGTGGTTCCGGCTATATCTGATACAATAACCCTGTCCTCACCGAGAAGCTTATTAATTATAGAAGATTTTCCTACGTTTGGCTTTCCTATGATGGCGATTCTAGGTCTCTCATCCTCCGTGTCATCCTTTGCAGACTCATTGAAGTGTGATACCACCTCATCGAGCATATCTCCTATTCCAAGTCTGGATGAACCTGATATAGGATGTGGATCTCCAAGTCCAAGATTATAGAACTCATACACATCCGGCATGAACTTTTCAAAGCTGTCTACCTTGTTGACAACGAGAACTATAGGTTTCTTGGATCTTCTGAGCATATCGGCAACCTTGGCATCATCATCAACCATTCCCTGTCTGACATCCGTCATGAACAGGATGACGTCCGCTGTCTCTATGGCTATCTCTGCCTGTTCTCTCATGCTCTTAAGTATAATATTGTCTGACTCCGGCTCAATTCCTCCTGTGTCTATCAGAGTGAAATTGTAATCCAGCCAGTTGATATCAGCATAAATTCTGTCTCGCGTAACTCCCGGTGTATCCTGAACTATGGATATCTTTTCTCCGGCAAGCACATTGAACAGAGTTGATTTACCTACATTGGGTCTGCCCACTATGGCAACTATAGGTTTACTCATTCTATCTTCCTCCATATATAATTAATTACATATCATCGCCAATTACTGCATGAATAAAATCAGCACCACTTGATTCTACAATACAAACATCGACTTGTAAAGCATCTGTGAGCTCTGCAAGCGTCACATCATCAAGGAATTTTGGCTCATCCGCCATAAGAGTATTGGAAGGCAGTATAAGCCGCTGCCCAAGAGGCTTTCCTGTGAGCTGCTTTCTTATATCTCCACCCGTAAGCAATCCTGTCACGGTTATTCTATGTCCAAAAAAATCATTAATGATCTTATACAGATGCACCTTCACATTAGGGAACTTCTCAGGGATCCTGTTAGCAAGGAGCTTTATGGAATCATATACGAGCACTCCAGTAACCATGGACACCTCATACTCTCTGTCATCGCCCTCTACGCAGCTCCACTCTTCATCAAACTCATCTATGAGCAGTCTCACCATGCCCACACCATTTTCAAGCTGGATAAAGCCATCATACC
>NZ_JBCPDQ010000001.1:171108-179226 GCF_040915325.1 Coprococcus sp. RTP21281st1_F1_RTP21281_210402
CTGTTGAACGGTTCAAGATGGAACAAGCCATCTCTGTAATCTGACAAACCGACAGGGACCACGGATAAGCTCTCCATAACAGGAACAAACTCCATAAGATCAGAGATCGTACGCCACAATTCCTCCCCATCATTTATCCCCTTGCACAGAACTATCTGTCCATTCATAGGAATACCAGCTTCATAAAATTTCCTTATATAGTCAAGTATGGCACCGGCAAATCTGTTGTTCAGCATACTGCAGCGCAGCTTGGGATTGGTAGTGTGCACCGATATATTTATCGGAGCAAGGTGATAATTGATTATTCTGTCAATATCCTTTTCCTTCATATTAGTAAGGGTAATATAATTTCCCTGAAGAAATGACAGTCTGGAATCATCGTCCTTGAAATATATAGTGTCTCTCATACCTTTCGGGTTCTGATCGATAAAGCAGAATATACACTTGTTATAGCAAGACTTGTAATTATCCATCAGGGAATTTTCAAAAACAATCCCTAGATCCTCGTCATAATCCTTATCTATCTCCAGAAGCCACTCCTCGCCGTCAGACTTCCTCACGAGAAGTTCTATATATTCGTCATTTATGAGATACTGATAGTCAAATATATCCTCTATAGGATGGTCATTGACCGCCAGAATATTATCTCCCGGTTCGATCTCCATCTCCTGGGCTATACTTCCCTCAAGTATTTCCTTTACAATATGTTCCATAATTTCCTCTTTTATATTAATTGTCTACTGATCAAAAGCTGCAGCAAATGAATAACGCCCTATCATTCAGGGAGCATGATCACTGCCGCAAGATTACCCCGCAGGCCTTTGCTCGCCCTGTGTGAAAAAAGCCATTCGCTGTTACAGCATGTACATATATTTGTCACGTCAATATTCTCAGGTTTTACACCTGAATCAACAAGATTGTAATAGTTGGCCTTGTGGAGATCAAGCAGATATTTGCCATTACCCTTGCTAAATACGATCTGAGCCGTCTCTGCTTCCGTATATGCCGCCATAAAGCGTTCAGCTACATCTTCACTCACCTCATAGCAATTCTTGCATATAGAAGGTCCTATGGCGCAAATGAGATTCTCTGGAGATGTTCCATATTCAGACTTCAATCTGTTTATCATATGTCCGCTTATCTTGCTGACGGTTCCCTTCCACCCAGAGTGATTCGCCGCAACAACCTTTTTCACCGGATCATAGAACAATACAGGGACACAGTCCGCATAAAATGTCATAAGTGGTATCCCCGGAACATCCGTCATAAGTCCATCGATCTCCAGAATATCCGACTCTCTGATTATTCCCTTTCCGGCATCCTTCTCTGTAACTTTATATATGTCTGTCTTATGCACCTGATCTGAGAACACAAGCTTTTCGTAATCATACCCCACTGCAGTGGCAAATCTGCGGTGATTCTCCATTACCAGATCCGCATCATCGCCTCTGTGGAAGCTCAGGTTCATGGAACCCAGATATCCCTCACTCACTCCGCCGATCCTGGTGGAGAATGCATTTACAACTCCGGCTCTGTCCAATTTGTCAAATGATATATAATCCACGCCATCCACCGTGTGGACATGTGTTGAATTGTCTTTCCTAATATACTTTATATCCATATCCGCCATCCTATCAATATCCCGAATACTCAAATGCATTTTCTATATGATGTATATCCTCACCAAGTATGGTTATCACATCAAATCTAACCGGGGTGTCCATTCCATATCCATATTTGTTCAGGAAGAATAATGCAGTCCTACATATCTGTCTCTGCTTGCGCACATCGACAGCCTCCTCCGGCAAGCCCTTATGTACTCCGGACCTATACTTCACCTCGATAAACACTATATATCCATCGTGTTTTGCCACTATATCTATCTCACCGCTGGCCACCCTGAAATTCCTGCACAGGATCTCATAGCCCCTGCCAGCCAGATGATCAGCAGCTAAAGCTTCCTTTTCATTACCGGTTGCTCTGCTGTTATACATCATTTCACCTTTCCATGAATATATGTGTGATGAACAATTGTTATACAAAGTTCTTGATAAACGTCCTTCTGTGTATTGCGCACGGACCGATCTTCTTGAGCGCATCAATGTGCTCTGCCGTACCATATCCCATGTTTTTTGCAAATCCATAACCCGGATACAGACTGTCATACTCAACCATAAGCCTGTCCCTTGTAACCTTTGCAATTATACTTGCTGCCGCAATCGACGCAGACAGCGTATCACCTTTTATTATGCCTACCTGCTCGATATCAACACCCGGAATATTAACCGCATCGTTTAACAGGAGCTGTGGTTTAACCTGAAGCTTCGATATAGCCTGCTTCATCGCCTCGTAATCTGCATTGAGAACATTTATCTCGTCAATTACTTTCTCGTTTGCCATACCCACGCCTACAGCTACAGCCTTCGCCATGATCTCATCGTATAGAGCCTCCCTCTTCTTCGGTGTGAGCTGCTTGGAGTCGTTGAGGTATAAAATATCACAGTCCTTTGGAAGAATGACTGCAGCAGCCACTACAGGGCCTGCAAGCGGGCCTCTTCCGACCTCATCTATACCACATATATATCCCTTATCAGCGTATTTTCTCTCAAATTCAAACATTTTATAGCTGCGGGCTTTTTCCTTTTCAAGAGCATTGATCTTTTTCTGAGCGGACGCTATGATCTTCTTTACCCCATCTCTCTCATCGTCGCCATACTTCTCGATAAGCCCCGAATATTCACTTATATCAGCATCAGCAAATACTTTTTTTATCTCCGCTATACTTTCCATATGTCCTCCACCTAAAAACAAGGACCATTGCCACTTTTTAGGCAACAGCCCCTGATATCTTATCCTATTCTATCTTGCCAAAACCGCCTGTAAATCTGAATACAGCCCTGCCGATGATGTCTTTCTTGTGTATATTGCCAACATCCTCCACACGGCTGTCACGGCTGTTGTTTCTGTTATCTCCCAGAACAAAGTACTCGTCATCACCCAGTGTGATCTCCTCGGCTGCAACTCCGCGCTTGTCGCTGGCTATGGCCTCTCTGCCATACACATCGCCCTCCAGAGGCTCGTCATTTATATAGATAACACCATCTTCGTCTATATACACTGTCTCACCCGGAAGTCCGATTATACGCTTGATGAAGAAGGTCTCATCATCGTCTCCATACGGGAATACAACCACATCAAATCTCTTCGGCGAGCCAAATTCATACTCAAGCTTGTCGATCCATAATGTATCTCCGCTGTGAAGAGTATTGCTCATGGACTCTCCACTGACCTCTGTTCGCTGTCCGACAAATGTGAGCACAGCCCAGCATATGCCAATTACTATTATTATATAAATACACAGAAATATGAGATCCTTGACAATATTGACTTCCTTTTCGGCCTTTTCTTTCTTTTTTGCCTCTTTCTTCTCTTTCCTGAGCTGCTTCTTTAAAGCCTTCTCGTCAAGTTCTCCATCCTCATTGTACACTTCTTCAGAAGAGTCTGTATTAACCGCTTCTGCAGTTTTATCTGAGCTCTCAGATTTAGCTGCTCCTGCAGCTTCTTCCGATGTCTCCTTCTGAGATGCTTCTTCCGATTTATCTGCTGTCTCCGCCTTTGCATCAGCCGAACTCTCAGCGACTGCTTTGTCCCATGACCAGGAGGACTTCTCCTTATTTTCCTGCTCATCGTCGGCAGTTTTCTTTTCAGCTTCCTTTGCTTCATTCGCAGCCTTTTTTGCAGCCTTCTTCTGTTCTTTATCTATCGCTTTCTGACGCTTCTTCTCATATTTGGCGATCTCTTTGTCCCTTTCCTTCTTCGCAGGGTCATCCTCAAATATATCGTTTAACGCATCAGCAACATTCTTGTTTTCTTCACTCATCTAGTCTTCCTTCGGGGTCTCCAATGTAATACGCCCCAGCTTTCCCGATCTGAAATCATCGATCAGCAGAGCCGCAGCCTTGTCATAATCGAGCTCCCCGCCCTTCTTAATGCATTGTCTCTTCTCTGCGATACCTGTCAGCATCTGTACAGGATCATCAACACTTTCAATATTATACCTTTGAACAAGGGTATTACAATAGTTTGCCTGTAAAAATTTAATTAATTCAACCGCTATATCCGTTATGCTGAGTATCTCATCATTGATCGAACCTATGAACGCAAGTCTGAGACCAACGGCCTCATCATCGAATTTCGGCCATAAAATACCGGGAGTGTCCAGAAGCTCAATATTCTTTCCAAGTCTTATCCACTGCTTGCCTTTTGTGACACCAGGCTTATTTCCAACCTTGGTGCAGGCCTTTCTCGCATAGGAATTGATAAACGTGGATTTGCCGACATTCGGGATACCGACTATCATCGCCCTTATCGGACGGTTTATGATTCCCCTTTTTCTATCCCTCTCTATCTTCTCTTTGCAGGCCTCCTGCACGATATTGTTGATACTCTTCATCCCCATACCGTCACGGGCATTTATCTTTGCAACGGCAAAGTCTTTATTCTTATAATAGTTTTCCCACTTTGTTGTGACTGCATCATCCGCAAGATCTGATTTGTTGAGGAGTATGAGTCTGTATTTGTTCTTTGCAAGCTCGTCTATATCAGGATTCTTACTACTGAATGGGATTCTTGAATCCACCAGCTCTATGACGATATCTATAAGTTTTATATCCTCCTGCATCATTCGTCTTGCTTTTGTCATATGTCCGGGATACCACTGTATATTCATATCTCTACCTCTATTTTATCTTTACTCTGCCCAGCATCTCGCTCTTTTGCACATTGCCAGCCGCCTGAAATCTTGAATCCTGGCTGTTGTCCGGATTGTCTCCGAGCAGGAAGTATTCATTCTCTCCAAGTGTGATCGCAGATTCCGCTATTCCGGCTGTTTTTATCTCACAGTCGACGGGATAATCTGCAAGCGGATTGCCATTTATATATACCTGACCATTCTGGATAAGCACAGTCTCACCCGGCAGGCCTACCACTCTCTTGATGGAATAGTATTTGTCCTGATTCTCAACTATACGATACGCTACCACATCGTATCTTTCCGGGGATGTCACCAGATAAACAGCCTTATTGACCAGATACGATTCTCCATCCGTCAGTGTCGGCTCCATGGATGGTCCTACCATATATACCGTCTGGAATCCAAATGCAACAAAACCATAACCAAGTATAGCCGCTGTCAGTATCGATATGAACCAGCCAAGTGCGCTCTTCATAGTCTTTTTCAATGATCTCTGTTGTCTTCTCTGACGCCTTTTTTCTCTCCTTATCCTTCGGAGTCTGTCATATCTCTCACTCATGAATTCTATCCTTCAATCATCAATATATTTGTTCAGTTCATTTCATCCATTCTAAAAATGGCTGGAGTAGAAATACTCCAGCCACTTTTACTTTCATGTTACAAGCTTTATTATTTAACAAGCTCCTTAACCTTTGCTGCCTTACCAATTCTTGAACGTAAGTAGTAAATCTTAGCTCTTCTAACTTTACCTTTTCTTACAACTTCAATCTTCTCAACGAAAGGTGAGTGTACAGGCCATGTCTTCTCAACACCGCATCCGCTAGAGATCTTTCTAACTGTGAATGTCTCTCTGTTGCTTCCGCCCTGTCTCTTTACTACAGTACCCTCGAAGATCTGGATTCTCTCCTTGTTACCCTCTTTGATTCTGTTGTGTACCTTAACAGTGTCTCCTACGTTGAACTCATCAACGCTCTCCTTCATCTGTGAAGCTTCAAGATTCTTAATGTAATCGTTCATTGTGTTCCTCCTTAATATTCTGATGTTCTTACTACCATATCCACCGGATATATGGGCACAGAGGACCATCACTCTTTTCACAACTCATTTAATATAACATACTGAAATTGTAGATGCAAGAAGAATTTTCGGATTTTATCCGTTTTTTAGCAAACAGGGCATATAGATTGATTTCTATATGCCCTGTTGCATTAAATATCTTGTTCGACTTAATTCAGTCAAGTGGAGCAGACGCATTAGAAGACGAACTTCGTTCGCAGGCGTCTGCGTGCTTCACAACTTGTCGTCAAGCGTAGCTTGATGACCTACGCGCACATCAGTGCGCTTCCTCTGAAGGATTCCTCCCACCTACGGCGGGCCCCTCCTTATGAAAAATAGTGGAGCTGGCGGGAGTCGAACCCGCGTCCAAAAGCTCATTCACTACAGTTTCTTCCATCACAGTCAGTGCTTTAACATTCCCTCAGCCTATCGCCCACTAACATGCTATAGACCTTAGTAGCTTCATGGATTTTCCTACATCGCAAAGCTTAGATGCAGGAGTTTGCCGAAAATCGACGCCATTCCTAAAGGCTCGGCGTTCCTAAAGGATGACGACTGCCCTTAGGCAGCGTATGCTAAATTATCGTTAGCGTTTATTTTTTTTCCAGCTTTTAGCGTGGCTCTGGTCCACGGATGGCTTCCATAGCTTCAAAACCCCTGTCGAAACCAGTCAACCCCTGATCATAGATCAGTGATAACCAATCATTTATAATATATGCAGCAAATATCAAAATAATACTTGCGCCTATATATCTTAATTTATCAGATGCTCTTACTCAGCGTCAGCAGTTGTATCTTCCTCTGCATCTGTCGCCTCTGCTGTATCTTCTGCATTTTCAGTTGTGTCTGCTGTGTCCTCAGCATCGGAAGCTGTGGCAGAAAACAGAGTGTCATAACCGCTGTCCTTCCAAGTCTTGTCTACATATTCTGACAAGCCTGAAGCATCAACATACTTAGGTATCGCCTTATATATCTTCACACCCGCAACGCTTCCAACTATAGCAGCGATAACAACGATCGTAACTGTTATAGCAATAATCTTCTTGATCTTCTGCTTCCTGAGTATCTCCTTGCGGTGCTTTTTCTCATATTTCTTCTTATCTACTTTACTCTGACTCATAACGCCCTTCTCCAGACTATCGTTTATTTGATTCCGATACACACATTATATCTGAACCAGCTTATCTTATTCAACACCTTGCTAGTATAACACAAGCTGCATTATAATTCCAATAATAAGTTTGATTTCACAGAAATTCCACAAACGCTCACGATCAGAAGTCCTTGCTCCTGCTCTTAAGATCTCTCTCCATCTCGCGCTTCATATCCTTCTTGGCGATATCCTCACGTTTGTCGTAGAGCTTCTTACCTCTTGCCAGACCTATCTCCATCTTGACAAGTCCATCTCTGATATATACCTTGAGCGGCATAATGGTATAACCCTTCACCTTCTGCTGTCCGATAAGCTTGTTGATCTCGTACCTGTGGAGCAGCAACTTTCTCGTCCTGAGCGGATCTTTATTGAATATATTCCCCCTCTCATATGGGTTGATATTCATTCTGTACACATACACCTCGCCGTGGTCTATTCCGACAAATGCTTCCTTGATACTGCAGTGTCCCTGTCTTATGGACTTTACCTCGGTTCCCACAAGCTCTATTCCGGCCTCAAACTTCTCTTCTATAAAATACTCGTGATATGCCTTTTTGTTATTTGCGATGAGAGTGTTTCCTCTTTCCTTTGACAAATGTATCCTCTCCTTTATATACAATACTGAAATCTATCGACTTCGTCATCTTGTCTGTATTCTTCACCTTTATCTGTATAGGATCACCGATGGCATATTGTTTGCCCGTGTCCTCACCTATCATAGCATAATCTTCCTGAGAAAAATAGTAATAATCGTCGCGCATATCTGCCACGTTCACAAAGCCTTCCACCGTATTCGGCAGTTCCACGAACATTCCCCGGTTTGTAACTCCTGAGACAAATCCGTCATAGACCTCGCCAATGTGAGCTGACATATATTCCACCTTCTTGAGCTTCTCCACATCACGCTCAGCTTCCTCAGCTCTTCTCTCCTTGCGCGAATTGTCATCAGCCACCCTGTCAAGTATCATGCTGTAATGTTCTATTCTCCTCGAGTCAAGTCTGCCATGTATATTTTCCTTTATTATACGATGTATCTGCAGATCTGGATATCTCCTTATAGGAGAAGTAAAATGACAGTAATACTTACACGAAAGTCCAAAATGTCCTGTGCACTCCGTTGAATACTTCGCCTGTTTCATGGTCCTCAGCGCCATCC
>NZ_JBCPDQ010000001.1:179376-239976 GCF_040915325.1 Coprococcus sp. RTP21281st1_F1_RTP21281_210402
ACCCTGTCTGCATCAGGTGTCTCATGGACTCTGTACTCAAATGGTATATCCTGCCAGAAATAATCCTCAGCAATCGTCTCATTTGCAGCAAGCATAAAATCTTCAATGATCTCATTGGATCTGCGTCTCTCATATACACCTATTGATACAACTTTGCCGTCGGAGTCTATCTTGATCTTCGATTCGTCAAAATCAAAATCTATTGAGCCTCGCTTTCTTCTGTTAGCTCTGAGAAGATCCGACACATGAAGCATCATCTCGAACATAGGCACAAGCTCCTCATATTTTCTGGTCTCCCCTGGATCGTGATCCTCGACAATTGCAGACACACTTGTATATGACATTCTACGGTCCACATTGATCACAGTCTCACATATCTTATGTCCTACTATGTGGCCCTTCTGATCTATGTCCATAAGGCAGCTCAGCGCCAATCTGTCCTGCCCTTCATTCAGCGAACAGATACCATTTGACAGCTTGTGCGGAAGCATAGGTATTACCCTGTCCACGAGATAACAGCTTGTACCTCTGTTAAGTGCCTCTTTATCCAGAGGGGAATTCTCCTTTACATAGTGGGTCACGTCAGCTATGTGCACACCAAGCTTGTACATTCCGTCCGCCTCATAGAGTGTTATGGCATCGTCCAGGTCTTTTGCATCCTCGCCATCTATCGTCACTGTCTGAAGATGTCGGAGATCCGTTCTGCCTGCCATCTCCGATGCGCTGACAAAATCAGGGATCTGTGAGAGGCTGTCCATGACCTCGTCAGGAAAATCGACTGGAATGTCCAGAGCTCTGACCACAGACAGCACGTCACTCTCCGGATCATTTATATGTCCAAGTATCTCTATAATCTTTCCCTCCGGAGACTTCACTTTGTCTCCATAACTGATGATCTCCGCCACAACCTTATGTCCAGCCATGGCGCCCATGGAATTTTCCTTGGATATAAATATGTCTCCATCTATTTTCAGATTGTCAGGTATGACAAATCCAAAGTTCTTATTCTTCTGATAGACTCCGACAACCTTCTTTAGTCCACGCTCAAGTACCTTTATAACCGATGCTTCCTGCTTCATTCCCTTCGGTCTGTCCTCCGCATGTATGAGGACTGTATCACCGTGGAACGCTCCCATGGTATTCTTCTCAGGGACAAAGAAATCCTCCTTCATGCCCTCAACGCGGACAAATCCAAAACCTCTCTGATTGCCGATAAATGTTCCCTTGTATGTCCCTTCTCCGACCTTCTGATATCGCCCTTTTGCCGATCTGATGATCAGTCCCTCCTCTGTGAGGTCATTCAGTATATCGAGAAATGTCTGTCTCTCATCTCCCGGGACCTGAAGGAATGTACACATCTCCTTGAACTTCATAGGCGGATAATCATCATCGCATATAAATTCATATACCGTCTGTTTTCTTCTGTTGTATAACTCCAAATCCTTATTATCCATAACAAACCCTTTCTATATACATTATGCCCGCATCCCTACCGCACAAATACATTGCATAATGAGCAAAAAAATGCTTACATATATCAGTTAATATATGTAAGCATCAGAAATCATTATTAGTTGAAAAGCTTTGAGTCAAGCAGTAATGCAAGTACAAAGAAGAGAACTGTGAGAACTGCTGTTATCTTCTTAAGTATCTCCTGCTTTGAGCTTCCCTTATTCTTGCTCCAGTAGGAATTGTCAAATCCGCCGCCTGCTCCTGATATGGAACTTGTAAGGCTCGCATCCTTTCCTTCCTGTGAAAGAACCACTATTGCTAATACTATACATACTATAACATAAATTACCATTAATATTGTCTTCAGCATCTTAACACCTCCGTTTCCGAAAAAATGGTGTGTGTATAATTTTAACACCAACTTGAAACATAATAACACAACAAAATAATATATTCAATAACTATTTTCTTCGTTTTCTGTAAAACTCCGCAAATACCAGCATTGCGATACCTATTATCGAACAGGCAATACCTGCGCCTGCATATTTCACATGGAATTTCATCTCAACAACATTCTCACCCTCAACAAGACTTATAGAATACAGGCTGTCTACCACCTTATCCGGCTGTACCTTCTGGCCGTTAACTTTGACTGTCCAACCATCACAGTAAGGAATAGATGTGAATAAACTCTGTCCTTCCTTGGCATTTACAACAATTTCTGCGCTGCCATTTTCTATATCCATCACATCAGGGGTATATTTCTCAAGCTCCTCTGCTATGCTTTTCAGCAAATCCAGATCAAGAACATAAAACTGCTCTGCTCCATCATCCAGATCTAGCTTCTGCTTTGAGTGAAGCACAACCTTGTAGTAATCACGATCCTCATTTACAGGAATATTGAACACTGACGGCGAAAGCCATCTGGCATATCCGGTCCTGTATATTCCATTGACATTCAGCTTTGCATTAAACAGACTGTTCCATGGGATATTGCCATAAGCGATGTAATTGCCTTCCGGGATCTCCATCTTGTATACACGCTTCTTCGCTTTACTTACAACCGTCTCGTACTTTAAAGGCTTATAGATCTCAACCTTTCTGCCGAGCAGCTCGCTGTAGAGCTCATTTTGATATTCAAACGGATTGCCATTATATTTTGCCGCTGTATATTTGCCTGAATCATATACAAATGCCATAGGCAGGCTGTATGGGTTCTCGTATACACCGGCTCCATTTGCATTGTCTGCAATATCCTCTACTTTATCCATGCCCTCCAAAGCATAATCAGATACGATGTATCTGACTCCCAGCAGTGAATCAGTTCCAAGCACCGGCATGTTGACAACACTTAGGTTATCGCCTTCGCTCCTGTATCCCGTGTCCACAAGGAAGTTCAGCACTGTGCTGTCAGCGGTTGACACATACGATCCTATCGCCCAATACCCATAACCAAACGACTCGTCATAATTTGCTCTGACATTGTTCTTATATTTAAAATTATCATCCGTATCTTTGCCATTATTGTTTTTCTTTTTTTCGAGTGATCTTGTCGCCCTTGATCTGGTCTGGCTGATCCTGTATGTATCGGAATCATATTCTTTCAGATCATTTATAAGGCCTTCCATAGCCGTCTCATACTCAACAAAACTCTCACCGTTGTCGATATGGATATTGTCCATTTGCAACATCACGCTGTATCCTGTCTCAACAGTCAGCACTGCACACAGAATGACCGTAAATATAATTCCGAACACTCTTCCGGCTCCTACGTTTTTCGAAAGCCTGCTTATGAGTGCTATCAAAACGGCTACCCCTACAATAAGCGCATCGGTCAGCCATACAAGTTTGTTATCCTGGACTCCATGCAGATAGTTTACACCAAGCATAGCCGCACTGAATATCGCACTTGCAATGATAACCCGCCATTTTACAGCATTCAGATCCTCCGAGAGGAAAAATTCAGCGGCAAAGAATAATATGCAGAATATTCCAACATGTGAATATCTGTACCAATATGATCCAACCTCTTTGAACAGAGAAAATGCCATGCACAATGGATTCCAGTAAAACATGAGCAGCATTACCACAAGCGTGACAAATGCTAATATCTTCTGCTTTACATTGTGTTTCTTACCGATGAAGATTCCAATAAATCCTATCAACGCCAGACATCCGCAGTACAGAGACACGCTTCCCTTCTGACTCTGTGCGCCAAGCGAATATCCGTCTATCACAGATGAAACATCACCGATAAATGACATGTCGAGCAGAGAGCCGAAATCAAGACTTCCTCTTACACTGTAACGCATCGCACCTATCGTCGGAAGGAACAACACCCCGCTGATCAGAACTCCCGCCAGCATTGAATATATAAACCGTCCAAGTTTTCCGGCAAAATCCTTTATGACAGTCTTCTCAGCCTTAGTATCCCCACTGTACAATCTTAAATATGCAAATTCAAACAAAAACCAGAAACAGGCAAATACACAGTTGATTCCGCCCATATACCAGTTGAACAGAACTGCCAATGCAACTGATACGGAAAGCATAACAGGCCTGCCACCGTTAACCACTCTGTACACGCCCAGCATTATGAGCGGTAACATATAGAAGCCGTCAAGCCACATTATATTACATGCCTGGGCGATTCCATACTGACTCACTGCATAGCTCACCGCCAGAAAAATGATAAGTGCCTGCTTTTTCACAGAACCATCATTCCACTCTTCAAATCTCCTGTTGAGATAAAATGCAAATGTCGCCGCCGCACAGGCAAGCTTTAACGTTATGATCACATGTACGAACAATACAAGCTGGGATTTGTCGAATAACAACAGCAATAAATTGAACGGGCTGGAAAGATAGTAACTGAATACTCCTATGCAGGCCCCTCCTATAGATTTGCTGAAAGAATAATCTATATTATTTTTGCCGTCAAATACATCCTTCAGATATGCCAGAAAATCAAGATACTGAAAATCAGCATCCTTGGATGCGAGTGAATGTACTCCGAACGGCACATACTTTTTTATATAAAACAGAAGCCACAGCAGGCAGAATGTGATAATGCCCGCTGTAAGCATCTGAATAACAAGCTGTTTTCTCTGTTTTTTCTCCATCGTATTCTTCTCCAGATTATTTAGTTTTAATATAATACTACACAATCTGTGAAAATACTATATAGATTAAAATTTTTTAATGAAAGATTTTCTAACTTTTACATACTGATTTATAACATATACCTACTTCGTATATCGAAACCATGATTCAGCGGTCCACTGCCCGATCCCAGATCCAGCATGGCCGCCAGGGCACCGGATATATATTGTTTGGCCATTCTAACTGAATCACTTACATCATATTCCTTTGCGAGATTTGAAGCGATCGCACTTGAAAGCGTACATCCTGTGCCATGTGTATTCGGATTATCAATACGCTTACCCGAAAACCAGGTGATATTCTCTCCGTCAAAAAGCATATCATTTGCATCATTTATGCTGTGTCCACCCTTTACAAGGACAGCGCAGCCATACTTTCCGTATATACATCTGGCGGCATTCTCCATATCAGCTACGCTCTTCACCGATATACCAGTGAGCGCCTCAGTCTCAGGTATGTTTGGCGTTATGAGCTTTGCAAGTGGGAACAGTTTACCGGTCATGACCTCCACCGCATCATCGCTTATAAGCTTAGCACCACTGGTCGCCACCATCACAGGGTCAAGCACGACATTCTCCGCATTGTATCTGGCAAGTCTGTCAGCTATCACATCAATAAGTTCAGGAACAGATACCATTCCTATCTTGACCGCTTTCGGCCGTATATCGGTAAACACCGCATCTATCTGGGCGCCAAGTACATCAGGGATAACGTTCATGATAGCAGTCACTCCTGTGGTATTCTGAGCCGTGAGGGCTGTGATCGCACTCATACCAAATACGCCATTTGCCTGCATGGTCTTGAGATCCGCCTGTACACCTGCGCCACCTGAGGAATCGCTTCCGGCTATGGTGAGGACCGGCACAAGACGGCTTCTGTCAGAATTTATACTGCACAGCATGTCATCCATACTCTTAAAATAATGATCACAATGTGCTATAAGATCTCCCTGTCTGTCCCTGCTGGATTCGTCATAGAGACCGACCACAACAAATCCTCCGTTCTGTGCTGTCTCCGCCGCATGATATGCGTCCTCGAATACAAATGTATCCGAAGCCGGAGTTCCCATAAACTCAGCCGCCATCTCATATATCTTAGGTGAGGCTGCCTTGCCCACGCCCACCTCAGAACATGTAAATATCCTGTCAACATACTTCATAAGTCCTGTCCGCACAAGTGCTGCCTCAACATGGCATCTGTCTGTGGATGTTGCAACAGTGACCGGGATATCATATCTCTTTAAGAACCTCAGCAGTTCAGGCACACCTGACTTCGGCTCAACTTTATTTGCATAGAAATCGCGCACAGTCTCATTGATACCGTCTATAATCTCCTTCGCGCTGAGTTCAAGTCCATAGTGTTCCTGCATATATTCTGCGCCCTTCATCATGGTCATGGTGAAAAGCACCTTCTCAAGATCAGGTTCTGCCTGTATCCCTTGCCCCGCCAGATACATCTCTCCGGCATGATCCCACATAGGCATAGAGTCAAGCAGAACCCCATCCATATCAAATATCGCACCTTTTATATCACTGATAACTATTTTTTTCATGTACACCTCTATATCATATATTTAGTCAGGCATCAAGCATATTCTCTACAGAAAACTTGAGCTCCTCTGTGGCCTTCTGTATGTCCTTCTGTCCGAATATGGCACTTATAACTGCCACACCGCATATTCCAGAGCCCGCAAGCTCGGCCACATTATCCTTTGTTATGCCGCCTATGGCAATGACCGGTATGGACACCGCCTCACAAATGGCCTTGAGAGTTTCATGGCTCACATCGTCCGCGTCATCCTTTGAACCTGTTGTAAACACTGCTCCTACACCAAGATAATCTGCGCCGTGCTTTTCCGCTATAATCGCCTGCTCGACAGTCTGTGCAGACACTCCAATTATCTTGTCAGGGCCGAGTATCTTTCTGACGTCCATGGCCTCCATATCACTCTGTCCCACGTGTACACCGTCAGCATCTATATCCTTTGCTATGCTGACCTCGTCATTGACGACAAATGGAACTCCATATTCCTTACAAAGCTTCTGTATCTCCTTCGCCTCAGCGAGGAAGACTTCTCTGTCGAGATTCTTCTCCCTGAGCTGTACAAATGTTGCACCGCCGTCAAGTGCCTTCTTTACCTGATCATACAGAGTCTCTTCACCAAGCCAGTGTCTGTCAGTTACTGCGTAGAGCAAGAGCTCTTTCTCACTGCAATTTATCATACTATCTGTCCTTCCTATATGTTTTGATCCCGATCTGATGCAGATCCAGGCAATTATTAGACTTCCGTCAATTATCTGATTTCAAACTTTGCGCCCTGTTCAAGTGTATCCCCGTCCATATTGTATATGGCGTCGATTATCCTGTTCCTGTATGTTGAATTACCCTCAAATGCCTGCAGATGGGAATAACCGATCTCCCCAGCAAGTCCCATGACCATGACAGCCACTGCAGCAGCCTCAAGCTTGTTGTCCTGATTTGCCACAACATATGCTGTCATCATTCCTGAGAGCTGGCAGCCTGTTCCAGTGATCTTACCCATCTCAGGACGGCCGTTTCTGATTACATAACATTTCTCGCTGTCCGCAACAAGGTCTATTGCGCCTGTTACAGCTATGATAGATCCCGTTTCAGCAGATAGCTTCTTGACAAATGCCACTGCATTATCAAGCGTATCCTCCGTAACCGCATCTGCCACATCGGCATCAACACCCTTTGTGCTGCCGGAACCATATGCCAGAGTTTTGATCTCAGAGATATTTCCCCTTATAACATCAAATCTAATCTCCTTCATAAGTCCAACAGCCGTATCAGTTCTGAGCTTACTTGCTCCTGCTCCAACAGGATCGAGAAGTACAACATGTCCAAGTTCATTTGCCTTCTTCCCTGCCAGGTACATTGATGGAATAGTGTTCTTGTTAAGTGTTCCTATGTTGATATTCAGACCACCACATATACTTGTGATATCCTCCACGTCACCCTCATCATCCGACATGATAGGACTTCCACCGCACGCCAGAATGACATTTGCCACATCATTTACAGTTACATAGTTTGTTATATTGTGTACCAGAGGTACATTCTTTCTCACATTTTCAAGGCACTCTTTTATCATGTTTTTCTATCTCCTTTATATATACTCTGTTGTTTATCTGCTAATCTTTTTTGACGAAAAGCGGCCATACCATAAGGCACAGCCGCTTTTCTTATGCTGTATGTATCCCTACGCCGGCGCTGATCCAGGTCAGACCTGATCTACTCCTGGGCAGGAGGTACATCAGATGTACAATGCATACACTTTGTTGCTTTGATATCTATCTCACCCATACAGTATGGGCACTTTCTTGTGAGAGGAGCTGCCTCCTCTTTCTTCTTACCAAGATCCATGATCGCATTGATCCCCTTCATGATGACAAATATAACAAATGCCATGATTATGAAGTTGATAACTGCTGAAATAAACGCTCCATACTCGATATACTGTCCTGTATGGAATATCTGAAAATGTCCACCAATCTCTGCTCCACCGATACTGTTGATTATTGGTGTGATGAAACAGTCTGTAAAAGATGTAACCAATGACTGGAACGCTCCACCAATGATAACACCGATTGCAAGACTCATCACATTTCCCTTAAGGGCAAACTCCTTAAACTCTTCCAAAAACTTCTTCATATGTATCCTTCCAACTGAATACAGCACCAATCATAACAAACTTATATTATAATTCGGTGCCGTATCTTTTATTTATTGTTTCTCGCGCAATTGATATGACATATATCTACATTTGCTGTCATCGCTAATCGCACATCATCTTTTTTTACTTTCTTACAATAAGTGACTTGCCTGTCATCTCCTTAGGCTGAGGAAGTCCCATAACCTCAAGAAGTGTAGGTGCGATATCTGCAAGACATCCGCCCTCACGAAGCTCTACATCTTCACCATAGTTGTAAAGGATAAATGGTACAGGGTTAGTTGTATGAGCTGTATGTGGAGCACCGGTCTCATAGTTGATCATCTGCTCTGCGTTACCATGATCAGCACAGATAAAGAGAACACCATCAACCTTATCAATTGCCTCTACAGCAGCGCCAACGCACTTGTCAACTGTCTCTACAGCCTGGATAGCTGCTGGGATAATACCTGTATGACCAACCATATCAGGGTTTGCAAAGTTGATGATGATCACATCATACTCGCCACCAAGGATAGCTGCATTGAGCTTCTCGCTTACCTCTGGAGCACTCATCTCTGGCTGGAGGTCATATGTTGCTACAGCAGGTGACTTTACAAGGATTCTGTCCTCGTTCTTGTTAGGCTCCTCAACACCGCCGTTGAAGAAGAACGTTACATGAGCATACTTCTCTGTCTCAGCAAGTCTGAGCTGCTTGAGGCCCTTAGCTGCAAGGTACTCACCGAATGTGTTGTCAATCTCTTCCTTCTTGAATGCTACAAGCTTGTTAGGTATTGACTCGTCGTAGTCCTTGAAACATACATATGTGAGTGGCATGCGGCCATTTGCTCTCTCAAATCCATCAAAATCATCACAGCAGAATGCTCTGGTGATCTCGCGGGCTCTGTCTGGTCTGAAGTTAAAGAATATAACTGAATCATTTGGCTTAACAAGTGATACAGGCTTACCATTCTCTGTGATTACTGTAGGAAGAACGAACTCATCATATACTTCCTTGTCATATGACTCCTGCATAGCTGCAACCGGGTCCTCAGCCTGAACGCCCTCACCTGTTACAAGTGACTTGTATGCAAGCTCTACTCTGTCCCATCTGTTATCTCTGTCCATTGCGTAGTAACGGCCTGACATAGATGCAACCTTACCTACACCAATCTCCTTCATCTTTGCGATAAGCTCCTCAAGGTATCCCTTACCTGATGCAGGCGGTGTATCTCTTCCATCGAAGAATGGATGAACGTATACATTCTCAAAGTTCTGCTTCTTGCAGAGCTCAAGGATCGCATAAAGGTGTGTATTGTGGCTGTGAACACCACCATCTGAGAGAAGTCCCCAGAGATGAAGATCTGAATTGTTCTTCTTGCAGTTTTCTATTGCAGCAAGCATCTCCTCGTTCTCAAAAAAATCTCCATCAGCGATTGCCTTTGTGATTCTTGTAAGCTCCTGATATATGATACGGCCTGCGCCGATATTCATATGACCTACCTCTGAATTGCCCATCTGACCATCTGGAAGTCCTACAGGAAGTCCTGAAGCTGCGCCCTGCACAAATGGTGCTGTAGCCATAAGTTTGTCCATAACAGGTGTCTTTGCAAGTGCTACTGCATTGCCCTCTGTCTTGTCACTGAGACCATATCCGTCGAGGACCATTAAAACTACTGGTTTCTTACTCATAATTTTTCTCCTTTTTATTTATTCCGGCTAAATGCCTCTTAATCATAATTCACTCATTTGAGATTATACTTATATAATGCCTATTTTTCAAGTTCAAATCCAACTCAAGTCACAGGTCAATATCCAGTTCAACCGGGCAGTGATCAGATCCCATGATATCAGTGTGTATCTTAGCATCGACAAGCTTGTCCTTCAAACTCTCAGATGTGAGAAAATAGTCGATACGCCAACCTGCATTCTTCTCCCTTGCCTTAAATCTGTACGACCACCATGAATATATATTTTCCTGATCCGGATAAAAATATCTGAATGTGTCGATGAAGCCATCATCTAGAAGCACCGTCATCTTCTCTCTTTCCTCATCAGTAAATCCCGCATTCTTCCTGTTTGTCTTTGGATTTTTCAGATCTATCTCATTGTGAGCCACGTTCATATCGCCGCACACTATAACAGGCTTATTCTCCTCAAGCTTTTTCAGATATGCTCTGAAATCATCCTCCCACTTCATCCGGTAATCAAGCCTTGCAAGCTCGTTCTGTGAATTTGGTGTATATACAGTCACCATGTAGAAGTTCTCATATTCAAGTGTTATGACACGACCCTCATGGTCGTGTTCATCTATGCCTATACCTTTTGTTTCACTCAAAGGTTTCTCTTTTGTGAAAATAGCCGTACCTGAATATCCCTTCTTATCCGCATAGTTCCAATACTGATAATATCCTGGCATATCAAGTGTGAGCTGTCCCTCCTGCATCTTGGACTCCTGTATACAGAATATGTCTGCATCTATGCTGTTAAAAAAGTCCATGAAGCCTTTACCGGCGCATGCCCTTATTCCATTTACGTTCCATGAGATAAGTTTTTTCATAAATTTATATACCATTTTATCCTTTCATTATTATTTGGGGAAAATCATGTTTTATTTTAACATGTCGCCTACCGGCTCCATGCAGGCATTCGCATTATGACGGCTTGCGCAAGCGCATCCGTCGCAATGCTCATTATATCATACAAACACCCATTCTGACTGTCAAATCATTAAAAATTCACCAAAATCCTGCTATGGCCACAATGAAAAAGGCAGCGACGATCCGCCGCTGCCTAAGGGTATATATTATTGTTTTTTAGGGGTCAAATTTAGTTTTTTACAAATGATACATTTGATATAGAAACTGTATGTGCTCCAAGTGTGTATCCTTCAACATATCCCATTGAGAAGAATAATCCGGCACCTGTATCAACAGTGATACCATCTGTGAAAACTTCTTCCTTAGGTGTAATTGTGAGTGTTATATCTTTAGCCTCACCAGCTGTAAGAACTACATCTTCACCGCCATGCCATGCATATCCGGCTGAAGGAGTCATAACAGCAACCTTCACAACTCTATCAACATCAGAAAACAATGTACATTTAAGCGTATATGACTCGCCCTGCTCAAGAGACAATCCCATCTGCTTAAGCTGGATGTTCCAGTCTGCCTCACCCACGTTTGCAACACTGTATGTGATCTTTCCATCTCCAGTCTCAATTGTGGCATCTCCAGGAGCAGTCACTGCATTTTCCCAACCGGCAAGGCTACCATCCTCATCCATCTCAAATTCTGGGTTTGTGAGAAGATTCTTACCTACAGGCACATCTATCTCTGGAGCTGAAGTCTTTTCAAGAATAATGTTATCAATACATATTCTATGCTGATCTGTAATTGCCGAACCATTTTCTCCGCCTGCGCCAAGTGCAATATTGAAAATACTCTCTTCGTCTGTGTCACAGGCCATCTGGAATGTGTTTGAAACAGTCATATATTTCTGATCAGCCTGATCGTATGCATCAAGCTTTACTGTCTCCTGAACATACGGTGTCCAGTCCTCTGCACCTGTACTATCCTTATGTGTACTTCCATCCCTCTGTATCGCATACTGAACAGTTCTCGACACAGAGCTCTTTATATCAAATGAAAGCTTGTACCACTGTCCTTTCTCAAGCTTGATATTATTCTGCTTGAGCTGTATCTTCCAGTTCTGGTCACCTGAATTCTTTATTGTGAAGTCAGCAGCATTGTCCTCCTTCTGGCTGTCCACAACAGACTCTGCATCCGCACTGCTGTCTATATACACATCATATCCAGCAAAATCTGCTGAAAAGTTCCCATTGAGAAGAAGTGAATCCTGCATTATCTTCACATTGTCTAACAGAACTTCTCCGCTGTTACCAAAATCAATGCTGATTGAACTGTCAGTCACTTCTTCTCCGGTCTCAAACTTGTAAACATAATTCTTAATTCCTTTATCCAGAGTTACAGCAAACTTTGAATCTCCTGTAGTGATAATTATATTCTTTCCCTCAGTTGCAGTCTCAGCATCAAATTTAAGTACATACTTTGTATTTGGGGCATACGCAAGCTCATCCTGTGATAATACGAAGTTGCCATCTATACTCTCATCCAATGACTTGTATGAAAATCTTCTTCCGTCAGACAGACCTGTCACCTTATACTCAGCACCGCAATTGTTGCTGACTGTCCAATATCCAAGTCTTCCTGTTCCTTCCTGAAATTCTCCATTGTAAACTAGGTTTCCATCAGCGAGGATCGTCTTCTTGTCAACTACCTCAGTCTGATTTGTCTTTACCAGCTTTACATTTGCAATATGTACACCAGCCACGCTTCCCTGATTGCCGAAGTTGAATTCTATTCTTCCCTTGTCATCAGATGAATCAGTCATCGTATACTCATACTCAAATGTCTGTTTCTCTGTTGTCATATCAAATTTTGTATCCTTAAGATATCTTCCCCATGATCTGGTTGGCGCTGAGACATCAATTATGCCTGTTCTCGCCTCATCCGCCCACGCATCAAATGAAAGCTTGTATGTGGCACCTTTTTCTACAGGAATATCAGGCTGTACCAACTGTATGCTGTAATCAACCGTTCCTGCATCAATTGTATTTATGTTGATTGTATTGTTCTCGATGACCGCTGTTCCTTCGCCGCCATTCTGCGCCATAAAAATCCAGTTTTCTGCATCTCCCAGATCCTCGGTCTCACTAAAATCACCATTTATTACATAATTGCCATTTTCATCCGGATCACGAATTATAACTTCACGCTCTGGCTTTGTCACATTTTCGTCATAAGACTCCTTCTGGTATACTCTCACATAATCAACATATAAGCTCTCACTGTTAATATAATCTGCATCTGCATCCGGATTTCCTGGCCAATTGCCGCCAACTGCAAGATTGAGTATTACATAGAATGGCTGATCAAACGGTGCCGGATAAGTAACTGTACCTTTTCCGGCAGTTGTAGAATACCAGTCATTTTCCTCATGCATCTTAACTCCATCTACATACCACGTAATTTTTCCAGGCTCCCAGTCGCATGTAAATACATGATAGCTGTCCGCAAATGACTTTCCATTTGAAAGTGTATATTTTCCCTGTGACTCTGAATGCGGATTGCCATAGTGAATCGTTCCATAGGTTGTATATGTATTGTCTCCAAGAACCTCCATCACATCTATCTCACCACATCTAGGCCACTGTCCATACAGGCTCTCGTTTGTAGGCATCATCCATGCTGCAGGAAGATAGCCCTTACCTGTAGGTACCTTTGCTCTGAACTGTACTCTGCCATACTTGAAATCCTGCTTATTCTGTGTGTTTACTCTTCCCGATGTATATGATATAGAACCATCCTCATTCACTTTTTTCTTTGAGCTTATAATAAGTGTGCCATTCTTGACTTTTATATTATCTTCAGAATCAACATATGACTGAAGCTCATTATTGACCCAGCCAGGCTCATGGAGTTCAACATTCCAAATATCACGGTTGAGCTCTGTTCCGTCAAATTCATCATGCCATAAAAGTTTATACCCCTGCGACTCGTATTTATTTTCTACAGTCACCTTCTTATTTACAGTCACTTTACATGTTGCTTTCTTTCCTGAACCGTCAGCAGCTTTTGCTGTGATTGTAGCTGTACCTGGTGCTATAGCCTTCACAACGCCTTTTGCAGAAACCGTTGCAATCTTTTTATTGCTCGATGTCCAACTTAACGTCTTGTTGGTTGCCGATGCAGGAGCGACAGTAGCTGTAAGAGTTTTACTGCTTCCCTCTGTGATAGTGAGTGTTGCCGCTGAAAGCTTGATAGAAGTAACTGGCTGTTTTACTGTAATCTTACATCTTGCATATTTGCCACTTCCATCCATAGCCTTCGCAGTTATATATACTCTTCCAACCTTAACTGCTTTTACAACACCTTTCGAGGAAACTGTTGCTATTCTTTTATCTGATGATGACCACTGAATTCTCTTATATGTGGCATTCTTTGGAGCAATTGAAGCTTTTAACGTCCTGCTGGTTCCTTTAAACATGTTCACAGCCTTTGCAGACAATTTAACAGTCTTCGTAGGAACCCCAACATAAACATTAAACCTATACATTACCTTTGGGTTTGCAGCACTCTTCACTGCTACAACCGCTTTTCCTGATTTTACCGCTTTGACAACACCCTTGTTATCTACTGTAACTATCTTCTTATTTGATGATACATATGTTACTTTTTTGCTGATCTTACCTGTAACTACAACTCTAGGTTTCACCCGAAACTTTGTACCCTTTTTTAGTACAAGTTTATTTGTGACAAGATTTGTCACAGTTACAGACTTTACCGCAGCTTTTGATGTTCTAGCGCTAACGTCTGATGGACACAGAGTGATCAACATACAAACTACAAGTATCATA
Organism: Coprococcus sp. RTP21281st1_F1_RTP21281_210402; assembly: GCF_040915325.1. Taxonomy (NCBI): domain Bacteria; kingdom Bacillati; phylum Bacillota; class Clostridia; order Lachnospirales; family Lachnospiraceae; genus Coprococcus; species Coprococcus sp. RTP21281st1_F1_RTP21281_210402. The sequence goes on from NZ_JBCPDQ010000001.1 coordinate 194,103, forward strand.
GCCACAAGCTGTTTTAACCTTCTCATAAAATACTCCTCTCCAAAAATAAAATAATAATATTTACGACGTCGCATCTTTATAAAGTATTTTGATAATAACATCTTATACATTTGCCATATATCGTTTTATTGCTTTTTATATAGTTTACATGATATATTATAGAGGAGTTGTAAAGTAAGACTTTTATAAACTTTTGATAACATATAAATTTTTACCCTGACACAATTTACTGGAAAGGATTTATACACATATGAAATACTCAAAGGAAATATTCTACCAGGAATTTATAAGACGCGAAGATTCAACCAATAGAGCGCCCTATAACCCTGAACTTGAATTTTACTCAATAATACAAAATGGAGATATAGAACAGGTTAAAGAATTGTGTAAAGCCTCACCACTTAAGGATAAAAAAGGACTCGGCTTACTATCTGAAAAGCCGGTCAACAACATAAGATATCATTTTGTCATAACAACAGCCCTTGTTGCAAGATACTGTATTGAAGGTGGTCTCGATGTGGCAACTGCTTACAATCTCAGTGATTTTTATATAAAAAAGTCAGATACAATGAAGTCTGTGGAGGATATATCTGAATTACATGCGTTCATGTGCATCGACTATGCAAAAAAAATGCGAAACCTTAAGAAAAATTCCATATGCTCCAAACCGGTCGCAGAGTGCATAGACTACATATACGATCATCTGCATACTAGGATCACTGTTGAACTTCTGGCAAAACGTGTCAATCTCACCCCGTCATACCTGTCAAGGCTGTTCAAAAAAGAGACCGGAGATAATATCGGACATTATATAAAAATGCTAAAACTTGATACTGCAAGGAACATGCTCATATACTCTGATTATAGCCCTGCCCAGATAGCACAGACTCTCGCATTTCCAAGTCAGAGTTATTTTACCGAACAGTTCAGATTACATACTGGTCTAACACCTGCGAACTATAGAAATATAAATTTAAGGCAAACCCCATTTCATAAAAACAATACTTAGTTCCTGAAATATACCACCTTGTTTTTCTAAGCGTAAACAAAAGGGATTACCTTGTGATAAAGCACTTGATAATCCCTTTCAATATTCTATATCAGATTTAATCTAAAACTAATATATTTTGGCCTGTTTAAAATTACTTTCCGGCATTTACAACCTGACCGAAATCAGCCTTGAGTGAAGCACCGCCGATAAGACCACCGTCGATGTCTGGCTTTGCAAGGAGCTCAGCAGCATTGCCAGCGTTCATAGAACCGCCGTACTGAATTCTTACCGCCTCAGCTGTATCTGTATCGTAGATCTCAGCGATGAGATCACGGATTCCCTTACATACTTCCTGTGCCTGATCTGATGTAGCTGTCTTACCTGTTCCGATAGCCCAGATTGGCTCGTAAGCGATAACCATTGACTTAACCTGATCTGCTGTTACGCCAGCGAGATCTGACTTGATCTGAAGACGGATCCAGTCCATAGTAACACCGAGCTCTCTCTGCTCAAGTGACTCACCACAGCAAAGAATAGGTGTGATACCAGCCTCAAATGCCTTCTTAACCTTCTTGTTGAGAAGAACATCATCCTCCTTAAAGTAATCACGACGCTCTGAATGTCCGATGATAACGTACTTAACACCAGCATCAACAAGCATTGCTGCTGAGATCTCGCCTGTGTAAGCTCCGCTCTCCTCGAAGTACATGTTCTCTGCACCTACAGCTACGTTTGTTCCCTTTGTTGCCTCAACAACTGGTACGATATCGATAGCTGGTACACAGTATACTACATCTACGTCATCATTCTTTACTAAGTCCTTTAACAGGTTAACAAGCTCAACAGCCTCGCTAGGAGTCTTGTTCATCTTCCAGTTACCTGCAATAATCTTCTTTCTTGCCATTGTAATCTACCTCTTATATTTGTATTTTTTGATGAGTACCGGCCTGAACCGGCACCCACCAGTATAATCTTTATATCTCAGTGATATACAAATTACTTGTCGTTAGCTGCTGCTACGCCCGGAAGCTCCTTACCCTCAAGGAACTCAAGTGAAGCTCCACCACCTGTTGAGATGTGGCTCATCTTTGAACCGTAACCAAGCTGGTTAACTGCTGCTGCTGAATCTCCACCACCGATGATTGTTGTAGCATCTGTATCAGCAAGTGCTGCTGCAACTGCCTTTGTACCGGCTGCAAGTACAGGGTTCTCGAATACACCCATAGGTCCATTCCAAACAACTGTCTTAGCTGTCTTAACTGCGTCTGAGTAAAGCTCGATAGTCTTAGGTCCGATATCGCAGCCTTCCTTGTCTGCAGGCATCTTGTCAGCGTCAAATATCTCTGTCTTGATGCTTGGATCGTCGATAGGGTTAGGGAAATCCTCGATCATAACTGTATCAACTGGAAGAAGAAGCTTCTTGCCAAGGCTCTCTGCCTTTGCCATCATCTCCTTGCAGTAATCGATCTTAGAATCGTCTACAAGTGACTTACCGATCTCATATCCCTTAGCCTTAAGGAATGTGTAAGCCATACCACCACCGATGATAAGTGTATCACACTTCTCAAGAAGGTTTGAAATAACATTGAGCTTGTCAGCAACCTTAGCACCACCGAGGATAGCTACAAATGGTCTAACTGGGTTCTCTACTGCATTGCCAAGGAAGTCGATCTCCTTCTGCATTAAGTAACCAACTACTGCTGTGTCAACAAGTCCAGCAACACCAACGTTTGAGCAGTGAGCTCTGTGAGCTGTTCCGAATGCATCATTTACAAATACATCACAGATGCTTGCAAGATCCTTAGAGAAAGCCTCTCCGTTCTTTGTCTCTTCAGCTCTGAAACGTGTATTCTCAAGAAGGATTACATCTCCGTCCTTCATAGCGTCAACTGCAGCCTTAACTGTGTCGTCAACAACCTCAAGGCTTGGTACAAACTTAACCTCCTGTCCAAGGAGCTCTGTAAGTCTCTTAGCAACTGGTGCAAGGGTCTTAGTCTGCTTGTCCTCCTCAGTCTTAACCTTTCCAAGGTGTGAACAAAGGATAACCTTTCCACCGTCAGCGATAAGCTTCTTGATAGTAGGAAGAGCTGCAACGAGTCTGTTCTCGTCTGTGATCTCTCCGTTCTTTAATGGTACATTGAAGTCGCATCTGCAAAGCACGCGCTTGCCCTTAACATTGATATCATCTACTGATTTCTTGTTTAATGACATTTCTAATTCCTCCTAAATAATGTTATAGAACAGAAAACTATAAGTTGTCCTCTGCCCAGCTACCTACCCGCTCTTATGCGGGAACATAGAAACGCATAATTGCTTCCTACGAAGAAAAAAGAGCCCGGTCCTTGGAGACCGGACCCTCTATTAGGTCTAATAAATACTTTTAAATGAGCTTACATTATAAAAGCTAATTATAGCTTGAAATAACTTATGCTAACTCTGCGAAGTACTTGATTGTTCTAACCATCTGGCTTGTGTATGAGTTCTCATTGTCATACCATGAAACAACCTGAACCTCATATAAATCATCAGCGATCTTTGATACCATTGTCTGAGTTGAATCAAATAATGAACCATATCTCATACCGATAACATCTGATGAAACGATTGGATCTGTGTTGTAACCGAATGACTCTGAAGCAGCAGCCTTCATTGCAGCGTTGATTCCATCAACTGTTACATCAGCACCCTTAACAACTGCTGTAAGGATTGTTGTTGAACCTGTTGGAACTGGAACTCTCTGAGCTGATCCGATAAGCTTGCCATTTAACTCTGGGATAACAAGACCGATAGCCTTAGCAGCACCTGTTGAGTTAGGAACGATATTAGCAGCACCTGCTCTAGCTCTTCTTAAATCGCCCTTTCTGTGTGGTCCGTCAAGTATCATCTGATCACCTGTGTAAGCGTGGATTGTTGACATGATACCAGACTGGATTGGAGCATAGTCATTAAGAGCCTTAGCCATTGGTGCAAGACAGTTAGTTGTACATGAAGCTGCTGAGATGATCTGATCATCAGCTGTTAATGTATCCTGGTTAACTGAGAATACGATAGTCTTAAGATCATTACCAGCTGGAGCTGAGATAACAACCTTCTTAGCACCTGCGTTGATATGAGCCATTGACTTCTCCTTTGAGCAGTAGAAACCAGTACACTCAAGAACTACATCAACACCGATCTTACCCCAAGGAAGGTTGTTTGCATCTGCCTCCTTGTAGATTGTAAGAGTCTTACCATCAACTGTGATTGTGTTAGCCTCATCATCAGCTGAAACTGTGTGAAGGTTCTCACCGATCTTGCCACAGTATCCACCCTGTGCTGTATCGTACTTGAGAAGATCTGCAAGCATTGAAGGCTTTGTTAAATCGTTGATTGCAACAACTTCATAACCCTCTGCACCGAACATCTGTCTGAATGCAAGACGACCAATACGTCCAAAACCGTTAATTGCTACTTTTACTGCCATTTTTTATTCCTCCTAGGTTTTTGAAATATAATAAAAGTATTTATCAATCTGCTACGCGGGAACGTAGCAAATAAATCGTGTTAAATACACAAGCTAATCATACATTCTTTAGGTATAAATTTCAAGCCTTAATCTCATTTTTTTAGTTATCATCTATCCAAAATAGACAAATTTGTTTTAACAAATTATACTAATGGGCTGAGGCTATAGAAAAAATGTTTCTACTACAATTTGATAATAATAAGATTACTCAACAGCTTTACTTTATATATTTTTTTCAGTGTTTTATGTTATAATATGAAACGCAATGATTATAAACGGAGGTATACAGAAAATGATCATCTGTGATTCGCATATACATTCGGAGTTCTCAAGCGACTCTTCCGCTCCACTGGACAGTATAATCCAGAAGGCAATACAACTTGGAATTCCAAAGATCTGTCTGACAGATCACCACGATATAGACTTTCCTATCAATCCGGAGGACGGTTTTGACTTCCAACTTGATTTCGATTCGTACTTTGCTGCGATAGACGAAATACGACACAGATACGGAGATCGGATTGACGTGAGAAGCGGCGTGGAACTCGGTCTCATGAATACGGTTGCCGGCAAGGCAAGGGACATTGCTGATAAATACAAAAATGAACTGGACTTTATCATAGGATCATCACACCTTGTCAGGGGCCTCGACCCATACTATCCAGCTTACTATGAGGGACGTACAGAGATAGAAGGTATACGTGATTACTTTGAGTCCATTCTTGAGAATGTGACTCTGATAGATGACTTTGACGTATATGGTCATCTTGACTACGTAGTAAGATACTGCCCATCAGGCGAGAAGATCTTTAGGATGGCAGATTATAATGATGTGCTTGAACAGATTTTCAAAATAATCATCCCAAAGGGAAAAGGTATAGAGATCAATACCGGAAGCCTGTACAAGAATATGAGTTACGCACATCCTCACATGGATATCCTGAAACTCTACAAGGATATGGGTGGCGAGATCATCACAGTGGGATCTGATGCACACAAGCCCGAATATCTGTGCTATGATTTTGAGACATATGCAAGGGATGCCCTCACATCACTCGGCTACAGATACTACTGTACATTCAAGAACAGAAAGCCAGAATTCAATCCGCTGTAAAAAAAAATTGCAAAATATCAATTTATTTATATACTTATAAATATAAAAAGATGGAACACATACGCCAGTTCAATGGCTTATATGTTCCATCTTTTTTATACCGTAAATTCAATTCCGGCAGTCACCTGACTGCTCTATTTGTTTCATATCTCATTATGTATTGTTTCCTGTATAGTACGGACTATGTGGTATATCATGAATGTCTGTTTTTCTCATTTTTTCAAGATAATCGCCTCCGGCGCCATCCAGATCACCATATATCGCATTTGGGCAATAACTGAGGAGCATGTCAAGGACTTTCTTTTTTCTCTTTCCGGTCACAAGTCCTCTTAAATTAATATATACATTATTTTCATGATTTCCAGTATACATACAGTAATATTCCAATTTGCCTCTTCGCATACTCGTATATACATATGTTATAAGATACACATCCCATCTGTACGCAAGGTTGTATCTCATTGTCTTTGATGCGATAACCTCATGTGAAGCCATAATGTATTTATTCTCATAGATAATATCACCATACAATTTGTCTGCCATTTCAAACACACTGCCACCATGATTTTTATTCTCTCGGTTGAGCAACTTCTCCGGAGTCCGTATAATCCTAATGCCATCCCATATGCATATAACCGAAATTACAGTCAGAAAAATCAATGGTCCTGTGAAACTATTCAATTCAAACTCTCCATTATGTATCATGGAGCATATAGTGATTATCATAAAAACAAAAATCACTGAAAAGATACCAAACAATATTCATCCACGCACTTTGACGTCTTTGCGCAAAACTTCTCTGCCTGTATCACCCATACGAAATCTCCTTATGTCAGACCATCACCCTTTGTAAAACCCTGTCAACAGATGCTTCCTCCGCCAAGCACATGATCATCTTCATAGAACACTACAGCCTGTCCCTTTGTCACAGCTCTTACCGGCTCGTCAAATACTGCTTCTACCAGATCTTCATCTATCTTTCTGATGGTACACATACTTCCCTTATGATTGTATCTGATCTTCGCCTTGACATGCATTGGCTCCGTGAGATCCTCTATGGACATAAAGTTCAGTCTGTTGCATATCAGCCTTTCTGAAAATACATCTCCGTTCTCTCCTATAACAACCTGATTTGTCTCAGGTATGATGTCCACCACAAATACCGGATGCCCCATCGCAAGTCCCAGTCCTTTTCTCTGTCCTATGGTGTAGTGTATGATTCCCTTATGTCTTCCGATCGCATTGCCATGTATGTCTACAAAATCTCCCGGAACCGCCTTAAGTCCTGCTTCATTCTCAAGATAACCGGCGTAATCTCCATCTGGCACAAAGCATATATCCTGGCTATCCGGCTTGTGAGCCACCATAAGTCTGTGGTCCTCTGCAATTTTTCTGATCTCAGGCTTGCTGTACTCTCCAACCGGCATGAGTGTCCTGGCGAGCTGCTCCTGGGTGAGATTGTAGAGAGCATATGTCTGATCCTTCTCTATTCCCCTGGCCTCCTGGAGAGTATATCTGCCATTTGGAAGCTGTATGATCCTTGCATAGTGTCCCGTAGCAATATAATCGCCCCCGATGGCCATGCATCTCGTAAGCAGAGACTCCCATTTTACATATCTGTTGCATGCAATACATGGATTCGGAGTTCTTCCGCATTTGTATTCGTCCACAAAATAGTCTATTACGTACTTCTTGAATTCTTCCTTGAAATTCATAACGTAATACGGAATATCGAGCTGCGATGCCACACGCCTGGCATCATCCACAGCAGAAAGTCCGCAGCATCCGGCATGGGCACTCACCACGTCCCTGTCCTCATCCTGCCATATCTGCATGGTAACTCCTATTACATTGTAGCCCTGCTCCTTGAGCAAAAGTGCGGCAACCGACGAGTCGACTCCGCCTGACATACCAACACACACTGTCTTCTTATCTGTATCGACCAAATTTTTTCCCTCTTTATACATAGTTATATCTTGTGTAATTTACATGTTTCTCCTGGCAAAATCCTGATACGCAGGTGACATTTTTCTGAGATTTTCCACGATTCTCTTGAGATTATCTACCACCGCATCCGCCTCATCCATGGTGTTCTCATATCCCAGAGTCAGTCTGACCGCACCATGGGATATCTCCTTCGGAAGCCCTATAGCTGTCAGCACATGGGAGGGATCAACAGAACCCGATGTACATGCGGAACCGGCAGAAGCACATATGCCCGCCATATCAAGCATGATGAGGATCGTCTCGCCCTCAACGAACTGGAAGCTGACATTTACATTGTTCGGAAGTCTGTCTTTGTCATGTCCGTTCAGTCTGGAATAAGGAATCTCCGATAAAATTCTGTGTATTATATGATCTCTGATATCTGTCTCCTGCTTCATCCGATCTTCCATTGAGAGCATCGCAAGCTCCGCAGCTTTGCCCATTCCTACAATCCCCGGTACATTCTCTGTTCCGGCACGTCTTCCTCTCTCCTGCTGGCCTCCGTGGATAAAGCTTCCAAGCTTTATTCCGCTCCGTATATACAGAAACCCGATTCCCTTCGGGCCATTAAGCTTATGTCCGCTGCTGCTGAGCATATCTATGTTCATGGCATTTACATCCAGTGGTATCTGTCCATACGCCTGAACCGCATCCGTGTGGAATAGAATGCCATGTTCATGCGCAATAGCTCCTATCCTGCTTATCGGCTCTATGGTTCCTATCTCATTGTTTGCAGCCATAACCGAGATGAGGATCGTATCCGGTCTTATCGCCGACTCCAGCCTATCAGGATCAACCATCCCCTTCTCATCCACATCCAGATATGTCACGTCAAAGCCCCTCTTCTCCAGATACTGACATGTGTGAAGAATGGCATGGTGCTCTATCCTGGTCGTAATTATATGTTTTCCCTTATCCTGAAAGGCTTCCGCTACAGCCTTTAAAGCCCAGTTATCCGATTCCGAACCACCGCCCGTGAAATAGATCTCCTCAGGCTTTGCGCCAAGCGAATCAGCAATTATATCCCTCGCCACATTTATCACATCCTTATTTCTCGATGCAAATGTATATACGCCTGAAGGGTTTCCAAACTTTTCTGTAAAATAAGGCAACATGGCGTCGAGCACTTCAGGTCTCACCGCCGTCGTCGCTGCATGATCCATATATATTAACTTTCCCATTTTCGCTCTCTTTCCATTACCTTTTCTGTCACTTGTCAATGACAAATGCAACACTGCATTCATCACACGAAACTATATTACTATATAGTATTCTACCACTATACAAATGCCACGTGCTATGTATATATTATTATGCTCTCATCATATCTCATTATCTTCGTCTCTTAATCTCTTTGGACGCTTTCCATAGGCTTTACTATTTTCTTATAGACCCTGAGAAGAAAGATCGTCGATATGATCACACTGAAAACCTCTGCGATAGGGAACGCTGCCCACACACCATTCACACTGTTCATTGCTTTCGACAGGAAATATGCCACAGGAAGTATGACAAAAAGCTGTCTCGCCATAGACACTATCATACTGTACACGCCCTTTCCTACAGCCTGAAACATTCCCGAACATGTGACAGAAAATCCCGCAAATATAAACGCTGTACTCATGATCCTGACCGCTGGTATACCCATCAACAGCATCTCATCTGTGGCATCAAATATTTTAAGTATCTGTCCCGGAAATACCTGCATGATAGCAAGACAGAATACCATAATGGAACAACCGACCATCACACCAAGCTTCATGGTGCGTTTCATTCTGTCAGGTTTCTGCGCTCCGTAGTTGTATGAAATTATCGGTATCATTCCGTTGTTCAATCCGAATACAGGCATAAATGCCATACTCTGCACCTTGAAATACGCTCCGAACACTGCAACGGCCAATTTCGAGAATGAGTACAGTATCAGATTCAGGAAATAATTCATCACAGAACCTATTGCAACCATGATAACCGACGGCACACCTACGCTGAGAATCTTACCAATTATCTCGCCATGTGGCCTGAATCTTCTGAGTGTTATATGGAGATCCGGATTCTTCTTGATATTAAATATCATAGCAAGAGTTCCGGCTATACACTGTCCACATACAGTTGCAATGGCAGCACCCTTTACTCCCATTTGTGGACATCCGAGAAGACCAAATATCATTATAGGATCAAGTATAAGATTGATGACAGCACCGAGTATCTGGGTTATCATACTGTACATTGTACGTCCCGTGGACTGCAGCAATCTCTCAAATGTCATCTGGAAAGCTATACCGAAAGCACAACAGCAGCACACCTTGAGATACTCTGTTCCATATTGGATTACCCGTGCATCCCCCGTCTGACTTTCCATGAATGTCCTTGCAAAGAATAAACCTATTATCAGGAATATCACATATCCTATCGCCTCAAGGAATATTCCCTGTCTGGCAACTTCATTTGCCCTGTCAAATTTCTTCTCTCCAAGTGCCTTGGATATAAACGCATTAAAGCCAACTCCCAGTCCCGAGAAAACTCCTATCATCAGATTCTGTATCGGAAATGCCGTGGACACAGCCGTAAGTCCGTCCATGCTGAATCTTGACACAAACACACTGTCCACAACATTGTACATAGCCTGGAACAGCATGGAAATTATCATAGGAAGTGACATTGACATCAGAAGCTTTCCCTCAGACATCACACCCATCTTATTTTCTCTGCTCTCACCTGCGAACGCCTTTCCATTAGCAGATATTGTTTTATTATCAGATATTATTTTCTCACCAGATTTTTTTCTGTTATCAGGTGATTTTTCATTATTTTCGACGCTGTCTTTCTCTTTCATATGTACCTCTCCTCTGCATGCTCCTGCTGTGCATAATGTACTGTACCTGCCATTTGTGCTTATCCTCACACACACTTATCTTCACTTGCACTTATCCGCACATGCATACTCTCTTTATCTACTATACTCAAACTAATTAATACTACATTATTTTTGTATTATTTACAATACACTTGTATTTTGATTTTCGATCTCTATTTTCTGATTTCTAATTTTCGATTTATCGATTTCTCATCGACTCAATTCACCGACTCGTATATTGGACCCATATATTCACATTTACAATCATCAATTCATTTATAGCTCACTAATAATGCTATTCACTCATCATCGAGCAGAGTATCCCTAGTAATGAAAACGGACACTCAATAAAAAACAGCACATAATTTTTCGCAAGTATATCCTCAACACAACCCTCACGTAGCCGCACACAAATCATTCCGTACCTGAATTCATCCTGCAACAGCCCTATGCAATTCAAACGATTCTACAATTCAGACCACCATACAGCTCAAAAAATCCCCCTCTTGAACATCAAATCCAAGAGGGGGACTTATAATTGATAATCTAAAATTATCTATATGACAAACAAGCTGTTAATTACTTATTAGCAAGCTCTGCCTTGATAGCCTCTGTAAGAGCTGGAACGATCTTGTTGAGATCTCCAACTACACCATAGTCAGCTACATCAAAGATAGGAGCATCCTCATCCTTGTTGATAGCAACGATGATGTCTGACTCTTCCATACCAGCTACGTGCTGGATAGCACCTGAAATACCGATTGCGAAGTATACCTGTGGACGAACTGTCTTACCAGTCTGACCAACCTGAAGCTCCTTTGGCTTCCAGCCTGAATCTACAACTGCACGTGAGCATGATACCTGTCCACCAAGTACCTCTGCAAGATCATCAAGGAGCTTGAAGTTCTCTGCTGAACCAACTCCACGACCACCTGAAACAAGGATTTTAGCATCCATGATATCCTTGATATCTGAGATAGCCTTTGAGATCTCAAGAATCTCAACATACTTGTTGTTAGGTACGAATCCTGGATTGTACTCGATAACCTCTGCCTTCTTACCAGCTACCTTGTCAAGCTTCTGCATAACACCTGGACGAACTGTAGCCATCTGTGGACGGTTGTCAGGACATGCGATTGTAGCGATTGTGTTACCACCGAATGCAGGACGTGTCATAAGAAGCTGATTGTGCTTCTGCTCCTGATTTGGAAGTGCAACAAGAGGGAAATCACCGATCTCAAGTAATGTACAGTCTGCTGTAAGACCTGTAGCAACTCTTGCTGAAACTGTTGGACCAAGATCTCTACCGATTGCTGTAGCACCAACTAAAACGATCTCTGGCTTGTACTCATTGATAACTGATGCAAGTGCGTGTGCATATGGCTCAGTTCTGTACTCCTTGAGCTCTGGATCGTCAACAACGATAACTCTATCTGCGCCGTACTCTGCAAGCTCATCTACAAGACCCTTAACGTCTGAACCGATAAGGACTGCAGTTACCTGCTCATCAAGCTTCTCTGCCAGTCTCTTTCCTTCGCCGATAAGCTCGAAAGAAATACCACTTAACTTATTATCTACCTGCTGTGCAAAGACAAATACGCCTTTGTAGTTCTTCATTTCTTCTGCGTTCATTGCGCCCATTTTATTCACCACTTTTCCTTTACTATATTAGATTACATGCTTATCCTTTAACTTGCCAACAATATAGCTAACTGCCTCATCTGGAGAATCAGGAACAACCTTCTCGCCTGCACCCTTTCTTACCTTATCTGAAGCCTTAGCGATCTTTGTAGGTGAGCCCTTAAGACCGATGTTAGAATCATCAACATCAACGAGGTCTGCTCTGCCAAGTGTTGTGATCTCTGCATTAACTGCATCGAAGATTCCACCTGGAGTCATGTATCTTGGCTCATTTAACTCAGAAAGTGCTGTTACAAGGCAAGGCATCTTAGCCTTTAACATATGATATCCGTCATCATACTGACGCTTAACGATAACTGCGTCTCCGTCAACCTTGATCTCCTGTGCATATGAAATTACAGGAATTCCAAGATGCTCAGCGATCTGTGGTCCAACCTGAGCTGTATCTCCATCGATAGCCTGACGACCTGTTATGATCAGATCATAATCAAGCTTTCTGAGAGCTCCAGCGATTGTTGTTGATGTAGCCCATGTATCAGCTCCACCAAGAACACGGTCTGTTACAAGAACACCCTTGTCAGCTCCCATAGCGATTGCTTCCTGAAGAACGTCAGCAGCCTTTGGAAGACCCATTGTAAGAACTGTTACCTCTGCACCATACTGATCCTTTAATCTAAGTGCAGCCTCAAGTCCTGCCTTATCATCAGGGTTCATGATTGTAAGCATTGCTGCTCTGTTTAATGTACCGTCTGGGTTGAACTGTACTCCACCCTTTGTATCAGGTACCTGCTTTATACAAACTATAACCTTCACGTTAAGTACCTCCTATATTACTTTAATAAGTTTGCAGAAATAACCATACGCTGAACCTCTGAAGTTCCCTCGTAGATCTCTGTAATCTTAGCATCACGCATCATACGCTCAACATCGTACTCCTTGATGTAACCGTAACCACCGTGTAACTGAACACACTTTGTAGTAACTTCCATAGCAACCTCGGCTGCGTAAAGCTTAGCCATAGCTGCCTCTACTGAGTAAGAAACCTTAGCACCGCTCTGGTACTCATCCTTCTTTCTTGCTGCCTTGTATACGAGAAGCTTAGCTGCCTCGATCTTTGTTGCAAGGTCTGCAAGAACAAACTGTGTATTCTGGAACTGAGCGATTGATCTGCCGAACTGCTTTCTCTCTTTAACATAGTTTACTGTTGTCTCGAGAGCGCCCTCTGCAATACCAAGAGCCTGAGCAGCGATACCGATACGTCCACCGTCAAGTGTGTGCATAGCGATATTGAATCCCTTACCCTTCTGTCCAAGAAGAGCGTCCTTTGGAATACGGCAGTCTGTGAAGATAAGCTCGTATGTTGAAGAACCACAGATACCCATCTTGTTCTCCTTTGTACCGAATGTAAATCCAGGTGTACCCTTCTCTACGATGAATGCTGAGATCTCCTTCATCTTTCTGCCACGCTTCTCAACGATACCAGTAACTGCGATAACGATATATACGTCAGCCTCTTTACCGTTTGTGATGAAGCACTTTGATCCGTTAAGTACCCACTCGTCTCCGTCAAGTACAGCCTTTGTCTGCTGTCCCTGAGCATCTGTACCAGCACCTGGCTCAGTAAGACCGAAAGCACCAAGCTTTCTGCCTGAAGCAAGATCAGGAACATACTTCTCCTTCTGAGCTGGTGTACCAAATGTTACGATAGGATCAACACAGAGTGATGTGTGTGCTGATACGATAACACCTGTAGTACCACAAACCTTTGAAAGTTCCTCAACGCACATAGCATATGTGAGAATATCACAGCCCTGTCCGCCTAACTCCTTAGAAACAGGGATTCCTAAGAAACCATACTTTGCCATCTTCTCTACAGTCTCTCTAGGAAATCTGTGCTGTTCGTCAATTTCCTGAGCAAGAGGCTTTACTTCATTCTGCGCGAACTCTCTGAATAAATTCTGCGCCATTTCATACTTCTTGTCTAAAGCGAAATCCATTCTAATTATTCCTCCATGAATATATTATATTACTTAGCACTATTACTGAGCATCAACTGGTGTCTTTGTACGATCAGCATTGTATACATAGAATCCTCTGCCGCTCTTAACACCAAGGTTGCCGCCACGTACCATCTTACGAAGTAATGGACATGCACGATACTTGCTGTCACCTGTCTCATTGTACAGAACGTCCATGATTGCAAGACAGATATCAAGGCCTACGAAATCACCTAACTCAAGTGGTCCCATTGGATGGTTAGCACCAAGCTTCATAGCAGCGTCAATACCAGCTATGTCTGATACACCTTCCATCTTGATGAATGCAGCTTCGTTGATCATTGGGATGAGGATTCTGTTTACTACGAATCCAGCAGCCTCGTTAACCTGTACTGGAGTCTTACCGATCTCCTCTGAGATCTTAACGATCTTCTCTACAATCTCAGCTGGTGTATTAACACCTGCGATAACCTCGATAAGCTTCATTCTGTCAGCTGGATTGAAGAAATGCATACCGATCATAGGACGTGTAAGACCATTTCCAATCTCTGTGATAGAAAGTGATGATGTGTTTGAAGCGAATACACACTCTGGCTTGCAGATCTTGTCAAGCTCAGCAAATGTTGTCTTCTTTACTTCCATGTTCTCGAAAGCAGCCTCAACTATAAGGTCGCAGTCTGCACATAAGTCTTCCTTAAGACCTGGAGTGATGCTGGCAAGAATACCATCAACCTTCTCCTGTGTCATCTTTCCTTTTTCTACGAGTCTTGCATAACCCTTAGCGATCTTGTCCTTACCGCCTTCAGCCCACTCCTGCTTGATATCACAGAGTGCAACCTCGTATCCGTCAACCTGAGCAAATGCCTTAGCAATGCCCTGACCCATGGTTCCTGCACCAATTACGCCAACCTTCATTTTTATGTCCTCCTAAATCTTTTTTTCCGGTAAACATGAGAAATTCATATACGTTTCGTTTAACATGCTACCATAATACTTATATCACACATTTAGGATGGTTTACCTTTATCAGATTCCCCACCCTAAATGTTAATATCAGAACTGTTAATTATTACTTATTCTGGAAAGGAACAACCTTAAGTTTCTTCTCCTTGTCTTTCTCAAGGAAATTGCCCATTCCTGCCTTCTGATCCTCTGTCTCGAAACAGTCACCAAAAAGCTTCTCTTCAATAACAATTGCCTGATCCATATCTACCTGTAAGCCATCGTTGATAGCCTTCTTGCAGTTTCTTACTGCAATAGGAGCGTTTGCTGCGATTCCGGCTGCCATCTTCTTAGCTGCTGGAAGGAGCTCCTCAAGTGGATAAACAGCGTTCACAAGACCGATTCTGTAAGCCTCATCTGCCTTGATGTTTCTTGCTGTGTAGATAAGCTGCTTAGCCATGCCTGCACCTACAAGACGTGCAAGTCTCTGTGTTCCGCCAAAACCAGGTGTGATTCCAAGACCAGCCTCTGGCTGACCGAATATTGCATTCTCTGAGCAGATTCTGATATCACAGCTCATTGAAATCTCGCATCCGCCGCCAAGAGCGAATCCATTCACTGCTGCGATGACTGGGATAGGGAATGTCTCAATGGCTCTGAACACATCGTTACCCTTCTTACCGAAGGCCTCTCCCTCTGCCTTTGTGAGTGTTGACATCTCACCTATATCAGCTCCGGCAACAAATGACTTCTCACCGGCACCTGTAAGAATAAGACATCTTGTTGTATCAAGATCAACTGCCTTGAATGTTGCATCAAGCTCTTCAAGAACTGCACTGTTGAGTGCGTTCAAAGCCTTTGGACGGTTGATTGTGATAATTCCTACATATCCATCCTGTTCGTATGTAACAAACTCCATGATGTATCTCCTTTATTATCTAAAATTAGTCCTCGATCTTAACGACTGTTGAGCAGCCCATTCCACCACCGATACAGAGAGTAGCAAGACCTGTCTTAGCACCCTTTGCCTGCATCTCATGAAGAAGTGTAACAAGAATACGGCATCCTGAAGCTCCAACTGGATGTCCAAGAGCGATAGCACCACCGTTAGGGTTAACCTGCTTGTCAACATCAAATCCAAGTTCCTTAGCAACTGCTACTGACTGTGCAGCAAATGCCTCGTTTGCCTCGATAACATCGAAGTCCTCAATCTTGAGACCAGTCTTAGCCATAACCTTCTTGGTTGAAGCTACAGGTCCGATACCCATGATTGAAGGATCAACTCCGCCAAGTGCTCCAGCTACCCATGTAGCCATAGGCTTAACGCCAAGCTCCTTAGCCTTCTCCTCGCTCATAACAACGATAGCTGCAGCACCATCATTGATACCTGAAGCGTTACCAGCTGTAACAAATCCGTTAGGATTGATTGTTCTGAGTCTTGAAAGTGTCTCAACTGTTGTACCAGGTCTTGGTCCCTCATCCTTCTTGAACTCAACCATCTCTTTCTTCTTCTTTACCATAACTGGAACGATCTCAGCATCAAATGCACCTGACTCCTGAGCTGCAACAGCCTTCTGCTGGCTCTTTGCTGCAAACTCATCAATCTCCTCACGTGTAAGACCCCACTGCTCACAGATATTGTCAGCTGTCTTGATCATGTGATAATCATTGAATGCATCCCAGAGAGCATCGTTTACCATTGTATCTACGAGTACACCATTGTTCATTCTGTAACCGAAACGACCCTTCATCATAGCGTAAGGAGCCATAGACATATTCTCCATACCACCTGCAACTACGATATCAGCATCTCCTGCCTCGATCATCTGTGCAGCCATGTTGACACAGTTAAGACCTGAACCACAGACAACGTTAACTGTAACAGCAGTTGTCTCGATTGGAAGTCCTGCCTTGATTGAAGCCTGACGTGCAACGTTCTGTCCCTGACCAGCCTGGATAACACATCCCATGTATACGTGGTCTACCTGATCTGCAGGAACTCCTGCTCTGTTGATAGCCTCCTTGATAACGATTGAACCAAGCTCTGCTGCTGGTGTTGTGCTGAGTGATCCACCCATTGTTCCGATAGCTGTACGACATGCGCCTGCTAAAACAATCTTCTTTGCCATTTTCAAATCCTCCATTTAAAAAAATATTAGTGTGACATAAGACTACATATAAAAAAACCTTAAAGGTTCACACAATCTGCCATAATTCTAGCACAAAAGCATGTGCCACGCAACCAAAAATGAACGACTCCGCGAAGGAGCTATTTCCTTTTATTCCTGTTTTTGCCATTTTTAGCATTCTTCTGCCCGGATGATTTTGTGTTTTTCTGTGGAACAACTTTATTATTTTTGCTGTTTTTACCATTATTGATTGAATTGTTCTTACTTTTATCATTTTTGCCATACGAACGTTGTCCCTGGTGTTCACCTTTCCTGTCCATCTTTCTCGGCGCTATCAGACATTTTTTATCAAAACCGATAAGATCCTGTCTGCCGGCCTTTATGAGCGCCTCTTTGACCAGATCATAATTCTCCGGTTTTCTATACATCATAAGAGCCTTCTGCATTGCCTTTTCATGTGGATTATGAGGTACATATACCGGTTTCATGGTTCTAGGATCGACTCCGGTATAGTACATACATGTGGATATCGTGGACGGCGTAGGATAGAAATCCTGCACCTGTTCAGGCATATAGCCTATATCCCTTACATATTCGGCAAGCTCCACCGCCTCCTTCAGCGTGGATCCGGGATGTGATGACATCAGGTACGGAACAACATACTGCTGCTTTCCAGTCTTTGCATTTACCCTTTTGTATCTATCAATGAATTTCTCATATACACTGTTCTGTGGCTTGCCCATCATCCTGAGAACATTATCCGATACATGCTCCGGCGCAACTCTGAGCTGTCCGCTTATGTGCTTCTCGCAAAGCTCTTTCAGAAATTCATCGTTGCTGTCCGCCATCACATAATCGAATCGTATTCCCGATCTGATAAATACTTTTTTCACACCTGGAACCGCTTCCAGCTTCCGCAGAAGCTCAACATAATCCTTGTGGTCAACCTTCAAATTCCTGCACGGTTCCGGGAACAGACACTGCTTGTTGGTGCATACACCATATTTATCCTGCTTTGCGCATGATTTATGCCTGAAATTCGCAGTCGGCCCTCCGACATCATGTATATAGCCTTTGAAATCAGGATCATGCGTCATGCGCTCCGCTTCCTTTATCAGTGACTCGTGGCTTCTTGTCTGTATGATCCTGCCCTGGTGAAATGTCAGTGCGCAGAAGCTGCATCCTCCGAAGCAGCCCCGGTTGCTCGTCAGACTGAATTTTATCTCTGATATAGCCGGGATACCGCCCGCCTCCTCATATATCGGATGGTAGTTATTCATATATGGCAGATCATACACATCGTCCATCTCCATCTGGGTGAGCGGATAAGCCGGAGGATTCTGAACAACATATCCTCTGTTTCCGTATCCCTCAACCAGCGTTTTAGCCGAGTATGGATCTGTATTTATATACTGTGTATAAAAGCTTCTTGCATATTCCAGTCTATCCTTTGAAAGACTGTCATAATCCGGCAGTATAATGGAATCCTCGGGCACACCGGATATATCCTTTGTCCTGTAGCATGTACCCCTGACAAATGTGATATCTTTCACATCTATTCCGCTGTCGAGCGCCTCCGCTATCTCTATCATGCTGTGCTCACCCATGCCATACGAAAGTATATCGGCGGATGAATCCACCAGAATGGAATGTTTCAATTTATCAGACCAATAATCATAGTGTGCCATACGTCTGAGGCTGGCCTCTATACCTCCGATTATGATTGGAACATCCTTGTATGTTCTCCTTATCAGATTGCAGTAAACCGTGGTGGCATAATCAGGTCTGAGTCCCATCTCTCCGCCGGGCGAAAATGAATCCTTCTGCCTTCTCTTCTTGGACACGGAATAATGGTTCACCATGGAATCCATATTGCCTCCGCATACCAAAAAGCCCAGTCTTGGTCTGCCAAAAACATCAATGCTCTTGTCATTCTTCCAATCAGGCTGGGCAATCATACACACCTTATATCCATATCTCTCAAGCAATCTGCTTATGATGGCAGGGCCAAATGAGGAATGGTCAACATAGGCATCACCTATGACAAACACAAAGTCCGCCTGTATCCACCCTCTCTTCTTCATGTCCTCCATGCAGATCGGCAAATAATCTCTTTCCATACATTTAATCTTCTTTCTTATCGCTGAGGTTGACAGACATTCCAGCGCCGAGAGCCACTGCCTCAAGTGCTTTTTCCGATACATATGCCTCTATCCCTGTGCGCTCTTTGATTATTCTGTCCATTCCGTATATAAGACTTCCTCCTCCGGTAAGCACAATGCCTGATACCGCAATGTCAGCCACCAGCTCCGGCGGTGCAGTCTCAAGAACATTGTGTATTGCTCCAAGAATATGCTCTGTAGTCTCCTCAAATGCATCCACCGTTTCATTCGCAGTTATTGTTACAGCCTTTGGAAGTCCCTTGATAAGATCACGGCCCTTGATCACATACTCAATATCTTCATCACGCTTTACGACTGAGCCAACAGCGATCTTCGCATTCTCCGCTGTCTGATAACCTATAAGCAGGTTGTATTTTCTTCTGGCATACTTGATGAGTGCATTATTATAGTCATCTCCGGCGTATTTTATGGAGCTGCTCTCCACTGCACCACCAAGGGATACGACCGCAATATCCGTGGTTCCACCGCCTATGTCGACCACCATATTACCCTTTGCCTCATAGATATCTACATTTGCTCCTACAGCAGCAGCCAAAGGTTCCTCCATGACATACACAGTCTTGGCACCGGTCTTGTACACTGCTTCCTCAACAGCTCTTCTCTGCACCTCGGTAACACCGCTTGGAACACACACGCATATCCTTGGTCTTCCAACTCCCGAACGTTTCTCCATTGCGCTTCTGATAAATGCCTTAAGCATTATCTCCGCTATTGTATAATCAGATATAACTCCCTTATTGAGAGGTCTGACGACCTCTATATTCTCCGGAGTCTTTCCTATCATTTTCTTGGCTTTTGTTCCTATTGCTATTACTTTTTTTGTAGATACTTCATATGCGACAACAGACGGCTGGTTTACAACAATTCCCTTACCTCTTACGCTGATCAATACATTTGACGTTCCTAAATCTACTCCAATATCAGTTGAAAGCATATAAATTCTCCTTTATCACAACAAAATAATACCAGTGCTATAACACAGATATTATAAGCACTGGTATTGTTTTTTTCAACAAAATTCTACAACGGTATATCCGTCACAAAACTTATTTTATCTCTTTTTTAAGAATCTTCTTGTCGATAGGATCTCTGGTCTCAGCAGCCTTCATGGCATCATCCATAGCACCGAGAAGTCTGTCGATATTTCCTGACTCCATCGCCATCAAAGCATTCTTTATAGCTGTATCTGCTCCGCTCTCAAGCTTGAAGCCCTTCTCATCAGCGTAGCACTCTGCCACATTGATCATTCCACTCTCATTGATCTGGTCAAAGTATACTCTGTTGTTGAACGATCTTGCCTGAGTCATATTTGCTGCAAGCATATTGCTGAGAGCTGTCTTCTCTCCTGTGAGGATGATCTTAACATCATTCTTCTCAGGTGAACACATATCAACCATCTCTTTGAATCTCTCAGGTGTTATAAGTCCTGCACTCTCAATGATAAGACATCCGCCCTTGAGCTTGCCAACTGCTCCTGCAAGCTTACCGCTGTTTATAACCTTTGCCTTAACCTTTGCCTTTGCCTCAGACTTGCAGATTCCCATATCATAATAGAACTTTGCAAAATCCTCACCGACCATGGTAAGTCCAAATCCGTGCTGTCCAAGAATAACAACATTCTTAGATCTCTTAGGATCTACCTTGAGAGTCTGGAGAACGTTAACGATCTGTGCACCAGCAGGCTCGACTCCGAGATACTTGTAGAGGTACTTTGCCTCTTTAGGCAGTGATTTACGTCTCGCAGCAACAGCCTCACTTACTGAAGCAGCCATAGTTGCTTCTTCATCCTGTGTGATAACCTGTGCAGCTTCCTCAACCTTGCCTTCCTTCAGAAGCTCTTCCTGCTTCTTGTACTCTTCCTCACGCTTTATAGCCTTTTCAAGTACCTTTGCAGCAGCAGTAGCCTTGCTTCTTATATCCTCGAGCTGTTTCTTGACATCAGCCTCGGCCTTGTCTATTGCTGAGAGATCTTTCTTCTTCTTCTCCTCAGCCTCGGTCTTGGCCTGATCAGCAGCCTCTTTTCTTGCAACAACGCGCTCAGCCTGTTTTGTCTTGAGCTCAGCGATCTTGTTCTTTAACTCTTCTTCTTTCTTCTTTGCATCATCGAGAAGCTTCTTAGCATCAGCTTCAGCCTTTGTCTTCATATCTGAGGCTTCCTTCTCAGCCTTCATAGCTGCAGTCTGAACCTTCTCGAGCTCACTTGCCTCTGCCGTAGCATACTTCTCTTCCTCAGCAGCAAGGAACACCTCATGCTTGGTCTCTCTATCTTTTCCTTCTGCCGTAAGCTTATCTGTCTTTTCCTTGGCAGCAGCTTCCGCATTCTGGATCTCAACCTCTTCTGCGATCTTAGCCTCTTCGACTACCTGCTCCGCTTCCTCGGCAGCAGCCTCTGCCTTTGCCAGAAGATCCTCAGCCTCAACAAGAGACTTCTTAGCTGAGTCGAGAGCTTCCTGAGCCTCTGCCTTCGCAGCCTTGAATGAGTCATTCTCCTTCTTTGCAGCGGCAACATCCTCACTGATCTTCTTGTTGTCGTTCTCAGCAGTTGTAATCTGATCAGCAACCTTCTTTATGAACTCTTCGCTGTCTGAAATCTTCTTCTGAACCTCTTCCTTGGCTTTCTTTGCTGCCTCAAGAGCCTTTGCAGCCTCCTCCTCAACCTTCTCTGCCTTCTTCAGTTCTTCCTTCTGTATTGCAAGCTTTGTGTTTGCATCATTTCTGCTGTTCTTTGCATTCTTAACAGCCTTCTCTGACTCCTCAAGCTTCTTCTGGAGCTCATCAAGAGTCTTCTGTGACTGACTCTCCATCTCAGTGGTATTCTTAAGATTAGCATCAGCCTCTTCCTCAGCCTTCTTAGACTCGCTGAATATTGCACCAGCCTTTGTCTTGTCTGCCTCGGCAGTCTTCATGATCTTTGATGCTCTTGCTTCCTCATCTGTGCGCTTCTTCTTGGCCGTCTCTATAGACTTCTTCTTATCCGCATCTATGTCTGCCAGTTTCTTCTTATCAGCATCAACAGCCTTGTTGTACTCAGCAACACCCTTATCCACATTAGTCTTCTTGGTGTCTGCAAGTGCCTTTATAGCCTTGTCGGCAGCAGCCTGAGCCTCATTGATCATATTGTTCTTATATGTATCAGGATCACTCTCCTTGAGGATTCTATCTGACTCTTTCTTAGCAGATTCATTTGTATCTGATATCTCTTTCTTGAGCTTTGCAATATTGGCATCAAGCTCTTTCTCCTCTCGCTCAAGCAGTTCAGCATCGTTCTTCTTCTTTGCCTCAGCCTCCTGTGCCATCTTTGCATCATAGTTCTGCTTCTTGGCAGCAAATTCTTCAAGCTGCTTTTCGAGATCCTTCTCTGTCTTCTCGCATTCCTCGATGGTCTTCTTCGAGGTCTCAGCATGCTTCTTTGCCTCTTCAGCATTCTTTCTGGCATCGTCGATCGCCTGCTGCTTCTTTGCCTCAGCCTCAGCCTTAGCCTTTTCAGCGGCAGCCTTCTTTCTTGCCTCTTCTGCCTCTTTGCGCTTCTTCTCCTCTTCAGCCTTACGCTTAGCCTCTTCCTCGGCCTTCTTCTTAGCTTCTTCCTCAGCCTTCTTCTTGGCTTCCTCCTCAGCTTTCTTCCTAGCCTCCTCTTCAGCCTTCTTCTTGGCTATCTCCTCAGGACTCTCCTCGTCTATATTGGACAGGTTCTTTATTCCTGCTCCAAGGAAATCGTCATCATCGTCATCATCATCATCAAAATCATACAATGACTCTCCAGCCGCAGCCTGCTTGTTTCTATCTGGGAGAATGCTGAACAGATCTCCGTTCGCATCACTGCCTCCCTTAGGTGACTTAACTTTATTCACCTTTGCATTCTTATCAGTTACCCACTCAAGTGTCTCTTCATCCTCAGCATTTTCATCATCATCAGTGAGAACAATATTGCTTCCACCTGTTGACTTAACTGTACCTTCAGTTCCGGCGCCGAACTTAAATCCGCCACCAAGACCGCCTTCTGTTTTAGGTGTTTTTCCAAGACCGCCGCCAAGGCCGCCTGATCCAAGGCCTCCCTCTGTCTTAGGTGTACTTCCGAGTCCTCCGCCAAGGCCGCCTCCGAGTCCTCCAAGACCGCCTTCACCTAATCCGCCGCCAAGGCCTCCTCCGAGACCACCGCCCGACATATCATCAGCGATGCCTCCAAGGTTAAGACTGAGCTTAGGTGCAGCTCCCTCTGGTTTTTTATCTTCTTTTTTATCTTCAGGCTTCAGTCCCTCTCCCTCTTTTGGAACATCGTCCTGCTTTTCATCCTCAGTTGAAGTTTCCGGTTCATCCTCATGAACAATTCCAAGAGCCTCTTCTCTCTTACGGCGTTTCTTAGCCTCGATTCGTTCTAACTCCTCCTTGGACAAAGTTTTGTGTTGGCTTTTAGCAGTCTCAGCATCTTTCTTCTTGCTGCCGCTCTTGAGAAGTTCTTCCTCTTCTTCCCTCTTTTTCTTGGCAGCTTCTGCAGCTCTTTCCTTTTCAAGCTGTGCCTTGATCGCCGCAATCATTGCTTCTGTCTGATCTACAGCCAATTCCCTCGCCTCCTTCCGTTTGTTCAAATAAAAAGCAATACACTATATGTATGATCATGCTACTTTATTTCTTCTTTGATCAGCCCTTCAGTCTGAACGGCTTTTTCTTCGGTTGCTCTGGTTCAGCGTCAACCGTTTCCTGTTGTGGGGATTCCTGCTCATCTGTCTTCTCCTCGTCGGGAGCTGCCACATCATCCTCTTTATCTTCATCATCAAAATTCAATATAGAATTGAATTCCGTGTTGAATTTAATTCCAAGTCTTGCAAGGAGTCTGTCTGTTTCACCGATAAGATCCTCCTCTTTCTTAAGACTTTCCGATATCTTGGCTTCATCAGCCTCTATCTCTGCATTTATATCTTTCTCTGCCGACAGATCATACAGTGCTGCATTCTCTGTGTTGTAGTCAGGGAACAGACTGCTCTTAAACACCGGGAAGCCATTATTCTTTGGCTTTTCCGGTTCTGTCTCCATCGCAATTTTCTCTTCTGACTTATCCTCTGCTTCCATTGTGAATTCCTCTTCGACCTCTGATTCAGCTTCAGCCTCAGTTTCTTCGATCTCCAGTTCAGCCTCAGCTTCAAATTCTTTCACCTCTGGTTCGACTTCCACTGGAACTTCTTCCATCTCAGATTCCTCAGATTCCGCATCGATTGTATATTCTTCTAACTCTGGCTCAGCTTCAGTCTCAAATTCATCTTCAATCTCCGCTTCGGCATCGATTGTGAATTCTTCCTCAACCTCCGGCTCTGCCTCGACTGTTAATTCTTCCTCAGTCTCTGGCTCTGCCTCGATCGTGAATTCTGCACCAACCTCAAGTTCTTCTTCGAATTCAGGCTCAGAATCTGCATCTACCTCGAATTCTTCTTCGATCTCCGGTTCGATCTCAACTGAGACTTCATCAACTTCCGGTTCATTCTGCTCTACACCCGGCTCAACAGCAGTTTCTTCCACATCATTCTGAGACTCCGCATCTTCCATCAGATCCTCAAGATTTTCATCGTCAACCTCGAACTCCTCAAGAGATTCAAAGGCTTTATCAAAATCAAACGTTTCTGATTCAACCGGTTCATCAGGCAAAGTCTCCGGCTCTGCATCCGCCTCAAATCCATCCTCAAAGTCTCCCTCGAACTCAGGATCAAAGGTCTCCACAACAGTATCGTCTTCAGAATCGCGATCTGACGCACTGTCAGATACGTCATCAGAATCGTCACCATCAACTTCAACCATGACTACTTCCTCCGGCTCTTCTTCGATAACATAATTATCTTCCTCCACCGGTTCGGAATCCTCATACTCATTGTCGTTATCTTTGTTATACACCGCTGCATCCTCAGGAGTCAGCTCCCCGCTTATCTCGGTCATATCCTGCGACTTTCCCTCAGGAGCTTTCTCACTGTCACTGATCATCGCCTTGAGCTCAGGCTTTGCCGTATTCCCGGCATCATCAGCGGTATCGGAAATAACTTCCTCGAGCAGTTGTTCCTTGTCAAGATTCTCGTTCTTCAGAGATTCCATCTCCTGCTCGACAAGCTCTTCCTCTTTCCTTGACATCAATCCAAATAAACCTCTGGATTTCTTCTTCGGCTCAGAATTCTCTTCTTCCTGACGAGCTTCCTTTTTCTGCTCTTTTTTATCCTTCGATCTAATCCACATCTGCTTGAATTTCATGGAACTCGTCACAGGTGCGTCATCCTCGACCATGATCATGATCTTAGCATCCTTTGGATGCATTCTCAGATCGTCTTCTTCCAATATCTTATTTTCATTTGCTCTTGTATCTGCCTGCTCAGGATCATCATCCGACATCTCCGTGTCAGGATAACAATAAATCATGGATTCAAGATCCACATCGCCGCCCATGAGCTTGTCCAGCATATACAAATGTGAAGAGTTCTTGTAATGCGCTCTGAATTCAACACAGGCGCTGTCAAACTTCTCCCTGTTTCTTATGTACGCATGAAGCAGAAGCATCTCAAAATCCCACTCTTCATCCGTCTCAACATCATTCGCCGACACCAGTATGCTGTAAAGTTCATTCACGGGCTTCCTGTGTGCCTTGGCTATCATATATTCAAGTCTGTATGTACCTGCATCCTTATTGGCCTGATTAAATGTATATATCTCAAAATAATGCTCTGCAAGCTGTGTAAATCCCATGGATAAATACAGTTTTATCAAAGAATATATTATCTTGTTACCAGCCGGAGCCATGGCATGTGCCTTGACAAGCGCCGCTCTGGCCTCAGGATATCTTTTGTTCTCGTAATACACCTCGCCGCATATTCTAATAAACTGTGGACTAAGTGACTTCGACAGATCCTGATGTTCAAGTATATCGAGAGCGAGACTGTAATCGCCATTGTCTGCAAGTTCCTTTATTTTGTTTACACTTGACATACTGATTCCAGTACTCATAACCCAGCCTCCCACTTTTTTATCATCGTATTATTTTATCATAAACGGCTATTCTTTACAACCTTTTGATTGGTCAGCAAAAGGACTATCCCGGCCACTAACCCGGCCGCAAATCCCGCCACATGGGCAACATTATCAATACCTTCTGACATCTTTCCGTTAACCAGTGTCAGAATAAATAATATAAGCATATTAATAAGTGACAGATCCTTCACCCGGCCCTTATTATAAAATGCTATGACAACCAGCACTCCCAGAAGACCAAATATCGCTCCGGATGCACCAGCCGAGTAAGCATATGTATTATTATAAAAACAATCTATGTATGATGCAAATGACGCAGTAAGACCCGTGGCAATATAAACTATGATATAATTGAATCTGCCTATTATATTCTCAACCCTCGCACCGAGTGCGATCAAAATTACCATATTTCCAACCAGATGTGCTATTCCAAAATGTGTAAACATTGATGTCAGGAATCTGTAATATTGTCCTTTTTCTGATATCGCAAGCACTTCCACAGCCAGTTCCGTAGGTTGATAGACAAAGATACATGCAACGTACACCAGAATATTTATCAACAGTAATATCGGTGTTACAACACCGAACATTCTTATCAGATTGTGCTGGGATCTGCGGTTATCCACCACCGTTTTTTTATCGATCACATCATAGAGTGAGTCAAAGTCAGTGGGCTGATTCTCAAATATATACAGTTTTCCGTAATCCTCCGCGAACAGCCAGACATTGTCCAGTTCTTCAACTATCTTTTTTGTCATATCATCAAACATTCCGTTTGGAGTGATGAGTATATTGAGAAGATTGACTTTTCTATGCGAATCCGAAGAAACATCAAGCAATATTTTATTATTGAACTTTTTCAGAGTCTCAGAATCAAGATTATGATTACTGCCTATAACAACAATATATACGGCATCGCTGTCTGCTCTGCCGTATACATTGTTACTTTCCGGATTGAGTTGTCTGTAACCCTTCTCCTTAAGATTTTTTATTATCTGTACCATGTACTGTTGCATATCGTCTTATAATCCCTATAATCCAAGGAAGAGATTCTCAACTTTCTCAATAACAGAGTCCTTCATGGATCCTCTGCTCTTCTCGTAATTAAGACCGGACTCCATGATCTCAAGAAGCTGCATTCTCATTCCTGTATCAATGTCCTTGATGTACTTCATGAGTACATCCTTGATCTCTATTACATACTCTTTTGTCTTCATCTCTTCAAGCATAGGCTCGTAGTTGAATGTGATAGAGTTCTTCATCTCATCCTGCTTTCTTCCACAGATCACACATTCCTCTGCGCCGCCTTCGTTTACGTGTCCACAGTTACATGTCCACACAAGTCCGTCTGACTTGTAGTTTGCAACTGCATCAATTCCCTTTTTGAGCTTGAGTGCCTTAAACTTAACGTCAGACATCTCAATTCCGATAGAATCCGCATCTATCTCGTATACTCCGCTGGCCTTGACATACTTCTTGATGTATACCTTGACGGAGGATATCATCTTTATATACTTGTCCGGAAGCTTACACTCCACATAATCCGACTTGAGGAGCTTGAGGTTGGTCTTATCAAATGTAAAATCAACATCCGGCAGTGTTATATTGTCACCATAGATATTGGTGAACTGAAGCTCTGCCTTAAGTGCCTTTATATCGTCGTTATTGTAGTTGTTGAACCACACGGAAATCTTTGTTCCCTTACCCTCTGATGCAAGCACCACCTTTGATGCTCTTGGCACGAGCAGGTCGTAATAGTTTCTTACATATATCTCGTTTCTGATGAAGCTGCTCTTGTCAAATTCCGACTTGTACTGCTCCTTTATGTTTACCAGAGTTCCACTGGCAACAACAGCAGTTACGTTGTTGGTGTATTCCTCAACACCTGTTCTGAATCCAACTACAGCATTGTACTTCGTCTCACGGACCATATCTGTGAAATTATTGATTGTTTCATTGAGGATCTCATCGATCTTCTCCTGATAGATATCTCTTCTATCCGTGGCAATATCCGCAATAGATGTTCCGAAATCCTTCAAAAAGTTGGAATTAAGTATCGTCTGTGTGAACTTGTATGTTCCATAGCCAACGATATCATATCCCTCAAAGCTTGTTCCCGATGTAATTAATACTTCCTTCATTAGCGCACCTCCCAAATATAAAAAAATTGTATCACAATAATCTTCATTTAACAAATGTTTTTTGTGAATTTTTAATCAAAAAAAGGTGCTTTTTTGTGAATATTATAAAAATAATTATAATTTATTTCTTCAGGTCACTATTTTTATATGTGACAAATGTGAAATTCACCTCTGACACATCCTCACCCGGTCTCTCATCCGTCACATCCCAGTTGTCCAGTTTGTCGAGATTCGAAATGAAGGCATCGGCCTCAAATTCCCTGTCTATTTTGGTGATTACTGCCTCATCACAATATGGTATGAGCTCATCGTAGATAGTCTGTCCGCCTATGACAAAAATGTCATCCGTGTCATATTTTGCCAGTTCTGTAAACAGTTCATTCATTGAGTGGACAACCACCGCATCCTCAACTGCATATTCAGGATTCCTGCTGAGAATTATATTTGCCCTTCCCTTGAGCGGTCTTCCGCCCGGAAACTCCTCCAGAGTCTTCCTTCCGAGAACAACGACATGCCCCATCGTGGTCTGTCTGAAATTTCTCTGATCCTCCGATATCCTTATCAGTAATCTGCCTTTATTTCCAATGGCCCAATTCTTATCTACCGCTGCAATAAACTTCATATGTCCTCCATCTGTATAATTCCCGTCCCATGCTTCATAGTCTTATATCGCAATAGGAATATTCTTAATCTGTGGTCCTGTCTCATAGTCTTCTATCCTGAAATCATCCAGAGTAAAGTCATAGAAATCTTTGACATCCGGATTCATATAGAACTTTGGAGCAGGATGTGTAGGTCTTGTTATCAGCTCCTTGACTATCGGTATATGTCTGTCATATATGTGTGCATCCGCGATCACATGTACCAGTTCTCCCGGCTTAAAGCCCGTGACCTGGGCAAGCATATGTACCAGTACCGCATACTGGACAACATTCCAGTTGTTGGCCGCAAGCACATCCTGGGATCTCTGATTCAGTATAGCGTTGAGCCTGTCCCCTGTTACATTGAATGTCATGCTGTACGCGCACGGATACAGATTCATCTCACTCAAGTCCTGATGAACATATATGTTAGTGAGCATTCTTCTGCTGTATGGGTTATTCTTAAGGTCATATATCAGTCTGTCCACCTGATCCATCATGCCCTCTTTATATTTATGCTTTACACCAAGCTGATATCCATATGCTTTTCCTATGGAACCGTTCTCATCTGCCCAACTGTCCCATATATGGCTTTTGAGATCATGAACATTATTTGACTTTTTCTGCCAGATCCAGAGCAGCTCATCAATAGCCGACTTCACATACGTCTTTCTAAGTGTTATCGCAGGAAATTCCTTTGACAGATCATACCTGTTGACAACACCAAAACGCTTTATGGTGTAGGCATATGTTCCATCTTCCCACTTTGGTCTGACCTTCTCCCCCTCCGTACTATATCCATTATCGATTATATCTTTACACATGTTTATAAAGAGATCATCTGCAAGACTCATTTTGGTAACCTCCGATTGTTTTTTCAGATAATTATATCATACTCTCCATCCCACATGTGATTAATTATTACATCAAACAACACTTTTATTACATTTTGATTTACAACGGACTATTTTTGTGTACAATGCAGAAAAACATTCAAAGGAGGTGAAACATGAAACCACATTCATCCAATCCACTACCTGCCCTTCTCAGATATTTCAGACAGAAGGCAGGACTCACACAGCAGGATGTCGCAGCAGCGCTATCTATTTCCAGATCCGGATATGCCAACTACGAGGAAGGAAGAAACATCCCTAATATAGAACAGGCCATAAAGCTGTCAGAGCTTCTCAACCACGATTTTCTATATGCATACACCCTGTCATCAAGATACATGCAGGGGCATCCAAAGCCACTACAGATCGTCATGGAGGACAATTCATACATGACCGCCATAGAATCTAACCAGAGCACAGCAGACATGCTGGGCAATTACAGATCTCTCAGCGACAGCGACCGTCAACTTATAGACACATTTGTGGCAAATCTAGCATCTAAAAATTCCAGACTGTAGATCCAGTATTATACCCACCAATTACAGTAAATATTATTTTTAAGGAGAAAACAGGAAAATATGAAAAAAAGAAAAGAACGCAACATTGATCCGTCGGTGTATGAAGACGATTCATCCGATCAGGATTTTAACTGTGCAGTGATAGGCGGCGCACTGAAGTCTCTAAGGCGCAGCCACGGAAAAAGGCAGCAGGAAATAGCCGCCATCTTGAAGGTGTCCGTCTCCGCCTACTCGCACTATGAATGTGGAGAGCGAATCCCGGATCTCATAAATCTTATCAGAATATCCAATTTATACAGTATTAATATGAGTCATCTGGTGCTGCTCACCTGCATCGATATAGCAAAGAAAAATAAGATGGACATCAGCGAAGTGTTCCTCGCCTACAGCCACGGCAGGACTCTTCCACCGGAAGCGACAGGAATAATGTCCGACTGTGATCAGCTTGACGACAACGGCAGGGAAAATCTCAGGCTGTTTTTAAAGTCTGCACTGAGCTGCTAGCAGACTCACAATTTCGAAATAATACGGTTCAAATCGTTTATAACTCTCTTCTTATCAGCACTCCACAGAGGCGCAACAAGAATATTCTTAGGCCCATCCCCGGTGAACCTGTGAACAACCATATCAGGAGGAAGCTCTTTAAGACAATCACACAAAATATCTGCGTATTCAGCAAATGTCAGTGCACGGAACACTCCTTCCTCATACATTTTTTCAAGAACAGTTCCCCTGAGGACATGAAGCAGTTGGAGCTTTATACCATTTGCGCCGCTTCGCACTATGTACCTTACCGTATCAATCATATCCTCCTTCGTCTCACCGGGCAGGCCTATTATCATATGAACTATAATGTGAACTCCCAGTTCTCTGAGTCTGTTCATCGTCTCATCATACACACTTATGTCATAACACCTGTTGATGAGCTGTGCTGTCCTGTCATTTGCTGTCTGGAGGCCAAGTTCTATCCACACAGGTTTAACAGCTATTATATCTTTTATCATATCTATGACCTCCGGGCCAAAGCAGTCCGGTCTGGAGGCTATCGATACAGCCGCAACGTCATCCCTTCTTGCAGCCGCCAGAAACTTTTCGCGCAAAGCATCGACATCACCGTATGTATTTGTATATGACTGGAAATACGCTATATATCTGTCGCATTTGCATTTGCCTGATATCCTCTTTTTTGCCAGTTCTATCTGTTCATCTATACTCATGACTGCATCCTCAGAGAAATCTCCCGAGCCGCTGGCACTGCAAAAAATACATCCACCTGTCCCAGCTTTACCATCACGGTTGGGACAGGTGGTTCCTGCATTCAATGATATCTTATATAATTTCTCTCCAAATGTATCTCTTATATACGCATTTGTTGTATATATATCCATACTGTTACCTTCTATATACGATCCTGTCTATATCTGATGTGTCGCCTTTACAAGAGCAGGAACTATCTGTTTCTTTCTTGATACAACACCGGGAAGATATGCATAGCTATCCTCAAGCTGCACACCAAATGCTTTGCTGCACAGTTCCTGTGCATTCTCTCCCACGCATATGATACCTGAGCCCTCCTGAAGAATATTGGTCATTGCAAACAGGACCACATCACAGCCAGGCTCCATATATCCACCGAGGAATTCACGCATACCGTTTCTTATTCTGTCTATCTCTTTCTCATTGACGGAATTGATCTGTCCAACAGCAACAACCATATCTCCAATGTCGAATTTCTTGAAATCCTGATGAAGTATCTCATCCATGGTCTTGTCCTTGAGGTTGCTTCCCGCGTCGAACATCTCCATGGCAAATTCATATATGTCTATCTCTGCAAGCCTTGCAAGCTCCTTTGCAGCAGCCTCGTCTATGAATGTACACGTCGGAGACTTAAATGCCAGTGTATCGGAAAGTATCGCTGCGCAGAGAAGTCCAGCTATCGGCTTATCTATCTTGACATTCTGCTCTTTGTACATCTGATAGATTATCGTAGCGGTACATCCAAGTGGCTGATTTCTGAAATACACAGGATTCATGGTCTCTATATTCGCGATCCTGTGGTGGTCGATTATCTCGAGTATCTCGGCATTCTCCACGCCGTCAACAGACTGGGTTCTCTCATTGTGATCAACAAGTATGAGCTGTTTCTTTCTCGCATTGATGTAGTTACGCCTTGATACAAGTCCCTTGTAGTTGCCATAGCCGTCCGTAACCGGAAAGTATCTCACTCTGGTCTTTGCCATGGTCGTCTTAAGTGTATCTATATCGTCATCCTCATAGAATGTCATGATACGGTCTCTTATCATAAAGAATCCTATAGGCATGCTCTGTCCGATAAGTCTGGCAACAGCATAGGTGTCCGTCGGTGTAACAACAACCGCACAGCCCTTGTTCTTCGCAAATTCCAGAACCACGTCAGATATACTGTTCACAAGACATACTATAAGCATGCTCGCACCGCAGTTTATGGCCGCAAGCTGAGCCTCAACCCTGTCACTCACTATGACTATGTCATTTTCCTTGACATGTCTCTCAAGGATGTCAACCTGGGCAGCTCCCACGATCACTCTTCCATCCTTAACATATTCGTCGGCGTCACCGTACACAAGCTCGCCATTTATAGTATCTATTATGTGTGAGAACTTTGTACCAGCTATGAACAGGGAATTATCATCCTTCTCAAGCATATATGCCTCGGCTATATCTCCGACCGTTATTATTCCCTTTATCTTGCCATTATTGACAACCGGAAGTGTCGTGGCGTCGTTATCCTGCATTATCTCAAATGCTCTCTTCATGGTGATATCTCCCGACACACCATCAACTATTCTGTATGCTATATCCTTCACCTGTACATTTACATTGCTCACAAGTGCCGGCGCCTGCACACCAAAATAATCAAGGACAAACTGTGTCTCTTTATTTATATTTCCAGCTCTCTTTGGAATGTATTTGTTCTCATGCTGATTTTTCAGATGGGCGTACGCAATCGCTGAACATATAGAATCCGTATCCGGATTCTTATGTCCTATGACAAACACCTCATCTGTAGGAACATTATGCATATTTCACCTCTTATTTCTATCAATTATAATGTATTCATTTCTATGCCACGCAGGGAAGATGCCTTGTGACATCCCACATGCTAACAAGCATAAATTGAATGAGGCAAAATGACAACCCCTTTTAACGTTGTTTATCATTTTGCCCCATTTTTTATCTGTTTAATCAGAACTTATATCTCGCTTATATCCACAAGTGAAAGCTTTGTGGTATCAGCGGTCTCAAGGCTTGTGAGCAGCGCATCGGCTGTATCAAGGCTTGTAAGACATGTAACACCTGTCTCAACTGCGTGACGTCTGATGATAAATCCATCCTTGCTTCTCTCAACACCCTGTGATGGAGTGTCGATGATCAGATCGATCTCATGGCTCAGTATCAGGTCAAGCAGATTTGGTGATGGCTCCTCAACCTTGTTGATGAGCTTTGCAGGAACACCATTCTCATTGAGAACTCTGCATGTGCTTCTTGTTGAATATATCTCATATCCAAGAGCAGCAAATCTCTTACCAATATTTATAGCATCCATCTTATCTGAGTCCTTGACTGTGAGGATCATCTTCTTGGTCTTTGGAAGATTGATTCCGGCTCCAAGGAATGCCTTGTACAGAGCCTCATTGTAGTTCTTGGATATACCAAGGCACTCTCCTGTTGACTTCATCTCAGGTCCAAGGCTTATCTCAGCGCCTCTGATCTTCTCAAATGAGAATACAGGCTTCTTGATCGCGAAATACTCTGACTCCGGCTGAAGACCAGGTGTGTAACCCATATCCTTGATCTTCTCACCTGTGATAACACGTGTTGCAAGATCTACGATAGGTATTCCTGTTACCTTGCTTATATATGGAACTGTACGGCTTGAACGAGGATTTACCTCTATTACATATACCTCATCATTGTATGCAATAAACTGTATATTTATAAGTCCGATTACGTGCAGGCTGTTTGCAAGCTTCTTGGTGTAATCAGCGATGACTCTCTTTGTCTTTGGTGAGAGTGTCTGTGCAGGATATACCGAGATACTGTCTCCTGAATGTATTCCGGCTCTCTCAACATGCTCCATGATACCAGGGATAAGTATGTCATCTCCATCACATACAGCATCGACTTCGACCTCTTT
Organism: Coprococcus sp. RTP21281st1_F1_RTP21281_210402; assembly: GCF_040915325.1. NCBI lineage: Bacteria > Bacillati > Bacillota > Clostridia > Lachnospirales > Lachnospiraceae > Coprococcus > Coprococcus sp. RTP21281st1_F1_RTP21281_210402. The sequence continues at coordinate 228,811 of NZ_JBCPDQ010000001.1, forward strand.
ACCCATGATATACTTATCTACAAGTATTGGGTGCTCCTGGGTATGTCTGTTGATGATATCCATGAACTCTATGATATCCTTATCAGAGATCGCGATCTGCATTCCCTGTCCACCGAGAACGTATGAAGGTCTTACAAGTACCGGATAACCCAGCTCATTTGCAGCCTCAAGCGCCTGCTCTCTTGTAAATACCGTCTTACCAGCAGGTCTTGGTATACAGCACTTCTCAAGGATCTCATCGAAGAGCTCTCTGTCCTCTGCTGCATCTACATTCTCTGCACTTGTTCCAAGGATTGGTACCCCCATCTCCATGAGTGCCTCTGTGAGCTTGATAGCGGTCTGTCCACCGAACTGTACAACAGCTCCATCCGGATGCTCCAGATTTACTATAGCCTCAACATCCTCCGCTGTAAGAGGCTCAAAGTAAAGCTTGTTTGCTATATCAAAGTCTGTACTGACTGTCTCAGGGTTGTTGTTGACGATGATTGTCTCGTAACCCTTTCTCTCAAATGCCCATGTGCTGTGAACTGAACAGTAATCGAACTCGATACCCTGTCCGATTCTGATCGGGCCTGAACCAAGTACCATTACTTTCTTCTTTGAGTTATCCTCAGCGACCTCGTTCTCCAGAGAATCAAAGCATGAATAGTAATATGGAGTCATGGCATCAAACTCTGCTGCACATGTATCAACCATCTTGAAGTGTGCTGTTACACCGTAGTCGTAACGCATCTGTCTGATCTCTTTCTCTGTCTTGCCTGTGAGTCTCGCGATAACCTTGTCAGGGAACTCAACTCTCTTGATCTCCTTCATTAGCTCCTTGGAGATATCTCCCTTGGACTCGATTATCTTTCTCTCAGCCTTAACAAGGTTGTGGATCTTGTCTATGAACCATCTGTCGATCTTGGTGATGTCATAGATCTGATCGTATGATATTCCACGTCTGATAGCCTCAGCTATGACATAGATACGTCTGTCATCAACATGTCCGAGAAGCTTTATAACCTCTTCGTCTGTCATATCCTTGTATCTGCTTGACCAGAGACTGTCTACATGCTGCTCCAGTGAACGGAGAGCCTTCATAAGTGCACCCTCAAAGTTTGTACAGATACTCATAACCTCACCGGTTGCCTTCATCTGTGTTGTCAGATCATGGTCAGCGGCGATGAATTTATCAAATGGAAGTCTAGGGATCTTGACAACCACGTAATCAAGTGCCGGCTCAAAGCTGGCATATGTCTTCTTTGTAATAGCGTTCTTGATCTCATCCAGGTTGTATCCAAGGGCTATCTTGGCAGATACCTTTGCAATAGGATATCCGGTTGCCTTTGATGCAAGTGCTGATGATCTTGAAACTCTTGGGTTTACCTCGATAACACAATACTCAAATGAATTAGGATTCAGAGCAAACTGAACGTTACATCCACCCTTGATGTTGAGCTCTGAGATAATGTTCAGTGCTGAGCTTCTGAGCATCTGGTACTCCTTGTCACCAAGTGTCTGTGATGGAGCCACGACTATAGAGTCTCCAGTGTGTACTCCGACAGGATCAAGGTTCTCCATGTTACATACGGTTATACATGTACCATTTGCATCACGCATAACCTCGTACTCGATCTCCTTCCATCCTGCGATACATCTCTCGACAAGAACCTGTCCTACACGTGAAAGTCTCAGACCGTTCATGAGGATCTCCTTGAACTCTTCCTCATTCTCAGCGATACCACCACCTGAACCTCCAAGTGTATATGCAGGACGGAGAACTACAGGGTATCCAATCTTCTTGACAAAGTTAAGACCGCCCTGAACTGTTGTAACGACCTCTGAAGGTGCTACAGGCTCATGGATCTTCTCCATAGTCTTCTTGAACTCAAGTCTGTCCTCGGCCTTCTTGATGGTCGTTGATGATGTTCCTATAAGAAGCACGTCATGCTCTCTGAGGAAACCTGACTCATCAAGCTCCATGGCGATGTTGAGGGCTGCCTGACCGCCGAGTGTCGGCAGAAGGCTGTCCGGCTTCTCCTTCTCAATGATAGCCTTTACAACATCAACCGTAAGAGGCTCAATATATACCTTATCTGCTATATCCTTGTCCGTCATGATGGTTGCAGGGTTTGAGTTGATGAGGACAACGCACAGTCCCTCTTCCTTAAGAGAACGGCACGCCTGTGTTCCGGCGTAATCAAACTCAGCAGCCTGACCGATGACTATAGGACCTGATCCGATAACTACAACCTTTTTTATATTAGGATTCTTTGGCATTACTTTGACACCTCCATCATATTCATAAATGTATCAAACAGTGAATCTGTATCCAGCGGACCTGCACATGCCTCCGGATGGAACTGAACTGTCTGTGCATTCTTTCCAAGATAGTGAACTCCCTCTACTGTTCCGTCATTTACATTGACGAAGCTGACCTCTGCGATCTTTCTGTCGAGGCTGTCTTCCTTGACCATATATCCGTGATTCTGTGTTGAAATATATACCTTGCCGGTCTTCATATCTCTTACAGGATGGTTTGCACCTCTGTGTCCGTACTTCATCTTCTCTGTATCACCGCCGTTGGCAAGCGCCATGAGCTGATGTCCAAGACATATAGCAAAAATTGGAATATCTGTATCGAAAAGCTTCTTTACCTGAGCTATTGTGACCTTACACTCCTTTGGATCTCCAGGACCATTTGTAAGCATGATTCCGTCCGGAGCGTCTGCGATGATCTCCTCAGCAGGTGTCTCTGCAGGATATACAGTAACCTGACAACCTCTTGCAAGGAGGGACTTGACGATGTTCTTTTTAACACCGAGATCGATGACTGCAACCTTGAATCCGTCACCAGGATAGAATATTTTCTCCTTACATGTAACATCGAGAACAACATGTCCCATCTTCCATGCCTTAATACGCTTCATGCACTCATCAAAATCATAATTCTCATCAGTTGTGATCATACCTCTCATGGTACCATCTTTCCTGAGGATCTTGGTAAGTGTTCTGGTATCTATTCCTTCTATACCAGTTATATTATTCTCAACAAGAAATTCGTTTATGGTCATCTCGCTTCTGAAATTACTAGGAGTCTTGCAGAGCTCTCTAACAATGAATCCTGACTGCCAAGGTCTGCCAGCCTCCATATCCTCTCTGCATACACCGTAGTTGCCTATAAGCGGATATGTCATACATACTGACTGCCCTGCATATGATGGATCTGTAAGAATTTCCAGATAGCCGGTCATCGAAGTATTGAATACTATCTCACTGATTATCTCGTCAGTAGAGCCAATACTTTTACCTTCAAACACGTGTCCGTCTTCAAGTATCAAAAAAGCTTTCATAATCGTATTCCTTTCATTTTTTCTATTTTTGCTCAAAAAAAAAGAGTGAAAACGGGGGAAACGCTTGAGATAACCCTCATTTATTGGCCTCTTTTTTCTTAATTTAATAAATACTACCACATTTGACAAGGCGGTACAATATTTTTTTCGATATATTTTTTATTTTTGTGTTCACGGCAAAAATCTTGTTTTTTATTCAATATTTTTATTATTTTTTTCATCTCTGAGCTCAGCAGCCCGTCTGCTAAATTCACATCCACAGAAATTCTGTCTGTATAATCCATATTCCTTTGACAGCTCTATCGAGTGCTTATATCCATTTTTCTTCTTGAAATCACTGAACAGATAATCTATGTCGTATTTCCTGCTCATCTCTGCACCTATCTCGTTCAGCCAGTCCGCATTCTTGTGGGGGCTTATCGACAATGTGGTCGTAAATACGTCATATTCATTTTTCTTCGCATGGATCGCGCTCTTCTCAAGTCTCAGCTTATAGCAGTCATAGCACCTGAGTCCTCTCTCAGGAAGATCCTCCCTGCCCTTAGCCATATCCAGAAACACCTGCGGCTCATGCTCCGCCAGTTCGACATCCACTCCTTCCACATATACTTCATGTACAAATCTGTCAAGCTCACGGAATCTTTTTATGTACTCATCGTAATCCGTTATATTTGGATTGTAAAAATAAGCTGTTATGTCAAAATGCTCCGCAAGGACCGACAGACAATGGCTGGAACATGGCGCACAACAGCAGTGCAGCAACAGTTTTTTTCTGCCGCATTGTGTATTTTCACTATCAAATTCAGCTATCTGTCTCTCCATCATTTGATAATAATTTGCATTTTGCATCATCGTTTTCTCCTTTTTTTGTTGATATTTCACACCACATTTTACAACATTCGATTATCTTTTGCACATTTGTGCATGTTTACTAGTTGACTTTGTTATATCTTTACAATATACTGTAGATAGTTACTAAAGCACGTTATGATCATTTATCAATGGAGGTGTAGATTATGACAGTTCAGCAGGCAATTAAAAAGTACAAGTTAGAGCCGCTCAGCGTCAGCGTTGCCAAGGTCAAAGCCAAGGAGCTCAACGTTGATGAAGTTCTTTACATGAATGTGCAGAAGAACAAATATGCGTATATCGTACGCGATTCACGTGGTATAATGTTGTACTCTGATGAGCGCAATCTTTATACTAAGCTTTATAAGGGTTTAAAGATTACTCCCCTTGAATCATAATATTTTCACACGGAATTTATTAAATATGCACACACATGGAATATGGGAAAAAGCTGTTACTCCACTCCCCTATGGAATCAAGAGCTTTTTCCCATATTTTATATTAATCTGTACTCAGGCCTTTCTTCATTATACATATGACACCGTATCTCATCATCCACATATATTATGATCAGCGACAGGAACATCCACAGGATAGAATAAGGCACACATATCTGCCCCGCAAGATTTAACGGCATATCAGAGTAATCCCACACGTTAAGTCCTAGTCTTATATTCACAACATACCCGGTCAGAAACTCCAGCTCAGATATTATCACAGAGGAAACCAGCATCTGCGCAAGTATCCCCATCTTCGGAAACATCTGGTTCAGTCCGCCGCACAAAAGCGTAGCAAGACCTCCACAAATTATCATGGAATAATGGGAATAATGCCTGGCCGATATCTCCAGGAAATAATATATCATCCCACCCGTCATAAATATAGTAAAGCACTTACACACAAAGACCCTCACAGCGACACCTCCTGTATATATACAGTTTAGTATCAACCGTGAGGGTCAATATTATTTATTCTTTATACTTTCCTCTGAAAAAGTTATTTACATGATCAATAGTTCTGTCTGAGAGCTCAAGCTTCACGAATTCAGCCTTGCCGTTCTTGTTGAGGACGAACACATACACACCATCCTGATTCTGCTTATTGCCGGATGTGAAATCCCTGGTCTTTATTGAGCTGTCCTGCTGAAGCTCATTGTCGAGGTAAATGCATCCCTCTTTCGCAATGAACTTTACATCGGCGTTGCTGAAGCTCATGATCTTTTTTCTGCTCTTCTTTGCAATGATCCTTGCGATGTCTATATCCTCATTCACCATTATATATTCATACTCCGTCTCTCTTCTGGAAACAAAAATACCAAATACAACAGCACCTGCAATCGCAACTAAGAATCCAATACTGCCAAAGCCCTGAACGAACATCGCTGCGCCAAGTCCGGCGATCATCAGCACGATTCCGGCAGCCATACCGCAGGTAACACTCGCAGGTGTCTTCGCCTTAACTATATGTTCTGCATAACCATCATTTAACATACCTTTTTTCTCCTTAAGTTCTTTAAAATTCTAAGCCCTTATATTCTAGCATACATGGGCTGTTTTGTCATCTTATTCCCGCTGGACATCCACCGCATCCGCCACAGCCTGCCGTTCTGACAGCTCCGGCATCATCTCCGGCGTAATTAAATGCCGACTCTATGAGGCACACCGCCTGGGAGCTTATTCCAAGTCCCCCTCCGGTAAACCCAAGCTTCTCCTCCGTTGTCGCCTTGATATTGACCTGATCCTTGTCTATACACAGGCAATTACAGATATTCTCCCTCATCTGATCAATGTACGGCGCCATCTTAGGGCTCTGGGCAATTACGGTCGCATCTATGTTCTCGATGATGTAGAGCTTCTCCTCGAGAAGTCTCTTCACTTCTGACAGGAGCTTCATGCTGTCCGCTCCCTTATACCTCTCATCAGTATCAGGGAAATGCTTTCCAATATCCCCCAACGCCGCAGCACCGAGAAGCGCATCCATTATCGCATGAAGAAGTACATCCGCATCGCTGTGTCCAAGGAGTCCTTTCTCATATGGAATCTCAACTCCTCCGATTATAAGTTTTCGTCCCTCAACTAGTCTGTGGACATCGTATCCCATTCCAACTCTCATGTGATATCCTCCTTATATGAATAAAAAAAAGACGGAATGTCTTCCGTCTCATCAAATAGTAGCGAGAGGGGGATTCGAACCCTCGACACTGCGGGTATGAACCGCATGCTCTAGCCAACTGAGCTATCTCGCCATGTCTTGTAAATGGGACCTATAGGGCTCGAACCTATGACCCTCTGCTTGTAAGGCAGATGCTCTCCCAGCTGAGCTAAGATCCCATATTACTTCGTGTCATCGCTGACACCTTTGTTAGTATACTCAAGTGACCATGTTTTGTCAACAACTTTTTTCACTTTTTTTATTTTATTTTTTATCGGCCTCCACCAAACAGGTAAATAATAAGATTCACTATGAACAGAATGATGACAACAGGTATCACGATATACCACACTATCTTAAATCCCAGCCAGATAACTCCAAGCACTATACCTATAACAAGTGCAGCCACAAGAATGAGTATTATCGCTGTCAGCACCTTGCCTATCGGTGAACTGAAATCAAGCTTGCCATAAGCAAAGCTTGTATTGCCCTCGTCGTCCACATTTACATGCCAGCCCTTCTGACTGCTTCCGCTGGCTTTGCGGGTGTTGTAGCTACCATCATACGAAGAGGATTCTGTATCATAATATCTTCCGCTTGCGCCCTGTCCCTCTGTGTCAATGATCGTCTTGGCGATCAGTCTTGCAGATCCCAGAGATGAACATATCTCCTCCTCTGACTTGCCTGCTTCTTTCTGCTTCTTAAAATAATCCTCATAATAATTCATCGTGTCATAATATGTCTGCGTTGAGACATTTCCATCAAGAGCTTTCTTCAACTCATCCATAAACTCTCTTTTTCGCATATCGCACCTCCGCGCCATTATGTCAATTCTATTTTTATCACTTCATATTAAGATATACGACGACAACTTTGTAGCCGCCCATATCTTCCACCACATAATTTATAGACCTTATATTGCCATAATTGTACAGAAATGACAAGTCAAATGTTTCGTCATCTGTATATATAGCAGCTTCCAGCACATTACTGCCGCCCATCTGTATCCTTATGCCTTTTTTATACTCATCGAACGAGTCATAGGTATAAAACCTCTTTTTATAGAAATTATACGCTGTGTCGGCACACTCTCTGTAGAATTGCTTTTCCCATGAGTGAGTCAGTTCCAGTGTGCTGTCATCGACATTCACATAGGTGTGCTTCAGATAGCTGCCCATATCCGGCAGCGAGTCATCCCATGTCAGATCCACATTATACCATTCTCCGCCGAGCTCTATCTGATTCCATGCATGAAGTCCTTCCTCCGTGCTTCCGACTACTATGTCACATTTGACGCCCAGACAGGACATGATTATGAAGAACGCCTCAGCGTAGCCGTCGCACACGCTCTGGTGAAGCACCAGCGCTCCATATGCCGTATATGCATCATCATTATTGTCGGGATATCCATAGACACAGTTTTCCACTATATAATCGTGCACGGCGATCTCCTTGTCAAGGTCGCTCATGCCATCTGAAATGTTGTCATTTATAAAGCTGTCGATCACCTCATATATCTGCTTCGCCCTTATGTTGTCCTCCGGGATATCCGTTCCTTCTATATATTTTCTGACAGCATAATAATTATCCGACAGTTCATAGTTGAGCTGTATTGCCAGATATCTTCCCGTCTCAATTATTATCCTGTACGTATCCACTGAGCCGTATGCCGAATCTATATATTTGTTGATGTTGTGCACATCACTTTTCGCCACATTACTTACATAATACATGCCCGACTCGTTTCCGTCCTCCATATCCTGGACAACGGCCGCCCGGAACTCCACCAGGCCATCAAGCATCTGGCTGCTCTTGATCACATTGAAGAACAACCACCGCACTCCCACCATCATCAGCGAGAGAACAACTACAATACTTATAACTCCAAGAATCTTCTTTTTTGTACCCAAACTTCCTGTCAATCCTCCATCCCTGCTTTGCTGCGGTGATCCGCCTGTATATTTTATCATCTGTACTTTTGCGCCGCAAGCACCAACCACGCATTTCCTGTGGTTATAAATAAACCTTATTTGTGTTGATATGCGAACTTTTATGTTGTAAAATGTACGTTGTTTGAAAACTACCTTATAATTTACTCAGTTTTCAACATAAAACAAAAAAATAACAGAAAAGAGGATTTAATATGGCTCAGCTCTGGGGCGGACGCTTCACAAAAGAAACAGACAAATTAGTATATAACTTTAACGCATCTATTTCATTTGATCAGAAATTCTACAGACAGGATATCCGCGGAAGTATCGCGCATGTAACCATGCTCGCTTCATCCGGTATTCTCACTGACGAGGAAAGAGATCAGATCATAGCGGGACTTAAGGGCATACTGAACGATGTGGAGAACGGTTCTCTGCAGATCACTTCAGAATACGAAGATATACACAGCTTTGTCGAGGCAAATCTCATAGACAGGATCGGCGATGTGGGCAAAAAGCTTCACACCGGACGAAGCAGGAACGACCAGGTTGCATTGGACATGAAGCTCTATGTAAGAGACGAGATCATCGAGCTCAAGGAGCTTATTTACAAGCTTCTGACTACTCTTCACAGACTTATGAATGAGCACATCGACACATACATGCCTGGATTTACTCACCTCCAGAAGGCACAGCCAATAACTCTGGCACATCACTTTGGAGCATACATGGAGATGTTCAAGCGTGACTACGACAGAATGAACGATATATATGACAGAATGAACTACTGTCCTCTCGGATCAGGTGCCCTCGCAGGAACCACATATCCGCTCGACAGAGAGCTCACCGCTTCTCTGCTGGACTTCTACGGTCCGACTCTCAACAGCATGGATTCAGTTGCCGACAGGGATTACTGCATAGAGCTTTTATCCGCCATGTCTACCATCATGATGCATCTCTCACGTTTCTCCGAGGAGATCATCATCTGGAACTCAAATGAATATCAGTTTGTTGAGCTCGATGATTCATACAGCACAGGAAGCTCTATCATGCCACAGAAGAAGAACCCGGATATAGCCGAGCTCGTAAGAGGTAAGACAGGCAGGGTTTACGGTGCTCTCACCTCCCTTCTCACAACCATGAAGGGAATCCCTCTCGCATACAACAAGGATATGCAGGAGGATAAGGAGCTCACATTTGACGCGATAGACACTGTAAAGGGATGTCTCGCACTGTTCACAGGCATGATAGCCACCATGACAGTCAACAAGCCTAGAATGGAAGCATCAGCCAAGAACGGATTCACCAACGCAACAGATGCCGCAGATTACCTTGTAAATCACGGTGTACCTTTCCGTGATGCACACGGCATCGTCGGCCAGCTCGTTCTGAAGTGCATAGAGGAGAACATCTCCCTCGACCAGCTTAGTCTCGACGAGTACAAGGCCATCTGTCCTGTATTTGAAGATGACATATATACAGCCATCAGCATGGAAGAATGTGTTCAGAAGCGTAACACAATCGGTGCTCCGGGACACGCTGCAATGCAGAAGGTGATCGATGCAAACGACAAGTTCTTAGAATGGGCTGAGCAGGATTTAACCAAGCACACCAAGGAGTGATTTTTATGAACAATACAACAAAAGCCAAATACGATATGGCAGAAAAGATGCTCAAGGTCGATATCTCTCTTGAGGAGGTTGCTCTCATGACTGAGCTTCCAATGGAAACCCTGAAAAAAATACAGCATGACATCCAGAAAGACGGACTCGTCACAAGACACGACGTGAAGGATGTCGATCTCGATTCAGGCTACCTTATCTAAGCTTAATCCACATACCGTATAATAAATATCCCCGCTGTTCTCACTATGGCCCAGCGGGGATATTTATATGTGTACAACATTCCGGTTTATTTGTCCTCAAGATACCTTCTAAGACTTTTTATCGCATTCTTCTCGAGGCGGCTGACCTGCGCCTGGGATATGCATATCTCCTCCGCCACCTCCGTCTGGGTCTTTCCCTCAAAAAATCTCAGCCTCACTATATTCTTCTCCCTGTCGCACAGCCTGTCCATAGCCTCTCTGAGATCAAGGTTTTCAACCCACATCTCCTCCTTATTCTTTCTGTCTCTTATCTGATCCATGATGTACAAGGTGTCTCCACCCTCCTGATACACCGGCTCATACAGGGACAGCGGTGCCGATATGGCATCAAGCGACATGACTATATCTTCCTTCGGTATACTTATCTCCTCCGCTATCTCCTCTATCGTCGGCTCCTTATCCTTTGTCTTCTGGAGATTTTCCTTGGCATATATCGCCTTGTAGGCTATATCACGCAATGACCTTGATACTCTTATAGCATTGTTATCTCTGAGATACCTTCTGCACTCACCTATGATCATAGGCACAGCGTACGTACTGAATTTGACATTGAGACTTCTGTCAAAATTATCCAACGCCTTGATAAGCCCTATACAGCCAACCTGGAACAGATCATCCGGATTCTCATTTGAACTGCCAAATCTCTGGATCACGCTGAGCACAAGGCGGAGATTCCCCTCTATAAACTCCTCCCGGGCAGAGCTGTCTCCCTGCTCCATCCTGTCAAACAGCATGTTCTTCTCATCCTCTGTAAGATATGGTAATTTCGATGTATTTACACCACATATAACTACTCTGTTCAGCGCCATATCATGTCCCTCCACGTGTTATCTGTCTAACACTAGGATTGTCAGATACATGCCAATTTATTCATATTTGCACCACTTTTACTGATATATATGCACGCAAAAAGACCATGAAAACCAATTTGTGCCCTAAGTCACTCATCATCTTCATGGTCTCTTATCTTCGTATATCTAGTTCTTTCTGAACTCCTCAAGTTCAAGTCCCTCAT
>NZ_JBCPDQ010000001.1:240126-283696 GCF_040915325.1 Coprococcus sp. RTP21281st1_F1_RTP21281_210402
GTTATATGGTATCGGCTCAAGTCTTATCTCACAGCCGTACTCGTTCTCAAGTCTGTACTTAAGTACATCAAACTGAAGCACACCTACAACTCCGACTATGATCTCCGAAAGTCCCGCAGTGTACTCCTGGAATATCTGTATAGCACCCTCCTGGGCAATCTGGGTAACACCCTTGACAAACTGCTTACGCTTCATGCTGTTGAGCTGAACAACCCTGCAGAAGTGCTCCGGTGCAAATGTAGGGATACCCTCATACTCAAACTTCTTTCCGCCTGTTGTGAGCGTATCTCCGATGGAGAACAGATCAGGATCAAATACTCCTATAACGTCACCGGCATAAGCCTCATCGACGATCTTTCTGTCCTGAGCCATAAGCTGCTGAGGCTGGGAAAGCTTGATCTTTCTCTTGCTGGCAGCATGATATACCTCCATGCCTGCCTCAAACTTACCAGAGCAGATTCTCATAAATGCGATTCTGTCTCTGTGAGCCTTGTTCATATTTGCCTGGATCTTGAACACAAAAGCTGAGAACGGCTCTGTTACAGGATCTATGATTCCCTCTGATGAATTACGTCCGATAGGAGGTGTCGTCATCTTAAGAAAATAGTTCAGGAACTGCTCGATACCAAATGTATTCAGCGCAGAACCGAAAAATACAGGGGAGAGCTCTCCGGCTCTGACCTTCTCTATATCCATCTCCTCTGTGGCACCATCTATAAGCTCTATCTCCTCATTTAACTGGTCAAAGAGGTATGGGCCGACAAGCTCCTTGAGAGCCTCATCGTCTATATGATAATCTGTTTCCTCCGCCTTCTTGGCTCCACCTGTCGATATAGCCTGGAACGTGGACACTATCTTGGTCTTTCTGTCATATACACCCTTGAACTCTTTTCCTGAACCTATAGGCCAGTTGACAGGGCATGTCTTGATACCGAGAACAGTCTCTATATCATCGAGAAGCTCAAATGTATCCCTTGCATCTCTGTCCATCTTATTTATAAATGTGAATATAGGTATATGTCTCATGACACATACCTTGAAGAGCTTTATGGTCTGAGCCTCAACACCCTTGGATGCATCGATCACCATGACCGCAGAATCCGCAGCCATAAGTGTACGGTAGGTATCCTCCGAGAAATCCTGATGTCCAGGTGTGTCAAGTATGTTTATGCAATATCCGTCATAATTGAACTGCAGAACAGACGAGGTTACCGAGATACCTCTCTCCTTCTCTATATCCATCCAGTCCGACACTGCATATTTGGAATTTGCCTTTCCCTTTACAGATCCCGCTGTGTTTATTGCGCCGCCAAAGAGCAGAAACTTCTCTGTGAGTGTAGTCTTACCTGCATCAGGATGTGAAATTATGGCAAATGTCCTTCTTCTGTTGATCTCTTCTCTTAACTTGTCATCCATTATCTTTTCCTCATATACAATTTATTGATTCTTATTCTTCAAAATGTCCCTGTTCTTCTGAGCCCAGAGCATAAGCGACTGTATATTCACAGACATCTTCTCCAGCTCCTCAAGGACAGCATCAAAAGCTGCAACCTCGGTCTCATCGACTATTCCATCAGCGGTGATCTCTATAAGCTGCTCAGATATATCTTCCATCTTCTTGGAGGATCCGAGGAACTGAAGTATGAGCCTGTCAAGGCTGTCCGCATTTATCGGCTTCACCGTCTCTTTTCCTATAGGGCAGTCGCCTGAACAATAGCTGTTACAGAGCTCGGGTATGTCATACGCCTTTGACATGGAAAGTACCTCCTCAGGGTACGGAACTACTGTGCCAAGCTCTATTCTTGAAAGCCTTGTCCTGTCTATATTGAGCACCTCTGCACTCTTCTCCCTGCTTGTAAGGTTATCGTTCACCTTAGACGCATTATATCTTGCGACATAATATTTATTGTTAAGCGCCTTTGTAGCTTTTTTACTCATTTTTTTCTCCTTATGTAGTTCTTCCTAATACACCTAATTAAACATAATAACACACAATATCAGCCGAATCAATCATCTTAATATCCGGTGAAAAAGTTCCATCAGAAGCTGCGCAAAATGCAGCTATAAAGTCTATATTCATATCTCCCTCTGCATGCGCAGGATCCGCTATTTCATCCATATGCATACGGCCGTCACACTCAGCCCTGCATACTGCATAATTGCCCAGCCAGATATTCTTCTTCTCCATATGCGCATTGTCCATGACCATTTGCTGTTCCTCATCCTTCATAAGTATGCCTGTTCCGGTCATCTTGCTGTACGCCTCGCGCCTTGTCCACACACATGTGCTGTATATTTCCGGGTGTGCACACGACATCACACATTTTTTATCCTCATCCGAATACAGGCGGTTAACTATGCTGTCCGGTATCCTTCTGACTCTCTCAACGTCTATACCACAAGGCTCACTGCCTATCGCAGCCGCCACACAACCCTCGGTATGGCTTATCGAAAACTGAATGTCCTTTATAAACGGCTTTCCCGCCTTATTCTTCTCATACGTGACCAGCCGTTCATCAATTCCGGCACATTCCCTGAGAGCATGTGCAAGCAGGATTCCCGCTGCAAGACTGGCATTCCTGTCATCCCGCCTCCTGAGACGTTCCACCTTACACCTTCTGTATTCCGATACTGCATCCAGACATCTGCCATATATCCCATCGTCAGCAAATGCCCCCGTATCCATTATATATGCTCTGTATCCGTTAAAAGATTTATTCAAATCCAATTCCATCTCTTTCTACCAAATACGCCATGGTCATAACAACAATACAGCCCCTTAATACTCGCATATTAAAGGGCTGTATAAACTAACCTATATTGTGACAAAATCAGGGAAGCTCTTCATATCCTTGTTCACCTCATCAATATGAAGTCCCTTGTAATCATATACTGCATTGTAAGCCATCTGCATCTCCATCGCACACTGCATCATGGATACCGGAACACCGACAAATATATCATCGATCGAGATCTCTATCTCACCCGGATTGAGCGTTATTGAATCCTCCTTCTCATTGTAAGGTGGAGCCATCAGTATCGCTTTGACTGCCTTGCTGAAATACGGCATCACATTTGGAACCGATATATATTTCTTTGCAAGAAGCTTCTCCTTATATCCGTCAGCAAGAACACACAGAGGCTGTTCCTCTGATATATCATCCACAAACGCCCTGGCAGCCTCCTCCATGATGGATGTTCTCCTGTCGTTGATCGGAGATCCGTACATAACGTTGAGATCCTGCTCCGTGAGCTTCTTATCAGCAAATGCCACTGTGAACATCTTCTCAGGACCATATGCTCCGACACCGGAAAATAGCTCTCTGTATATCTTCTCCATCTCATCCTTGACAGGAACAACTCTTCCACTGTCTATATTGGACTCGTTGTCCAGCATGAGCTTGATGATCCCTGTCTCCATCTCTTTTATCCTTCTGGATGTGACATAATCAGTCGGAAGGAATTCATGTCTCTTGGCTTTCTTGAGTATATTGCCAACAGCCTTATCACCGTTATTCGCAAGATCCTCGATGGAATTCTTCAGATCCTCTCCAAACTGTGAATATATCTCGTCAAGTCTCTCTGCCCTCTGCTGAAGCCATCTAAGTGTATCTCCAAACAGATCCTGTGCATCGAGTTCATCTATAAGCTTTGTTCTCTCCGCAGCAAGTGCTTCCTTGATGCATGCATCGAAATAACCATTCTCAGTCTCCCTCTTCGCTGAAGGGAAAGTGAAGAATCTCTTCGCAACAATGGTCTTGATGGAATCAATGATTCTGGTATATTCACCCGACGGTGTATAATCCTTCATCATCTTCTCAAGCTTTCTGACTTCAGCCATCATACCCTTTGTAGAATCTGTTACACCGGCACTCGGTGCACCTATGACATCTATTGCGCCATATGGGCCAAACTCATTCATATATTTGGATATCACATCATCAAGTGAACTCCAAAGCTTGTTCTTCATCGACTTTATGATAACCGGAAGTTCCTTCTCAAAGTTCTCCATCTTCTTGGCAAAGCCCTCTCGAAGACCGTCCGTATTCTTCTTTATCATCTTATATGTAGGCTTGGTGATCTGACCGTACTGTATGAGACCGTTCACGGCAAGTTTGATATTCTCACCCTGCTCCTCCTGCAAGAATACAGTGAGCTCTGTGAGTACATTCTTGATATCCTCCTCGGCATTGCCCTCCTTGAACGGAGATCTGAACAATCCCTTATATGCCTGGGAAAACAGATCATTCTCACACATATTCTCTATCTCTTTGATAGGAATATGGTAGTCAGCCTCGCTTACTACCTTGTAATAGCAGTTTGACTTCTTGATATTCTCGTCACTTTGCTCCATCTTCCAGTTCGTGATGGAATATCCCTCATTCTCAAAAAATACATCCCTGAGAAGCTTCCTGTCGTTCTCCACGTCATTGTTGCCAATGAACTTGTTGCTGGCTAGCCTGTAGAGGAAGCTTGCTGTATCCCTTGTGATGTATCCCTCAGGTATGTAGCCCTGTTCGTCCTTTCTACCTGATACAAGCATGCAGGCATCAAAGAGATTCTCCCTGATGACCATCTTGTTTGACTTACTGATAAATGTATAGTTGTCATCCTTCTCGGAGAGCTTCATATAATAATCAACTTCCTTGAGGGTCGCACATCCATTTGCATTGAGTCTCGCCACAAGCTCTGTATCTTCGTATACAGCCTTATGACCGAACAGTACATCCGGTGTGAGCAGGCAACCGCCAATCCTCAGATTGTTCCACTTCTTCGCCTTGCCATACGCACGAATGTTATATGCGACATCTGAGAGGATTCCACTTCCGGTTCCTCCGGCGATTCCGGATACGATCAGAACATCGACTGTTCCCTCCGTTGTCTTGTCGTATACATCCTGAAGCTTATCAAAAAGGAGCATTCTGACATCCGTATATGCATTCGAGAACATCAGACGTCCAATCTGTCTGTTCCCCTTTGCTCCGTCTCTTCCTATCGTGATAGCCGGGAATTCAGGATCCATCCAGTTTGCAAGATTCTCATGGATCGGATTCTTCTGGATTCCATTCTCCAGAACATTCTCAATGTCCGGTCTGTATATACTGATAACCTCAAGGGCATTGAAACCTACACCCTCCTTGCTATCATCTATGGTAGCCTCCATCTCTGCTATATCTGAATCTATCATGAGGAAATTAATGTTATCCTCGGGTGTGATGTTATCCATCAGCATACCCTTAAGCGCGCAAACGGTCCTGCCTCCAAGTCCCCCAAGACCTATTACGAGCAGATTCTTGTTGAATCTGTTCTCATGACTTATACGTCCAAAAACACGTATGTCTTTTAATTTGCTAAACTCCTCTTTTTGAGTATCAATAAGTATCATAGATTATGCCTCTCCTTAATATGCACGTACACTTCTTCCCCCATAGTGAATTTTCTGTACCTGAAAACCCACATTTTCAATTTATCACTATTCTTATTGATTTTCAACAAAAAGCGTTAATTTATTTGGCATTTTTTCTAAATTTTGACATATTTAAGCATTAAACACTTTCTACTTATCTGTCAATTTTACCCTGTCTCCCACGATCTCAAAACAACCGAAGCTTTTGAGAAAGCTTGAAAACTTACTGTATCCATATTTCTTTATGCTGAAGCCGGGTATAATATTCTTAAGTTCTGTATTCAGCAGTCCCATATTGTACATAGTGTCAGAATTCTCCGTGAGAAGTCTCACTATGCGCAGCTTGACAGCACTCTTAGGATCGATATGGTTCTTGATGGACACAAATTTCTGCCTGCCGCTGTCTATATCCAGATCGTCAAACTCCTCACTGAGGAATGTTGACAGCTTGGAATACCCATAATTTCTCACGTCAAAGTCAGGATATTTGTTCACAAGGCGGCTTCCGATCTCACCCATATGAGTCTTCTTATCCTTGTCATCGTTCTCATCTATTATATTGTAGACCGTCTTCTTTATGTCCCTTATGCTTGTGATATATGACTCGTCCACAGCCGCAGCCTCAAGCATGGCATTCTTTGATGCCGGCTTGTTGAGATCCTCTGTCACCAGTGAATCAAGGATCTTGAAGCTTGTACACGCACTCACGAACGCTTTCGGAGTCTTGCGTTCTCCCATTCCGATGACCTGCTTGCCAGCCTCCCTGAGTCTTGATGCAAGCCTAGTGAAATCGCTGTCGCTTGTCACCAGACAGAATCCATCTATATTGCTCGTATAGAGAAGATCCATCGCATCTATTATCATGGCCGAATCCGTTGAATTCTTTCCCGCCGTGTATGAAAACTGCTGTACAGGCTGTATAGAATATGACAGCAGACAATCCTTGTCCCAGCCATTGTTATTCTTTGACCAATCCCCATATATCTTCCGCACCGTTATTGAGCCGAGCCTTGACAGCTCATCAAATATACTCTCAATATATTTTGCCGATACATTCTCTGAATCGATAAGTATCGCATACTTGTTAGAAATCTCACTTGATATTTCTTCCATATAAAAGTCCCTTTCATTTATCAGTTCTCTTTGCCGGTCTCAACCCCAAACTTGCCCGGTCCATCCTGAAAATACTCACGGGTAAGCTTCACAACTGTACCTGACAGCATGAATACTGCGATCAGGTTAGGTATGATCATAAGTCCGTTGAAGGTGTCCGCTATATCCCAGAGAAGTCCGAGATCCATGGTCGCACCGATGATTGCGACAAATGCATACACAACCATGAACGGCTTGATAAGCTTACTTCCAAACAGGAATCCGACACATCTTGAACCGTAAAGTCCCCATCCGAGTATGGTTGAGAACGCGAAACAGCACAAAGCCACCGCTGTGAATATCGATATCCAGTTGCCGTAGGTTGCAACAAAGCCGTTGATCGTGAGATCGGCTCCTGCAGCCTGTCCGTAGGCTACCTCAGTTCCACTGCACAGTATTACTAGTGCCGTAAGCGTACATATAACTATAGTATCGATAAATACCTCGAATATTCCCCAGAGTCCCTGCTGCACCGGATGCTTTACATCAGAACATGCATGGGCTATGGATCCTGTACCAAGACCTGCCTCATTGGAGAAAATACCTCTCGATACACCCTTTCTCATGCTGAGGAACAGACTTCCAACTATTCCACCGGTCACGGACTTCGGATTGAATGCACCTTCAAATATAGAAGCGAACACTCCCGGCACACTCTTGATATTGATTATTACAAGAATTATAGCCATGATGATATACATAGCAGCCATGAATGGCACCAGCTTCTCTGTCACGCTTCCTATTCTCTTGATTCCTCCTATAAGTATGAGACCAACAAGAATAGCTATTATGATTCCTATCACAAGATTGATTGTAAATGTATTGCTCTTGTCAGCCAGATTATAATTAAAAAGTGCTGAATCTATAGCTGTTGTGATGGTATTGACCTGTGTTGCATTTCCTGTTCCGAACACTGTGAGTATACCGAGGACTGAATATGCTATAGCCAGGATGTAAGCATTCTTGCCTAGGCCATTCTTGATGTAATACATTGGTCCGCCGACCCAGTCACCATTCACATCCTTCTCACGATAGAACACTGCAAGTACGACCTCTGCAAACTTTGTTCCCATTCCAAGAAGTGCTGAGATCCACATCCAGAATACCGCACCAGGACCGCCTATGGCGATGGCTCCAGCAACACCGGCTATATTTCCCGTTCCAACCGTTCCCGCCAACGCCGTACACATGGCCTGAAAAGGACTGATGGCACCATCTGAAGTCTCCTTCTTGTTGAATATCCTTCCAAACGTATGCTTGAACGCGTATCCAAACTTTGTAAACTGAACCCCCCTGTTTCTTATGAGGAGCCACAGTCCCACGCCCACGATACATATCATGGATGGCACTCCCCATATAAAATTGTTCACCGATGAATTCACATCGGCAATGATCTTAAGTAATTTCTCCATATCTGTACTTCTCTTTTCCTATTACTTTTTTGCATATCATATATGATTTTACAATATAAACTGCACATTGTGCAAGAAAAAACGCGTATATATCCCGTATAGTCCCGCCAACAATCACAATACCTATCCGCTTTTCAGACAAATTTTGCACACAAAATAACGGAGACGATTATTTATACCGCCTCCGCAATCATATATTATTTTAAGGTACTTTTATATCATACTGCCACTATCTTTACTCTCTGTTCTTCAGCACCTCAGCCGGCACGATCTTGTTCAGCCTGCCAACAAGAACTCTGTTGATTATGAAATACAGGACAAGTATTCCGCCGTAAAGCACAGCCCAGAGCCATGGGGCAAATGTCAGCTTGACGCCGCAGTTTACATTTGACACCAGAGAAGGATACACTGCACTCATTATAAGCTTTGCAAGTGGCAGGCATATGGCTGCTCCGATTGCGATTATGAAGAAATTACCATCCAGATATAGCTTTCTGATCTCCTTCGTCCTGAAACCAAACACCTTTATCAATGAAATCGAGAATGCTGATCTGTCAATCATAACCTTCATCATCAAATACATTACCACTACGAATATAAGTGTCGAGATAATAACTATCATAATAACCATACTTCTCATCTGATCTGCAAATATTCCAGCAGCCGACTCTATATCGGTCTTTGTTGTGGTTGCGTAAAGTCTTGCAGGATCAACCTCCAGATCCTTGTCTGAAAATACTACATTGTACTCATCACTTCCAGCTCCGAACAGCTCCCTTGCATCATCTATAGTCATGAAAACATAAAATGCCGGAGTATATTGTGTCACACTGTCCACTGTAAAACCATAATCTATATCATTCTCCTCGTCGTGGAGCACGATTTCGTCACCCACACCATAACCATATTTCTCAGCAAATGATGATGATATGGCAACTCTGTTCTTGCCATCCTTAAGGTCAACATCAAAATACTTAGTATTCTTTGAAAGTCCAAGAACTGTCACATCCCAGTTGTAACCATATACCTCTTTCTTCAAAGTCTTAGCATACGCTGCCTCACCGCCCTCAGGGGGATTCTCTGTAGGATATTTGTATGTATACATATATTCATAATGGGTATCCTCCACATTCTGCTTCTTGACCTTTGAACAGAAAGTTGCAGTGTTAAGGCTTAACATCAGGCATATGAGGGCTATAAACATTCCGATCACAACGGTCAACCCTGTTCTCATCTCTCTGAGCATCTGTCTGACTCTGAATCTTCCGACAAATCCCATGTCTCCGAGATCGACATTGCTGCCCTTCGGCTGCTTGACCTCATTCTTTATAAGTGAAAGAGCTGTCTGTGAGAGCTTCTTTCTGATAACGAAGTAGTTCACAACTATCGCTGTCAGTGGAGGCATCACAATACCGTACACTATAAGAATCGGCGGAATCTTTACATCCATAGCAGGGATGGAATAATACGCATATGCATCTGCCATCTGAACAGGGATTCCCACATTGCTTATCCCGATCAGAAAACCGATTATGCCTGCAACTGTTGTGACTATGACCGGAAGTGTCAGATAATGCATCATGAGATCTCTTCTCTTGACCCCCAGGGCATAAAGTGCACCTATGACGCTGCTCTCCTTCTCTATTCCATGTACAACGAATACTGATATTACATATGTGAACAGGAACATGAGCAGCACACCGAAGAAATATCCCGCCTGTACATTGATCTGCTGGTCATCAGCGGCTCCGCCTGTTCTCGGATTATCATCACTTGTCACAAATGATGTAATATTTGCAAGATCTGTGTCGTAATCCTTGAGGAATGAATCCGTCTCCTTCTTGAGTTCTGCCACTCCATCCGCAAGCTCATCCGAGCCATCCTTTGCCTCTGTAGCTCCGTCGGTATACTCCTTAATACCGTCCTTGAATGCCTTGATGCTGTCAATGTCACTCAGGGCACTTTCAATGCTCATCGCCAAAACTCCGCCCTGACTGTCGGCAATCTTAGTCATCTCGTCATTGTAATTATCCTCTGTGAGCTCTGTATCCAAACCATACGCTGAGAGAGATGATGACGCCTGTTCAAGATATGCATCAAACAGCTCCTGTGCCGCATTGTTGAGCTTCCTGTTGTTATCAGTGAGTTCTCCAAGTCCATCTGCAAGTTCATTTGCGCCTGACTTAAGATCCTTTATGCCATCCTTGAAATCGTTTATGGCTCCGCCAGTTCTATCCCAATACTCCTGGAAATACTCATCATCTATGCTGTCTGTGTCGACCTTGATGTCTTCAAGTGCATCCTTCACATCATCACATGTGGTCTTGCCCTTAAGTCTGAACGCATAAAGATATGTCTCTGTCTTAACACTCTCGCCTGTTGCATGGAGCTTATCATACGCCCCCTCTGTAACGAATACCGTTCCAAACACCTTACTGTCAACTACAGTATCTGACATCTCCTTGAAAAGAGCATTATAATCAGGTGATGTCCCTATTCCTGTCACCTTGAAATCATTTCCGGCTATCTGTATCGTATCTCCAATCGATACTTCATTAACCTGACTGAATCTCTTTTCAACAACTATCTCATCATCATTTTCAGCCAGTCTTCCCTCATCGCACTCCACAAGATCTATATTCTTCCTGTTGGAAAATACCCTGAGAGTCTTGCCATCCATGACATCGTAATCCTCGTAGAACATCTGCTCAACCTCAGTACCCACATCCTCAAGCCGGGATATTTCTTCATCGCTCAGTGGAACGAATACGGAAAACTGACCATCCTCTATCTTATTTGCCTCGTCATGTGTCTCGCCATTGTCAATGATCGCATATCCGGCTCCTATCAGCGAGACAATGACATACATACCCATGATGATAAGAAATGCAAGTGCTATGTATCTGAACAGATTATTCTTCAGATCCCTCAGAACCCTTTTTCTCAAAACCTTCTGCATATTACAAATCCTCCAATTCTGACGCTGGAACTCTCACTTCGTTCTCATACTCCTTGCTTATAAGGCCATCTTTTATGAAGATAACCTTGTGCACCATGTTCTTGATGGAATTGTTATGTGTTACTATCAGCATGGTCGTTCCATACTTCGCATTTATTTCCTCGAGAAGAACAAGTATATCTCTTGAAGTCTTGGAGTCAAGAGCTCCTGTCGGTTCATCACAGAGGAGGAGTTTTGGATTTTTAACCAGAGCTCTCGCTATAGCACATCTCTGCTGCTGTCCACCTGAGAGCTGTGAGGGAAACTTGTTCTGATGCTCAGTAAGTCCTAGAGTCTCTATCAAGTCATCCATAGGGAGCGGATCATCTGTCAGATACTCACACACCTGTATGTTCTCCCTCACGGTGAGGTTTGGAACAAGGTTATAGAACTGGAATATAAATCCCAAATTATCACGTCTGTAGTCCGCAAGCTGGTCGCTGGTCATACCAAATATCTCTGTTCCATCAACCTTTATCGAACCTGAATCCATGGTGTCAAGACCACCTATACAGTTCAGAAGTGTTGACTTACCTGAACCTGACGTTCCCTGTATAACACACATCTGTCCTTTTTCAACACCTGTGTTTATACCTTTAAGCACCTGCACATAGCTTCCACCCTCTCCATAGCTCTTCTTTACTCCTGACACTTCCAAATACATAATTTTTCCTCCTTTATGATATCCTCGTTGTTCTAATTTTCATTTACTTTATTTTTTATAGCAACCCATTACACTTTAGTGGTTATTCAAATGTTCATTTGCATACATAACGCTGTTATGGTTTAAGCCTTTTTTTAGGTCTTCCCTGTAATTCGGAAGACCTATAATAAGACATAATGGGAATTTGATTCCCCTGTACCACATTTTTCATTTTACTGTTTTCAATTTTCTATTCCGATCAAATTTTATTCTGGATCCTGCCACGGCTTAACCAGGCCATACCAGCCTGAGATCAGATATTTCATACCTGTCTCAACGAACTTCAAGGCATCCTTCTCATTGTCAATATGTGTCACCATGAATATAAACATATCAATCTGTGAATGAGACATCCAATGTACCACATTCCTGTCAACCATCGGTGTTCCATAAGCCCTGCACATCGCCTCACATATAAATGCATTGTGTGCATCCATCTGATCCACTATATTGTCTGGCATGCTCTCCATGCTGGATCCCTGTGACTTCGTAAGAACAAGAAGCACTTCTTCTCTATGCATATAAATCTCATGCACTATGTTCCTGGCCGACTCAAAATCACTGTCCTCATTGTGGTCTGATGCCATGCCATTGTTCATCTCGTCCACCTCAACGGAAAAATGCTCGGTTAACACAGCATTGAGTCTGTCCATCATGTGTCCCACAACATTGCAGAACAGATCGTCCTTATCCTTAAAAAAGAAATATAAAGCTCCGGTTGTCACTCCTGCCTTCTGACATATATTTCTAAGTGACGCACCCATAAATCCCTTATCCATGAACTCTTCCTTGGCACACTTTAGAAGTTCTTTCCTCGTCTCGCTGTCATGTTGTATTTTCTTTGCCATAATCCTCACCCATTTAATTATAATATAAAATAACATAACAGTGTTACGCTTGATAACACCGTTATGTTAAAACAAATCGATCATTTTGTCAACTATTTTATTTATTATACATATCGCTATAAATTCTGTCTATAGTCTCATCCCGGCTCAACTTATCGTACAGATAATAGTCAGAATCTGATTTAAATGATCCATACACATCCTCAGATTCCAATATCGGTGCCATAATCGACAATTTGTCGCTGTTTTCTTTTCTCATAGCATCTGCCTGTACCTCAAATCCAGTCAGCATATCATGCTCATCAAGAACAGCAAGTGCCGAACTGCTGATCGGAACACCCTTTTCTGTTCCCTGTCTTAAAGTCATTTCCTCACCGTTCAACAGATAATTCAACAGCTTTGCGGCCGCTTCTGGGTGTTCAGTATTATTACTTATCGCATACATTGTTGCAGGTTTAACAAACCAGCCTAAAGATTTTGCCCCCGGCTCACATATGTATTCTCCTATTTTTACATCATATCCATTTTCCTTCAAAGGATCACAATATCCTCCTGCATCACTTACCCACGCAAGAGTGCCGCCAACCTCACCGCTGGCAAAAGCATTCCTGTTAAATGAATCTACAGACATTAAGACTTTTTTATCAAGTAGTTCCTTATAAAAATCCAACATGTCACCTATCTGTTCCTTATTCAGATTCAATGTGCCATCAGATTTGACCGGATCATTTCCGGTTGTCTGTATATAATGTGAAAGCAGCATAAAAAATAATGATTTTTTTGTCATGCCCAGAGGATATACCCCATCTTTGCTCATGATTCTGGCTGCATCAAACAAGTCATCCCATGTTCTGGGAATACTAAGTCCATATGAGTTCCAAAGAGTCTCATTATAATAAAAAGTCTCCGTATTGAACGCGATAGGAACAGCATTTAATCTTCCATTTTTTGTTCCAAAGGCAAGCTCTTCTTCAGTATAGTTTTCAAAATCAATATAATCCGAAAGCGTATTAAGATCATAAAAGCCAGATCCGTCAGAAGAATATGTATCAAGCCAGCCATAATTTATGAGCATAACATCCGGAGTCTCCTGTGATTTCATATATATATGCTGTCTTTTCTCGTATCCATTCCACACACCATATTTGCATTTGACGTTTATTTCTGGATTTTCTTTTTCAAATATATCAACAGCATCCAGTGTGTACTGGTTTCTACTATCATCGCCCCACCAGGAATATTCTATAGTTATCGTATCCCCGACAGCCATATCTGTTTTTTGCTCTCCGCAACCACTAATTACAAAAAGCAAAAAAAGCATCATCAAAACCGATAATCCTCTTTTGTGATTTTTAATTATATGTTTCATCTGTTTCACCTCTGATCAATCCTGATTTTCAACGAACCAGCTATACTGACTTTTTCCGTTTCTCTTTGATTTATACAAAGCGGTATCAGCCTTCTTCATCATGCTTTCATAATCAGATGAGTTCTCTCCATCTACTATGTAAACACCTGCTGATAACGAAAGATTACATTCAGTATATTGTTTCGAAATCGTTCTGGTAAAATCTTCAGCCAACAGTCTCAGCTCAAATTCCATTTTCTTTCTAACACTTTCCAAAGTCCATCCAGTAAACTTCCTGTACACTGCAAACTCATCACCACCTACCCGTCCGATCACGGAATCTGCTCCAAGCATTTTTGTGAAGAGTTCAGCAGTTTTAGACAGAACCACATCCCCTTCTCCATGACCCAAAGTATCATTTACCTTTTTAAAATTGTCCATATCTATCATTATAAACACATGTGTGACTGTTTCTGACTTTTCCTCAAGACAGGATCCAACAACTTCTCCAAACGAAGCTTTATTCATAAGTCCTGTAAGCTGGTCATATTCAGCCTTTTGCTTTAATTCCTCAATAGCTCCGGAAACAGGTGTATATATTCTTTTCAATACAATGCTTCCTGTCACAACAACCAATAAAGCCAGCACAAGAGTTGCTACAAATGAATACAATTTCAATCTCCCTACTTCTTTGAATATCTCAGATTCACCTATGTAAGACACTACTCTCCAGCCATTTGAACATTGTGCTACGGATATAACATATCCATCCGAATTTGTCTGATATTCGAAGTCGTCATTTTCCTTTGGAAGGTTCACTTCAATTTTTTCTCCAACGCATTTTGCATTATTTGAATACGCAACTTCCTCGGAATCATTTACAAGACACACCCTCATATCCTTGAGTTCATGACTTAAATTCACCACTGAACTTAGTTCCCTGCTATAGAAAGAAGTTACGATCACAGCATTTTCATTAAGTTTCTTGACGTAGAAAAGCCTGTCTGGACTGTTTAAATAATCAAAAAACCAACCGGACATTGTCTTCTCGTCATTTATATGTCCAGTAAAATATGTATATATTCCTCCATCCGGAAAAGCCTGAAGTGTTGTGTTGGAAATCCATCCCACGCTCTTGTCATTGGAATATACGACACCAAAATCTGTAAAGTTGTCAAACACACCAAGGTCACTTATCCTATTCTGAATCGCCGCTTCCTGCTGTATTCTGGTAAATTCATCCAGACTATCATCTGTGGCATCATACTCACACAGCTGATCATCGGAGAAAAAAAGAGCCACTGTATCTTCTATACCGACAAGATAATTGTCGACGTTGTATCCAAGCTGTTGGTTGTTAGACGATATAAGATTCACTATCTTGCTTCTCATATTATCAACTGCCTGTTTTGTTATGATAAAAGATATCATACCTGCTGTGGCAACAACAGCAGCCAGGAAGATGATAGCGAATCTCCTCCTGGCTTTGCTTATCTCATATTCAGTTCTGTTCCTGCTGTTTGCTGACATATCTTTCTTCCCCCGTGTTATATACATAGCTATTATATAACAACTATTATTTGTAAATTGTCAATCTTTTTTCTTTCCGTAATCTTTACACGCTAGTATCCATATTGCACTCATTCCACAAAATCCTACTATACTCACCAACACTCCTGGCCAAAATAATGGATATTTAAACTTTATGTTTGTCACTCCTGTTCCAACACACAGCATATTATTTTCATCCATTATCTCCGAATCAGATACGAAAATATCCTGATATGCAAGAGTAGTATTTATCACGGCTCCATCAGCAATATCTGCCGGAGCATCATTTACTGTTATCACCATTCCACCGTCCGTTATCTCACTACTTATAGGAATCAGCGTTCTCTCAGGAAGATCCTCCGGGCTCACGCCAAGAATATCCTCAACTATCTTCTCTGCACCGCTGTCCCCTGTCACACTATAATAGTACAAAAGATTCAGTCCCACATATTTGATATTCTGACTGTTCTCGTCCGTGGCTGCAAATGCAAGCTGTTCCATCTCATAAGCGAATGTACCTGTCACGTTCATGGCTCCGGTTATATATCCGGTATTCCACTCTGACATATCATCAGGAAATCCTGTAGTAGATATCTGCTCACCGTCATAGCTAAAAATCGGATAGCTGGACTTTAATGATACAGACATATCCGTAACTCCAAGAAATACATGCTGCCTCGTTGCGCTGTCCGCTGGGACATGTGTCATGTCTATGACAACATTTACACCAGAATCCGCAAGAGATCTCACCATCTCCTCAGCCTTCTGTCTGGTGTCATATGAGAATCCGGTCAAAATTACAGTATGGTAGCTTTTCAGTTCGTCCGTAGAATAATCCTCTATATTTGAGGACATTCCTGCCTTAAAAGAAGGAAATGCAAGGGTTATCCTATCCGCATAGTCACCTATGACAATGCCATCATACTGCGTGACAACACCGAACTCCTCCGGACCATCAAGCTTAAACAGGCACACCTTATCCGACTCATATGTCAACGTGTAGCCACTCTTCTTTGCGCTTGCAGTGACATCATCGAGAGTCTTTCCCTTTGCACCTATATACTTTCTGTCAATTGCAACTGTATCGTCTCCAAGCTCGACCGATCTGTCAAACAGATAATCATACTGTTCATTCTCAAGTGCCTGGTTGAGCAGCATTATGTTGTCAGCGGTCGCAGCCCCCTGCCATGCCCATCCAAATGTATATGACGCCCCCCCATCTGTACACACTCCGTACGATGGATAGGAACCGAGACTTGAAAGATCCATGAGCGATGCCCTCTGACTTGTGTTATCCCTCAAAAGGCCCGCCACAGCCACACCGTCATCATTTGCCGGAACGCTGTACCTCTCAAATGTGAATGACGGTATCGCATCCACCACAAGTATGATCACCGAGGCAATCACAAATGGCTTTCTGAGCCGCTCCCACTCTATGAGCGACAGGAAGAAAAATCCATATGCTATAACTGTAAATCGCGTCATCCAGAGTGCCTGACTCATCGGCATCTTTCGAAGTATCGGCAGAACATCCGGTGTCGTGAGCACAAGGATTACAAGAGCCAGGATAAATCCTGATTTTTTCTTGTTATCTGCAAGCAAAATTCCCGCTATGGAGAGCAGGACAACGGATATTCCAAAATAAAATGCGCCGATATCTCCATTTATACGGTTTAACGGATTGAGCGATGAAGAAAGATCAGACATCCACATCGTCATTACATCTGATGCTGCCTCGGAATCCATGGATGATATTCCGCCCGAAAGTGATGGCACAAGCCACACTCCCATGATGAGTATGCCACATATCATCGTGAGCAGGATGATCACCTGACGTCTTATACCCATTTTCCTGTGATGATCGAACAACAAAAACAAGAAAGTTCCTATTCCGATCATAGCTATCATCATGATATGGGTAACGGTTATGAGCATTGTAAATATGAGAATCCCGGCAAGTGCCCATCTCTTCTCTTCCCTGAGATACACCCAGATAAAATATATGAGATATGGGAGAAGGAAGGACACGACCATTCTCGGCATATTGCCCTCATCAATGTACATTCTCGCATTTTCAGGCATGAAGAACCACAGCACAGCAAGTGCTGTTCCAAATACAGGCCTTCCGATTCTTCTGCCGATGAGCAGAAATGCCAGTCCGCCGAAGAATATATACACGCCGAACAAGAGGTAATATGCATTTATCACATTTCCCCCCGTGAAACACATGAGAAGTGCTGTTATATAATATGAAAGAGGCGGCCAGTACCTGTATAACTGGATTCCGTTATACCATGTCTCGTCATACAGAGGATATATCTGTCCACGTTTCAGTGCCTTATAGAGATACTCCGACTTGTACATATGCCCCCATACATCATTTCCCGATGGTTCAGTCACTACGTTCTTAAAGTGTATGACTCCAACCGCTGCCAGTGCGGCAAGGACAACCACACCAAGAGCGAAATAAATATTAAGTTTTCTCCTGCTGAGTTTATCCTTTTCTGTCATTTGGTCTCGTCATTTTCCTTTATATCTTTGAGTATCCTGTCAGTTATGGAGTTTATCGTCTGCATCTCCTCCGTGTAACTATCGTCGATAAGACTTACCACATACGACATCGATGGGGACTCGCTGATCTCCATCATGAGAAATATCCAACCGTTTCTGTTCAATATCTTCGTTAGTTCTTCCTTGAAATACTCACATATATTCTCAAGTGTCGGATTGATCATATCAAACGGCGGAACATCGTTTAACGTCTTGTCCTGGTATGCACTTAAAAACTCCTCAACCCTGTGTTCAAGATGGTGAAACTTGACAGTCTCATCACGTCCCTTGACAACATTTATCACAATCTCCCATGTGTGGGGATGTATTTCTCCCATGAGTCCATTTTTGTATATGCCATGTCTGGCATTCAGATAGAATTTGAATTTATACTGTCTGAACCTCATATAATTCACCTCTCAAAACATTTGAACTCAACATCATTTGAATTTGTTCTCATCTGCAGCCGCCTTACCAGTTCGCAAGGTCCAGCAATCTGTCCTTCTCATGGTAAAATGTATTTCTTGGATTTTCCGTGGATACAACTTCTCTGAGTACAGTCTCCAGCTCCGCTCCTTTAGAAAACGCCTCCCATTTGGACAGCATTTCCTCTCTCGTCTTTTCAGCTGCTGCAAGATCCGTCTTGTACATGATCACCACGAAATATCCCTTTGAAAGTTCCGCTGTAACATGATTTTTTCCCATGGAACCCTTTATAAAGTCCATGATCCTGAAAATGGCATCCCGTGAGAAATACCTGTCTCCCATCCTGACGCGAATGAACATAAAAGTGATCGGAAAAAGTTCAGTATCCGAAGATTTCGACAACAGCGTGTCAACTATCTCCAAATCATAGTAACCTTCCCTCTTTATCTCCGTCTTATCGAAATCCCTGTTTCTGAGTTCTTCCTCGTACTGGTCTGTCAGTCTTTCATACTCATCAAACTTTTCATTCCGCTCTGTAAGATCGGACTGCAGCGCAATAACTTTTCTTCCCTCATGTCCAATCCTCCCTGCAAATTCAATTAATATACATCCAAACACCAGTATCGTAGCTATAACGGCTGTCACAATGTAGAATTCCATATTTGAGGTTCCATACTCCTCAAGAACATAATCTTTGTCTGTAAATACACCACACACATACTCTGTTCCAGACACAGACGCCTCACTGACTATTCCGCCCAAATCTTCCATATAGAGTTCAAATTCCGCCTTAGATGATATATTCTCCAGATTCTTTGTTGTATCATCATCCTTCATATACAGCACTCTGCCATCTTTGAGAATGAATCCCCACGTAGTTCCGGATACCGGCACAGAATGTCTTATGAAATGTATCATCGCATCCTCCGATTTCCCAGCCAGCCCATCTGCAATAATCTGCGCTGTGCTGTCCTGTTCATTCTTAAACGAATGTACAACATTGTCCCTGTTGTCCATGATATGGTATCCATAATATATGATCTCAAGCAAAGTGGTGACCAAAACAACTACAAATGCTGCCACCAGTCTTCCCCTGTACGTTTTTTTATTTTCTTTTCTCTTCTCTGTATTTTTATCTGTAGATCTGTCCATCATCTGGTCTCCTCATGTGCACCTGCCAGCTCATCCTCAGGATAGTTGACAAATCTGCGTACCTTATCTAGTCCGTGTGTAAACCGCAGAAAATCGCTCCTTACTACGCCCACTGCCGTATCCCTTTCATCTGAAAAAGTCTGCATCTTCCAGCTGCCCTTTGACTTCATGGAATTTATTATTCCGGCAAACCTGAACCAGAATACAACAAAATTGTAAAGTGGCAGCAGAAATATCAGATAAATTTTTCGCACATAGTATCTTCTAAGCTTTTTAAAGGGCTTTAAAAACAGGCTTATACATATATAAAGAAGTGCTGTGGTAAAAACATACAGCATGTACATAATGATGACCGACTGTATGATAAGACTAAATGGGTAATTCACAAATCCCAGACATATTAGTGCGAAGTACCATATCATTCGCGGAAATGCAAATGTATGATCAAACATGACAAGTCTAACTATAAAATCCGAGAAAAATCCCCTGACCACATTCATTCTGTTCTTCATGAACATATGGACAACCTCTATCTCCCCACGCTGCCATCTCTGCCTCTGGATATACAATCTGTTCACGTCTTCTATCGGATCAACGTAAAATATCGCCTCACTGCAGAGAACCACACTTTCACCAAGCACATCTCTTATCTGAAATGTTACGTGTGTGTCCTCGCACACTGTATCCGTATTGTACATATTGGTTCTCATGATGGTGGAACGTCTGAACGCTGAAAAAGCACCGGAAAGTGTAAATATGTTGTTGAATTCTGACTGAAAGTTTCTTCCGGCAAGAAAAGCCTGGGCATACTCAAAAAACTCAAGTTTTCTGAGCAGGCGAAGTCCGAATCCCTTTGTCTCGTCTATCATCTCAGGATTTGTCATGATTGTACCCGTCATACAGTCAATATCAGCGTTTCTCTCAAACTTTACGACCATATTTCTTATGGCATCCCTCTGCAGAACACCGTCACTGTCTATATGGATCACATATTTGCCAAAGCTGTTGAAAAGCCCAAGGTTCAGTGCCTTAGACTTGCCCTGCTTTGAATTTACCCAGTTCATGGTAAGTTCCGGAAACTCCTCCTGACACTCGCAGAACACTTCAAAGCTTCTGTCTGTACTCATGTTGTTGACGACAAGTATATATATCTTATCATTTGGGTAACTTGAATCATTAATTGACTTGATACACCGTCTAAGACTGTGCTCTTGATTGTACACCGGTATTATCATGGTTATCTCAGGTGAAAAGTTTACTGCCTTCTCCTTATGTGACACTATCTTTTTCTTTATCAGTATCACAAAGTTGCCTATGGTCGGAATGATCTCCATAACTATAGGTATGATGACCCAGGCTGCCCAGAATATAATAGAACTATGAAATATCTGCATTATGTGCGTCAAACTTAAAACCTCCAACCTTCTGTCTTATTATCTGCGACTTTGTAAATACAAAGAAATATAGTGCAACCGTGCATGCATAGAACACAAGACGCCCTATTATCGTATGGGCAATGAAGTATGAACTTTCTCCAAACATATATATTATGAGGCAGATCACAAATATCCTGAGTACATTTGACACAAATATCGCAAATCCTCCCACTACGCTGAGCACGCTTTTCTCATATGTGTGATACAAAGGAAAAAACCACAGGAGCGCCAAAAATGCCAGTATCTCTATGATGCCTGAGCACTCATAGTCTATATACATTGAAAGGTTTGTATCCCCTGTGGATATAAATATTACATTTTTGTTGAAATAAGACTCGTATATTCCAGTCATATCCCCAAACATCCCTGCCACTGCGGATACTGCTTTTTGCAGTGGGGCAAGAATGACCGGCTCAACCAGTATAAGCATGTATATAAAGAGACCCACACTGCCTGCAATGAAATACCAGAATTCGAGTTTGCCACGTTTTAGAACCGTAAGCACATATATCCATATAATAAACGTTACGATCAACAGTATGTTCATCCTGTGTTCTGTCTCCTTTTCACATAGTAATTTTATTATACGAGGGTTTACCTCTTCTTTCTTCTGCACACAAACACTCCGCCTGTTGCAAGTGCCATCGCCATAGCTGCCCCTGCCCACGGACCTGTCGGAGTTCCGGTTATAGTTACGCCCTGCGCGCCGATATTAGGGTTGGACACTGTGATAGTCGCCCCCTGATCAATGTTTATACCCAGATAATCAGCCAGTTTCTTCATTGATATTGAAAACTCTATCTCATCACCCTTTCCCGTCTCAGTGTGTGCTGCATCATAAACCGTAAATGCCACATCGCCATCTATATCTGTATAGTAACCTGCGAACACACCAAAATTCCTGTATATTCCCTCACCTAGATTATACATCTGTCCCGACCAGTTGATCGAACCATCTGAATTCACAGGTAATACATTGAGCACACACTGTTTACCATCTACTGTAATGTTCCAGAACTGGAACTGCATCTGTGATGTGTACAGGTCATTCATGGAAAAATGCACATACAGCCTGTCGCCATCTATCGCAATCTGTCCCTTGTGAACCGAATAGCCATTGTTGCTGTTATATGTTATATCAGCAGATGGATACTGACTCCATTCACCGTAATATCCATCTATGGCAAGCCCTGTTGTGACAGGTCCACTTGAATTGCTCTTTGCCGCATCTGTCTGGGTTGCAACTGCATCATCCGCAAATGCCTGTATTCTGCCGCCCATAATAGAAAAAACTATAAAAATAACAGCGAAAGAAACAGCCATAACGCCTCTGTTCAAATGTTTCTTATACGATTCTCTTTTCTTCATACTCATCACGCCTCATCTCTGTAGTATATTTTCATTGCTCAATTTATATATGTATATATTTCATCTATATCAGCTAAGTCCTGTCATACTCTCAAGTTTCAATATATCATCAAATATCTTCTGATAATTTCTGTTGCTTGTATCCATGTTCATGGTCGGCAGCAGCATCCTGTCAGATACCTGATACACACATAGCGGATTCTCAGATATATCAAGCTGGTATAACTCCATACCACTTTTCATAAGCTGTTTTCGCAATTTCTCGTAGAAGTAGTCGCCTATTGTCTCAAGGGTATTACCACATCCCTCAAACTCAGGAAGTTCATTAAGATACCGTCCCCTATACTGATCTATAAATGACGAGATGATTGCTTCCAACTTAAAAAAGGGAATATCCTCTTTACTATCCTTCATACCTATATAAGTGACAACTGTAAATGAGTGTCCATGTATCTTCGTTATGTCGCCATTAAAACTATGTTTTGCATTAAAGTAGGTTCTGTATATATAGTAGTTAAACAACCATACCCCTCCCGACCATAAACTTCTATTTCAACTTAATAAGACTCATTCTTATCATCTCTAAATTATAAGTACATCATTGTGATATATCAATGATGAAAAATCGCCAAAATTATGGCTATTTTATGAACATATTGTGACTTTATGTATAACAAGGACATTTCAACCGATTGCGCTATTCATATTTTATTATCTATTTGATCGTTATTGATTGTATAATCACAAAATCCGTCAAATAGTCATAATGTGAATGGCCGCACAAAAAAAAGATCCCATCCATATGAATGAGATCTTTTTACATTTGTCTATAAATCCTATCTACATTATAGCTCTGACATTGTCATTTATGCCGCAAGCAGTTTCTCAACACTTACAAGCTTTACACAGAGAACAAATATCTCTGTTGCCTGCTGCATCTCCTCCGGTGTAGGGAATGAAGGTGCGATTCTGATGTTGCTGTCCTTTGGATCGTTGTGGTATGGGAATGTTGCTCCTGCGCCTGTGAGGATAACTCCTGCCTCCTTGCACTTGGCAACTATAGCCTTTGCACAGCCTTCCATAGCGTCAAATGATATGAAATATCCGCCGAGAGGCTTGATCCATGAACCAATTCCAAGTCCGTCGAGCTCCTCCTCAAGAACTTTGAGAGTTGTTTCAAACTTTGGTCTCATGAAATCAGCATGCTTCTTCATATGCTCCTTGAGTCCATCAAGGTTCTTGAAGTATCTTGCATGTCTGAGCTGATTTACCTTATCGTTTCCTATGGTCTGTATTGTGTAATGCTTCTTGGCATCCTCAAGATTTGCATGTGATGTAGCCATAGCTGAAACTCCTGAACCAGGGAAGCTTACCTTTGATGTTGAAGCAAACTCAAATACCATATCCGGATTGCCGGCCTTTTCACACTCTCCGATGATATCAAGTATCTCTACCTGATTGTCCTCATACAGATGATGGATGACATATGCATTGTCCCAGAAGATTCTGAAGTCCTTAGCTGCTGGTCTTAGATTTGCAAATCTTCTTACTGTCTCATCGCTGTAACAGATTCCCTGTGGGTTTGAGTACTTTGGCACGCACCATATGCCCTTTACTGTTGGATCTGAATTTACAAGTTCTTCAACCATATCCATGTCTGGACCTGTCTCTGACATAGGTATGTTGATCATCTCTATTCCAAAATGCTCTGTGATGGCAAAATGTCTATCATATCCTGGAACAGGGCAGAGGAACTTCACCTTGTCAAGCTTGCACCAAGGTGTCTCTCCCATTATTCCATGTGTATATGCTCTTGATACAGTGTCAAACATAAGAGTAAGACTTGCGTTACCACCGATGAAGATATGATCCTCAGTGGTTCCCATCATCTCAGCCATAAGTCTCTTGACCTCTGGAATTCCATCAAGGCACCCATAGTTTCTGCAGTCTATGCCACACTCTGACTTCATATCAGAATCACTGTTGATAACATCCATAAGACCAACAGATACTCCAAGCTGGGTTGGTGATGGCTTACCTCTTGACATATCAAGGTTCAGGCCAAGAGCCTTCTTCTCTTCATATGCCGCAAGCAGCTGCTCTCTAAGTTCCATTAACTCTTCTCTTGATAATTCACTGTACGCTTTCATAAAAGTCTCCCTTGCTACCTAACAATGTTATAGTTATATGTCCAGGTTGCACGTCAAAATATTCTACATCAAATAGACTATCCTAACGTTCAACCCTTGTATCATATAATTTATTTCTCCGGTTGTCTAGACCTTAATCGCATAAGTTTGCAGTATTTTGCAAATTTTGGTTGAAAAATCTAAGTTTAATCACTGTATTCGACTATATTTTCGTCAAAATTTTATATTTAACTTTTTATTTTCAAGTTAGCCGACATTGAAAGATGCTGCAGTGTTCTTTTGGGGTCGGCTTAAATATATGGCTCTATTGGTTATTTAGATGGTATCATGGATGCTATCTCAGCGGCAAGCTGCGACTTCGGCATGGTCTGAAGTGTTATCTTGCCAGGACCAGTTACCACTGTATTGAAGAATCCCTCTCCTCCAAAGAACATATTCATGGCACCACCCTTTACTGTCTCTGCGTTTAAGGAACATGTTGCATCCATCATTGCAAGATAACCTGTGTCAATGACCATCTGCTGTCCCGGTGCAAGCATGTAATCCACAACAGAACCATCGATTTCAAGGAACACTATTCCCTGACCTGTAATCCTCTGCATAATAAATCCCTCACCTCCGAAGAACCCACCGGCTATCTTCTTTTGAAAAGCTATCTCCAGATTGATTCCCGGTGTCGATGCAAGGTATGCTGACTTCTGACAAATGATCTCCTTGCCAGGTCCTATCTCAACCGCCATTATATTCCCCACAAAGCTTGAACCGAATGCTATCAGTCCAGGTCCCCCCTGAGCCGTATATGTATTTCGGAACATCGATTCACCGGATATGGCCCTGGTGAACATCTTGCCTACTCCGCCACCTGATGTCTGCATCTGCATATTCGGAGACATCCATACCATTGCACCTTTTTCGCAGTTTATAGATTCCCCTGCCTCCAGAATAATTTCTACCACAGGCATCATGCCGCCTTTGATCTCGTATCTCATATAATCTTACCTCCCTGTATTCTTCATATTTAATATGAGTTTCATTTTTTTAATTGGTACAAATGTATTATATAGTAAATACTATTCATATAACAATGTTTATTTATAAATCATGAATAAAAGCCTGTTTTTATTAGGCATCTCACTTTTTCCCACTTTTGGAACGAGTTTTTTCATATATTAATTGCTTTTTTTGAAACACAATGGTATATTTATTCAGATAAAATATGAAAGGAAGATGTAAAAATGAAACTCAAAAACTTATTAGCAATTTCAATGTCAGCAGTTCTGGCTATGACAGCTCTTACTGCTTGTGGAAGCAAGGATGATTCTTCGGAGGCAGCTTCAGAGAGTGCTTCATCATCAAAGAAGACTGCAAAGGTCATAGAGATTGACCTTACAGACGAGCAGTATGCTTTCGGTGTTGATAAGGATCAGCCTGAGCTCTTAACACAGGTCAATGATTTCATCAAGTCAATGAACGAGGATGGATCATTTGAGGAGATCTGCAATCACTATTTTGGTGACGGCGAGCCAGTTGCCGTTGAGTCGGCAACACTCGACGCAAACAAGGATCAGCTTGTAGTTGCAACAAATGCTGCATTCGAGCCATTTGAGTATACAAAGGGTGAGAACTACTATGGTGTCGATATGGAGATAGCTAAGGCTCTCGCAGACAAGCTTGGCAAGGAGCTCGTTATCCAGAACATGGATTTCGATGCTGTATGTCTCTCAGTTGGTCAGCACAAGTGTGATATCGCTATGGCAGGTCTTACTATAAAGCCAGACCGTGAGGAGTATGTAAGCTTCTCAGATTCAT
Source organism: Coprococcus sp. RTP21281st1_F1_RTP21281_210402 (assembly GCF_040915325.1). Taxonomy (NCBI): domain Bacteria; kingdom Bacillati; phylum Bacillota; class Clostridia; order Lachnospirales; family Lachnospiraceae; genus Coprococcus; species Coprococcus sp. RTP21281st1_F1_RTP21281_210402. The sequence continues at coordinate 266,437 of NZ_JBCPDQ010000001.1, forward strand.
ACTACAAGGCTTCTCAGAAGCTTATCGTTACATCAGACAATACAGAGTTTGATGATTGCAAGACAGCTGATGATGTCAACAAAATTCTTCAGGCTAAAGGCTCAGACATGAAGATTGGTTTCCAGACAGGTACTACCGGACAGTTCTACTGCGAGGGTGACGCAGACTGGGGATTCACAAAACTTGCTATGACTTCAACCGGCTACAAGAACGGTTCACTTGCAGTTCAGGATCTTTTAAATGGTAACCTCAACTATGTTATCATCGATGCCGCTCCAGCAGCCAGCATCACTGCTGCTCTTAACGCAATGCAGTAAATTTTAATTCGGATTTAGTAATTTTAGTATTAACGCCAATTATGTTTGAAAGGATATTTCATGGGAGACATTTCTACAAAAATACAAAAGTTCATAGAAATATTCATCGACAACAACGGGTATGTTAAGGTAGTCGAGGGTCTGAAGAATACTGTGATAATAGCCATTGCCGGTCTTATCATCGGTATAATAATCGGTACCCTCATTGCTACCGTCAGGGTAATTCCAAAGTACAAGCGTCTGCCTAGAGTTCTGGATGCGATCTGCAGTGTATATGTAGGTTTCTTCCGTGGAACACCTATGGTTGTACAGCTTCTTCTCTTCTACTATGTTCTTCTTCCTATAGTGGGAGGACACATGACAGGAGTTCAGGTGGCTATGCTTGTATTTGGACTCAACAGCGGTGCCTACATCTCAGAGATCATGCGTGGTGGTATACTCTCCGTTGATCCAGGTCAGATGGAAGGTGGACGTGCCATGGGACTCAGTTTTTCGACTACCATGCTCAAAATCGTTATACCTCAGGCAGTCAAGAATATTCTGCCAACCCTTGGAAATGAATTTATTTCTTTAATAAAGGAGACTTCAGTTGTAAGTTTTGTCGGAGCAACTGATCTCTACGTTGCATTCAACTACATCGGAAGTAACAGCTACGAATTCATGGTCCCTTATCTGGTCATGGCACTTATCTACATCGTGATGGTGCTTCTCATCAGCCTGGGAATCAAATTAATGGAAAGGAGCCTGAGAAAGAGTGATAGACGTCATTAATCTTGAAAAAAGCTTCGGTGATAACAAAGTCTTAAACGGCATCAATATCACCATAGACAAAGGCGATATAATGGTTGTTATCGGCCCTTCAGGTTCTGGTAAAAGTACATTTCTTCGCTGTTTGAACTGTATGGAAGATCCTACCGGCGGCCAGATTATATTCAATGGTGTTGATATAGCAGACCCTAAGGTTGATATCAACATACACCGCCGTCATATGGGTATGGTTTTCCAGCATTTCAATCTGTATAACAACAAGACTGTTATACAGAATATCATGCTTGCTCCTGTCTATGTCAGATGTCAGGATCTGAAAAAGGCAAAGCGGCATAATCTTCTGCTTCCTGTCACCAATCTCTTCCGCAAGGAAAAGCAGACAAAGCAGGAAATAACAACAACAAAATCAGAGATCATTGCCGAGGCACATGCAAAGGCGGAGGAACTCCTGAAGAGGATCGGTCTGGAGGACAAGGCGGATGTATATCCATCTACTCTCTCAGGCGGTCAGAAACAGCGTGTTGCCATCGTCCGTGCGCTTGCCATGAATCCTGATGTCATTCTGTTTGATGAGCCAACCTCCGCTCTTGACCCCGAGATGGTCGGCGAGGTTCTTGATCTTATGAAGGCTCTTGCGGACGAAGGCATGACAATGATCATTGTTACCCATGAGATGGGATTCGCCAGAGAGGTTGCCAATAAGGTTGTATTTATTGACGACGGACAGATTCTAGAATCCGGTACACCGGAGGAATTTTTCGGCAACCCTAAGAATCCTAGACTTAAGGATTTCCTTTCAAAAGTGTTATAAGACATTTTATCCGGCATGTGTGTTTTTTCATATGTGCCGGATTTTCTTATGTAAAAAATCATATCATTAATAATTTTTACTGTATATTCATACGTACTTTCCAATTCAATTCTTGATCCATTTCGTATTTCAGTTCATTTTTTCAATTTATTTCCTTATTAGCTATGTACTTTTAGGCTCTTATACTTTATAATAACAATAATTTGGGCATTTTTATAAAAGAAAATAAATGATGTCCGAAAATGTTTAAAATCACATTAAAATACTTCTTTATTTTGTGTGATTTCATGTAGTTTTCAGTGCTCTCGTTCTGAACAAGAATCATTTTACAATAAGGAGAAAAATATGCCAAAAAGAGAAGACATTAACAAAGTTCTGATAATAGGATCTGGTCCAATCATCATCGGTCAGGCATGTGAGTTCGACTACTCAGGAACTCAGGCTTGCAAGGCACTTAAGAAGCTTGGATACGAGATCGTATTGGTCAATTCCAACCCTGCTACCATCATGACAGATCCTGAGACAGCTGATGTCACATACATTGAGCCACTCAATGTCAAGAGACTTGAGCAGATAATTGCAAAAGAGAGACCTGATGCTCTTCTTCCAAATCTCGGAGGACAGTCAGGACTTAACCTTTGTGCTGAACTTGCAAAAGAAGGCATCTTAGACAAATACAATGTCAAGGTCATCGGTGTTCAGGTAGATGCCATAGAGCGCGGTGAGGACAGAATCGAATTCAAGAAATCCATGAACGCAATCGGAATAGAAATGGCAAGAAGTGAGGTTGCCTACTCGGTAGATGAGGCTCTCGCCATCGCAGATCAGCTCGGCTACCCTGTTGTTCTTCGTCCTGCATACACCATGGGCGGTGCCGGCGGCGGACTCGTATACAACAAGGAGGAGCTCAAGACTGTCTGTGCAAGAGGTCTCCAGGCCAGCCTTGTAGGTCAGGTTCTCGTTGAGGAGTCAATCCTCGGATGGGAGGAGCTTGAGCTTGAAGTTGTACGTGACTGTGAAGGCAATATGATCACTGTATGTTTCATCGAGAACATCGATCCTCTCGGCGTACACACAGGTGATTCATTCTGCTCCGCTCCTATGCTCACAATCTCTGAGGACGTTCAGAAGAGACTTCAGGAGCAGGCATACAAGATCGTTGACTCTGTTGAGGTCATCGGTGGAACAAATGTACAGTTCGCACATGACCCTGTATCTGACAGAATCATCGTAATCGAGATCAACCCTAGAACATCCCGTTCTTCTGCTCTGGCATCAAAGGCTACAGGATTCCCTATTGCCCTTGTGTCAGCCATGCTGGCAACAGGACTTACCCTCAAGGATATCGAGTGCGGTAAGTATGGCACACTGGACAAATACGTTCCGGACGGTGACTATGTGGTTATCAAGTTCGCACGTTGGGCATTCGAGAAGTTCAAGGGTGTTGAGGACAAGCTCGGAACCCAGATGCGTGCCGTAGGTGAGGTCATGAGTATCGGTAAGACCTACAAGGAGGCATTCCAGAAGGCTATCCGAAGCCTTGAGACAGGAAGATACGGCCTCGGCTACGCCAAGGACTACAATACAAAGAGCAAGGATGAACTATTGCGCATGCTTGCACATCCATCAAGCGACAGACATTTCATCATGTACGAGGCGCTCAGAAAGGGTGCTACAGTAGATGAGATTTTCGATATAACAAAGGTTAAGCACTACTTTGTTGAGCAGATGAAGGAACTCGTTGAGGAAGAGGAAGCACTCGCAGCACACAAGGGCTCTCTCCCATCTGACGAGGCACTCACCACTGCAAAGAAAGACGGTTTCTCAGACAGATACCTCAGCCAGATCCTTGAGATTCCTGAGGAGGACATCAGAAATAAGAGAATCGAGCTCGGAGTTACTGAGGCATGGGAAGGCGTACACGTAAGTGGAACAAAGGACAGTGCTTACTACTACTCCACATACAATGCACCTGACAGCAATCCGATAAATGAGAACAAGCCAAAGGTTATGATCCTCGGCGGAGGTCCTAACAGAATCGGTCAGGGTATCGAGTTTGACTACTGTTGCGTACATGCATCACTGGCACTTAAGAAGCTCGGATTTGAGACTATCATAGTAAACTGTAATCCAGAGACTGTTTCAACTGACTATGATACATCAGATAAGCTCTACTTTGAGCCACTTACACTTGAGGATGTTCTCAGCATTTACAACAAGGAAAAGCCAGTGGGCGTCATCGCACAGTTCGGCGGTCAGACACCTCTTAACCTTGCTTCTGACCTTGAGAAGAACGGCGTAAAGATCCTCGGTACATCTCCTGCTGTCATCGATCTTGCAGAGGACAGAGATCTCTTCCGTGAGATGATGGATAAACTTGAGATACCTATGCCAGAATCTGGTATGGCTACTACTGTTGACGAGGCACTTGAGATTGCTCACAAGATTGGCTATCCAGTCATGGTCCGTCCATCATACGTTCTCGGTGGACGTGGTATGGAGGTCGTATACGATGATGAGAGCCTTGACGGATATATGAGAGCTGCCGTTGGTGTCACACCTGACAGACCTATACTTATAGACAGATTCCTGAATCACGCCCTTGAGTGTGAGGCAGATGCCATAAGCGACGGAACTCACGCATTTGTTCCTGCCGTTATGGAGCACATCGAGCTTGCCGGAGTTCACTCAGGTGATTCAGCCTGCATCATTCCTTCAGTACACATCACTGCTGAGAATGTTGCTACTATCAAGGAATATACAAAGAAGATCGCTGAGGAAATGCATGTCGTAGGTCTTATGAACATGCAGTACGCTATTGAGAAAGGCAAGGTATATGTTCTCGAGGCAAATCCTAGAGCATCCCGTACAGTACCTCTCGTATCAAAGGTATGTAACGTGCGCATGGTTCCTATCGCTACTGATATCATCACATCAGAGCTCACAGGAAGACCATCTCCTGTTCCAGCTCTCAAGGAGCAGCACATACCATATTACGGAGTTAAGGAGGCTGTATTCCCATTCAACATGTTCCCAGAGGTTGATCCAATCTTAGGACCTGAGATGAGATCTACAGGTGAGGTTCTCGGACTTTCAACCTACTACGGAGAGGCATTCTACAAGGCTCAGGAGGCTACACAGACTCTCCTTCCTACAAGCGGAACTGTCCTGATCTCTGTAAACAGAAAGGACAAGGATGAGGTTATCGAGATCGCTCAGCTCTTCGAGAAAGCTGGTTTCAAGATCCTTGCTACAAGCGGAACATATGCCATAATTACGGCTGCCGGAGTAAAAGCTGAGAAAGTCAAAAAGCTCCAGGAGGGCAGACCAAACATCAATGACCTTATAACAAATGGCTCTATAGACCTGATAATCAATTCTCCGAGCGGTAAGGAAAGTGCCCACGACGACAGTTACCTCAGAAAGGCTGCCATCAAGGCAAAGATTCCTTATGTGACTACAATTGCAGGCGCAAGAGCAACCGCAAAGGGTATCCTGTACGTTCAGGCGCATGGCGACAGCGATGTGAAGTCACTGCAGGAGCTTCACAGTGAGATAAAGGACGCTGAGTAATATCGGGCGCGGGCGGCTTTGCCGCTCAGGTAGCCCGGATTGCCAGTTAAAGGACTAGAGGCTTGCTCTAGTTTACAATTTGTTGGCCAGCAAGACCTCTCAGCATTCAAAAGTGCATAAAATTTTATCTAAAATGACAAAAACCAGGAAAAGGATACAATTTCTAATGTCTTTGTATCCTTTTCCCGGTTTTATTTTAATTTGCGAAAATATTATGCGCTTTTTATTGATTACACTTCTCTCCAAGCTACCCTTCTCGCCAAACTACCTACACTGAGAGTCGAACATTTGTTTGATGTGATATATGCGGTGCTACCCTATTCGGTAGGCGGTTAGCCTTCATCACAGGAGTTTATAGCCATAATCAGCTTTATGCATCACTTGCTTTGCTCTTGATTATGCCGTTGGCTCTAAGAGCAATGATAAGACACAAAAATAACCGCCCAGTCCTAACAAACTTTAGCGGTTACTTTTGTATCCAATAATATCAGGGCTAACCGTCTATCGGTTGCACCTTTTGATATTATATTAGCATTCTCCACCCCCTTCATGTCAAACGTATATTAACTCATATTTTCCATATCTCACTGAAACTTGCTCATCATTTCCTCAAACAACTCAGGCCTGAGTAAGACAAGTCCGCCGTGTCCGAGTTCCGGTAATACTTCAAACTCCGTCTGAGGTAGCCTGCGCCTGATATACGCTATATCATTTTTCCGCTCTTTTTCTTCATTCTTTGCGTACCAATAATGGATGTGCGTATCAATCTTCGGAACAGGATCCGGCACCTTATAGTTATTGCACGATTCAAATGTTCGCCACAGTGTTTTGCTGCTGCAATGTCTCAGAACATCCGCAACATACTGCAGATCTTCCTTGGAATAGTCGTCTGTAGCAAATGCCTTTTCCAGCAAAGCCACACCGCCTGCTCTGCCTATCATCATCATTAGATAATCCTTGAGCGCAATAAAGCGTGTCACGATCCATGGCAACTGATACGGTGTGATTCCGCCGTCTATTACACAATGCTGTATTCTAACCTTCTGTCCCAGCGCAACCATAAGCGCAACGGAACCGCCCATAGAACAGCCATATACAGCATATATCTCCGTGAATCCCTTCGCCTTGATCCAGTTATTTAAGTCTGATGCAATCTGCTCCACGCTTGTAAAGTCATTGTCATTGTCAAAATCATAACCCGGAAGTGCCGGAACCAGCAGATGATAATTCTTTTCTAACAGAGGAATTACATTCTCAAAGTAATCCCACTTCACAACAGATGGATGTATCAATATTATCGTTTCTTTATTCTCTTTTCCGAACTCATGGATAGTCATTGTATTTTTCCTTCCTCATACCATATTCTTTCTTTAGATCATGATGAAAATATTAAACTCTTGCCATCATGATCCAATTCAACGCTTAACAATTACGCATCATGCTGATACACTTGTCCCCATCATGCCGCCTGCCGGCTCAATGAGGGCATTCGCATAAAGAGTGCATATTCAACAATTGTCTCTGATATTTTTCACCGCCATTACAATCATTGCCACACTATATATCAAAGCAATTATCAGCATGCATCGTGAAATCAAGATTCCACCAGTGAATTGTATCGGAATACAAATCAGAGGTATAAGTATTATTGAAAATATAATTGAAAATATGGGATGCTTCATCTTGATATTGAAATATAAAGCAAGTATTGCCATTGCAATACCAATCAGAAACATAATCCCAAATACTATAAGTAAAAATGCTATTGTATTTACCATTTCAAGCTCCCCTCATACAAATATTTGCCGCATTTATCAAATGCCGCAATCAGATCAAGGAAACGCTGGTCAAATGACTCCTCGTAGAATCCATATTCCTCGAATCTGCCTGGAATTGCAAGTGCATCGTAAATCCACAGGCTAACATTGTGAACATTGGACTCTAGTCCATTTTAACGTCATTTTATCAGTGTGACATGGAAATCACAGCATTCATCACCCTGACCAAGGGTCTTGGTACGCTGAAGCTGGCCTCCTTCATTTCTGTAATTTCTCTCATCCATATTGCACAGGCACGGAACGAATTCAAAGCAGTTTTCCCTCTTGCCCAGTTTGCATATTCCACATTCCGTATAAGTGTTATAGAATTCGTCTACACCTTTCTCGTAGTGGAATTTCCAGTCAAGCTCATACTTTGATGTCTGGCTTGCTATGCTCTCCTGCACCTTTTTGTCCTGAACATTGTCAGTGAAGAGCGTACACTTCTTGTTCTCATGCGCCTTCACCATGAAAGGCGAATCGAACACCGCAGTGACCATCTCATCCACAACTTCAGGTGTGATCCTATCCGGCTCTGCCTTGTGCAGTGAAAATACAAATGCTGCGATATACAGGTTCATCTCCAGTGAGCTTCCACCTATATCGGGAATTCTGAGAAGCATCTCCTTGTACTCTCTCTTCACGGATCTTTTATATCTCTTCATGTCCATATCAGGATATATCTGCGCAAGCCTTGCAAGTGCCTGCTTAAAACACAGCAGTTCCACAGCTTTTGCATACATTCCATATTTCAACATTTTAATCGCCTGCCCTTTTTATTCCTGTATCCATTCCTTAAGTGCGGCTGAGAGTCTTCTGTCTATATCCTTTCTCGTCGCCTCGCACTCATTTGGATAATCCTTTGCAGCCTTGAATATAAACTTCATGACGAATTTCAGTCCAACCGGAAGTGCCATACGAAGCATCGATTCCGGCAGAACAAAATGAGTTCCATGCTCATACACAAGCGGCACATACTCACATGTATGTGGACGCTCCTTCAGTCGCTGATCCATTCTGCGGATGTATTTGCCCGCCTCCCAGAACGAGTCGTCGTCTGCACCAATCAAAAACAGCTTTCCCCTTATGTTCTCGACCTTGATCATTTCCTCTTCTGTGTGTTCTCTGGCCTTCTCCGAATCGATAAACAGACAGGTACTGCGCTCAATGTCGCCGGAGCCCTTTGTCTCCTCCTCGATTTTCTGCCAGTACACAGGATGCTCATACACAAATGGCATATAAGCAAGAGGCTCGCCTCTCCACGAAAGAGTCGATGCACCCGGTATCGGCCATTCCTTACATCCGTCTTTTTTGCCCTGTTCAAATCCCTGCCATACAAAGTCACTTGCCGTAAGTCCAAATGTCAATGTGATATCAGGAAAATACGACGCCGCAACAAGGGAATCCATGCCAGCCGTGCTCATTCCCATGATTCCTATTTTCCGGTTTCCATGACTTTTCAGCCATGCAATAGCCGACTCTATTCTCTCCAGCGGATTATTTACATGGCTGTAATTCTTTCTTCCGGGAGATACACAGAGTGCGTTCACACCATTTTTGTGCAGCCACTTTGCTCCGCACTTCGCCATAAAATCATTCGGATCATCTCCAAACAGTCCTATGAATGCACAGTCAGCCCCATTTGGATTCTCGTAGTATGTTCCGTAGAACCCATCCTTCTCGATTTCAAAAAACTGTTTTTTCACAACTTTTTCCTCCATTTTCCTGTATACTCCAGACCGCCCTCGCTGCCTGATAACACAATGACAACTTTATCTCTTCTGTCACCAACCGGATATAAGACACAATCCGCCTTGTGCAGCGTTTCTTTTATAGTTTCAGAACCTTTCATTTGTTACATCCCCCTGATCCAATTCTCTTAACAACCACAATGTTAGTCGCTACTAACTTTATTGTCAAGTGTTATTGCTTTGTAAATCAAAAAAATCCCGCAAATAAAAAAGCACCCGCAAACACATCTTCTAAGACCTAATGATGTGTTCACGGATGCCATTTGCATTTATTATCTCTATCGAATTTCTGTTATTGATACTAAAGAGCATATCTATGTCTTTTCCAATCAAAAGCTGTTCAGGTTGTGGCTGAAATAAAGTATTTTAAATTACTCAACAGGACCACCCCAAGACGTAAATCTATCTGCATATGTGTCAAGATCAGCCACACTTACAGTCAATTTTCCATCTGTATTTTTATAGTCAATATAGGTTGGATTACACCCTCCCGATGTCTCGCCCACGCTGTCCATAATGAATGTATTTCCACAGTTCTGGCATACCAGCTTTCCATCCTGCTCCTTAAAATATGCCCTTGGCGACGGATTACATACCTGACAAGTGTTAAGTGACAGGCGTGTTGTCCCGTCAGATGCTTTAACAGCGATAAGCTGGATGTTTGTTCCATTTGAATCATAGTTAACATATATCGGATCAGAAGTCAATGTGTCTGCGTCAATTGCAATCTCGCCATTTTCAACTGCGGGAGTTACATATACATCCGCCTTGTTCTCCTCTGTAGTATAATCGATTTTTCCACTCTCAGATGAGGTTGAATTTCCTGATGCACTTGTATTTCCTGACGTATTTGAACTTCCACAGGCTGCCAGCATTGATACCACAAGTGCTGTCATTATAACTGTAAGTATTTTTCTGCTTGTATCTGTTTTCCTTGTCATTGTTTTATTTCTCATTATCTCATTCTCCTTCTCTGCCAATGATATTTATCTTGCCATTTATCATTCCCATCCAACATGTGAACTGAACACTCCCCGGTTCTCCCGGTGTAAATTCAACCACATTCTCGCCTGGTGTAAATTCATGAGTTATGCCATAAGCACTCAATATCATTTTATAATTGCACCCGTTGATGACCTCCTCCGGCACATTTATTGTCCATTTGACCGGAATTCCGCTATAAACTGTAATCTCTGGGTAACTTCCAAAGTCCAGTTCACTGCTTACATATTGCACATCGCCTGATTCTGATATCTCTGCCATGTTTAACTCTTCCGTGTTTTCTGATAAAGTGGCTGTTCTGTTCATATTAATTCCAGACAGGCTTACCCCCTGTGAAAGCATCGCAAGTCCCAGAACCACAACAAGAATACATCCTGCACGCATGACAATCTTTGTATATTTCTTGCCAAGCGCAGACACGATACTTCCAAATCCAAGCATCAGGGGAACTGTACCCAAGCTGAACATCAGCATTGCAAATGCTCCTGATACAGGATTACCTGAACCAAGCGCGATGATCTGCATAGACTGCATGGGACCACATGGCATCAATCCGTTCAGCAAACCTACAAAAAATGGACGCTTTTCTGTTATCTTTCTCCTGCTTATTTTATTTGCAAGTTTGTTCGGAAGTCTTATCTGCAACTTTCTCAGTACAGGAATAACTCCCAGCATGTTTATTCCCATTATCACCATAAACAGACCTGCTATTATCTTCAATATCCCCTGTAGGATCAGTGGAATTCCTGTCTCAGACCAACCTGTTAAGATCATGCCGATTCCGCCAAGCAGAAAACCGATTACTGTATAAGAGACCACCCGCCCTGTGTTATACAGCAATGATGGCATAACCTCACTGTTTCCATTCCCACTGTCATCTTTCCCCGAAGGTATACATTGCGACAGATTTATACCGCCGCACATCGCTATGCAGTGAACCGATGTTAGTAATCCCACTACAAACAACATACCATAGCTCATCGTTGAATCAGCAAGCATCGATGGAACAAGCAGGTTCAGAACACCAAATCTCTGTAACAGATAATACAGACAGATAATAATTGCAAATGTGCCTATTGAACTGACTGTTTTCTTATAATCTATTTTTCTCCTTTGTACTACTGTGTAATCAAGATCCTGAATGATGTGTATAATTTGCTCCAGTGTCAGTATTTCTTTATCAAACTCAACTTCCGCCTGCCCCTTGTTGTATGAAACATTAACCTTTGAAATTCCTGCCGTATTTCGTAAAGCCCGCTCTATCCTGTTCTGACAGTTGGAACATGTCATTCCCTCAATCAATAGGACTTTTTTCTCCATTGCCATACTTATAATTCCTTTTTGTATACCCCTATAGGGTATTTTTTAACATTGACAATATATACATCTACATTATATTTGTCAATATTTTTCACAAATTATTCAAACATTAGAAAACACAGTTTCCAATTTTCTGCCCCATATAAAAAAGCAGCCAGACAAAATTTTGCCTGACTGCTGGTAGGTGCTCACACAATTATTATAAATATTTACTTCTATTGAACCCTACAGTTCCTTGTGGCGTGCAAAGTAATCCTTTGTCTCTGCCACAACCACACTGCTGAGTGCAAGCAGTGCTATGATATTCGGAATCGCCATGAGTCCGTTGAATATATCAGCGATAGTCCATACAGCCTTAACTGTCATGTATGGTCCGATGAATACGCAAAGTATGTATAACCAACGATAGATCTGAACTGAAACCTTGCTGCCGTTTGTGAGGTACTCAAGACATCTCTCACCATAATAGTCCCAACCAAGGATAGTTGTAAATGCGAAGAATACAAGGCAGATCATCAGGATGAATGCTGCAACCTGACCTGGCATAAAGAAAAGTCCCTTCTGGAATGCATCAGTTGTGACTGCGATTCCCTCAAGGCTGCCATCCTGCCAGCTTCCCATCATAACGATTGAAAGACCTGTCATTGTACATACGATGATAGTATCAATAAATGTACCTGTCATTGTTACAAGTCCCTGACGAACAGGCTCCTTTGTCTGAGCTGCTGCTGCTGCGATAGGTGCAGAACCAAGACCAGCCTCATTCGAGAAGATACCACGTGCAACACCCTTCTGCATGGCTATTGCAAGACTTGCTGTAACACCACCTGCAAATGACATAGGCTTAAATGCGCACTTGACTATTGTTTCAAATGCAGCTGGAACTTTATTTATATTAACTATGATAAGAACCAGACACACCACGATGTAGAGAACTGCCATGAATGGTACTATAATCTGAGAAACCTTTGATATTCTCTGGATTCCACCGATTACGACAAGTCCTACAAGGATTGCAAGAATAAATGCTGAGATGACGATAGCTATTGAGTAGTCATTTCCAAAGATTGATACTGTATTTGCCTTGTCAGGATCAAAGAAAGCCTGAACTGCAGAAGCAATACCATTTACCTGTGTAAATGTACCGATACCCATGAGACCTACGCATGCTCCGAAGAATGCAAATATCTTTGCAAGCCATTTCCACTTGTGACCCATACCATTCTCAATGTAGTAGAAAGGTCCTCCGAGAACGTGTCCATCCTCGTCAATCTTTCTGTACTTTACAGCAAGCAGTCCCTCTGAATACTTTGTTGCCATTCCGAAAAGCGCTGCTACCCACATCCAGAAAAGTGCTCCAGGACCACCGGCAAGGATACCTATAGCTGTTGCTACTCCTACGATGTTACCTGTACCGATAGTTGCTGAAAGTGCTGTACATAACGCGCCAAAGCTCGTCACCTCTCCTGTACCGTCTTCCTCATTCTTGATCATGAATCTCAGTGCCTTTGGCAGATGAACTATCTGAAGGAACTTAAGTCTGATCGTCAGATAGATTCCGCAGACGATGATGAGTATTATGAGTGGCAAGCCCCAGACAATATCATCAACTTTGCCTAAAAAGTTTGTGAATGCGTCCATGTTACTCCTCCTATTTTTTATTTATAATTCACAAGTGTAAATTATAGCATAAAAATTCTTAAATAAAAACGAAAAAACACGCATTTTCAACATTTTTCTTGTTTTTTTGCGTGTTTTTTTGAATATTTATTTATTATATTACGAAATAACGCACATTTATATTCTTTACCGTCTCTTTGCCAGATGTGGTTTGTCATCACTTCTTATAAGCATCCAAACAAGTGAACTTACAAGAAGAAGTATTGGATAAAACAGATTTGGAATTATCTGGAATGCTGATATCTCATGTCCCAGCTCCGACACCGCTGATATTGCAACCAGCATCTGGGCACCGTAAGGAATGATTCCCTGGAATATGCATGAAAATGTATCAAGCAGCGACGCTGATCTCTTCGGGGATATACCATAATCCTCTGCCATCTCCTTTGCTATCGGATTCGCCATGACTATCGCGACCGTATTGTTGGCTGTGGCTATGTCCATGGCTCCAACCAGGAGTCCGATTCCAAGCTGGCCTCCCTTGTCACCTTTGAACACCTTCTTTATAGCTGAAAGCAGTGCCTCAAACCCGCCATACTCTCTGATGAGTGAACACATAGCTGCCACAAGTACAGCAACCATACTAGTCTCAAACATTCCTGCTGCACCGCTTCCCATATTCGTCAGGAGATCCACTGCTGCCGTCTGCCCTGTGGCAAGCATGATGATGGAGCCTGACACGATTCCAACTATCAGGACTACAAACACATTAAATCCCACTATTCCTCCTATGAGTACCAGAACATAAGGAATGATCTGTATCATATTGTAATCATGGTGTACTACTCCGCCTATCTCAGTATTGAATGACTTAACCAAGATTACTATGAGCGTCACAATCGCCGCAGGAAATGCTATCCAGAAGTTTGCCCTGAACTTATCTTTCATGGCACACCCCTGACCATTACATGCTGCTATGGTCGTATCCGATATGAACGACAGGTTATCTCCGAACATCGCACCGCCCATGATGGACGCCACACAGAGCGGCAGATTAAATCCTGACGCATCGGCAACTGCAACTCCTATAGGCGTCAGAAGTGTTATTGTTCCAACAGACGTTCCCATAGCTGTTGATACAAAGCATGCTACAACGAACAGAACCGCCACGGAGAATCTCGCCGGAATGATACTCAGCATAAAGTATGCCACACTCTCGGCACTACTCCGCCCCACGACTCCCACAAATATTCCCGCCGTCAGGAATATGAGCAGCATGGTTATAATATTTTTGTCTGTAAGTCCATTTGCCATGATCTGAAGTTTCTCATCAAAACTTACCTTTCTGTTCTGCAGACATGCCACAAATATCGCCACCATAAAGGCGACCACTATTGGAATATTGTAAAATCCCATCGGGATCTTCAGCACGTACTCAAACAGTATTCCAAGTCCCAGATACAGGACAAGAAAGACGTATATCGGTATCAGTGCCGCACCATTTGACTTCTTCATAATTCTCCCTCTTCTTTCAATATTTTACCTAAATCGGATATCTTTTAATTGAACCTTTCTTCTGCCACGGTATACAAGATACACCACGTGGACTCCCTCTGGGAAATCCACTCTGTTCTCGCACCATCTCCACTCTGTCTCTGAGATATCTTCAGATACAGGTATATCTATTCTTCCAATACTCTCACCATCTTCTGTCACGCATATGTCAAAGTATCCTTCTACATTTCCTGCCAAGCAGTTTGCATCCTTGATCTGCTCCTGATTCTCGCATCTCTCGTCTACCCTGACAGGTCCCTCATACACCACCTTGTTGGCATCCGTCTCATATCTGACATTCACGCCAAATGTACTGCTGCCCCCAAGCGCAAAATACTTATACCCTATGAGTGTTCCATCCTCTATCTCCGCAATAAATCTATCCTCACCCTTGTTCGTCACATTAGGGAATTCTGTCGTGTATATACTGTTGGAGCCGTGTGGCATATGTCCATTTGTCAGGTTGCATTCTATCACCGCTGGATACGTGCCATTTGCCACAAGCGGTCCATTGTTCAGTCCGCAGCTCGTAACCTCCACCTGGTCTATGTGTCCATCCGCATCTATATATATCTTCTCGGCACAGGCCTGTCTGCTGTAGTCCGACTTGTGTGTGAGTCTGTGATAGAACACGTACCACTGACCATCTATGCACTCTATGCTTCCGTGCGTAGTTCCGGTCATATTCAGCTTGTTCTCGAAACTTCTTCCCTTATATCCCACATCGCCATTTGACACTATAGTGCCGCCAAATGTAAATCCGTGATCCGGATAATCGCTCACCGCATAGCACAGCTCATGGTTCTGCCATGACGAATAAACAAAGTAGTATTTGTCTCCCACCTTTCTCATGGATGAACCCTCAAAAAATGGATGCTCCTCAAATGATGTGCCCTTCACAGCGTAAGGAATGATGTGCCTCGATTCTTCCTTGACCGTCAGCATATCGTCCTCAAGCACCACCATGATCGGTCCCATGATGCTGTCCTTGTAGCCAAGTATCTCCTCCTTTGTTCTTCCAAACATAGATACCTCATCATCCAGCCTGCCATTTGTCAGAAAATCAGGCTCCTCCTCGTATCCGTACTGGGTTCCGTAGAATATCCTGATGGTTCCGTCATCATTCATGGCTGCCGGATCAAAGCAAATGTACTTCTTCATCACAGTTCCGTCCTTGTAATGCACATGGCCAAGATATTCGTATTTGCCCGCCGGCGTATCGCACACAGCCACACTGATCGGACCTGTGTATCCGCCGTAACCGTAGTCACCGCCCATACAGTAATACAGATAATATCTGCCATCATTCCCCCTCACAACATCTGGCGCGTACATATACTTCAGCTCCGGGTATGCCGGATCCTGGCTCGCCCTGTATGTAATGCCCTCGCATCGCCAGCTTGTCAGATCTTTTACCGGCGCGGAGTACACCACATAATCCTGCATACAGAACGTGTAACCGCCCTCCTTATCGTGAGATCCATAATGATAAACCCTGTCGCCCCATACATGCGGCTCGCCGTCCGGTATGTACTCATTCAGCGGCAAAAAGGGATTGTAAACCTGCCTGTTCATATATCTTCTCCTTCTTGTATCAATTTTTTCTGTTCCCCTAAAACAACAAATCCCCAACATGATCCGCGTCATCTACAGACATGTTGGGTTCTCATATTTACAAGTATATTTAATAAAACTTTTTTAGTCAACCTACAAAATTCTGGCTGCCTGACTATTTATTTTGGTGCATCCATTCATTCATAAAAACGCCTTGTTCAGCGCATTTTTACAAGAAAGGCTGCATCTGCTCGCAGAGTTTCTTCTCAAGCTCTATGAGTCTTTTCGTCTTATCCTTCGCCCTGTCATCCGCCGCCTTATATTCGTTTAGATATTTATTCAGCGACTTCACACCCATATTGCAGCCATCCGTCATAAGCTCCGCTATGGTATTGTCAGACTCATCCACTATGAGTTTCACATTTGTCTTGATCCAGGACATGCTCTTGGCTATTGGATTTGGATCCTTTCCATCGTCATGGTACTCATCCAGCAGCTTCTGTATCTCCTGTTTTATTGCGTTGTGCTCCTCCTTACATTCTATAAGTATCTTCTTCATCTTCGCCGCGTGCACATACCCAAGCACCTCATCAATAGACGAAACACCCATCTTGATCCCGGCATCACATTCCCTGAGCAGCTTTATTGTGTCTGGTGATATCATCTCATATACCTCCTTAGCCTGTATATGAGTATGTTACCCGGTGTTTGAAAATTATATACTCTGCTAAACAATCCTTTTTGGAGAGTTTCCTCATATGTATAGACAAAGGCTTTCATAATAGTTACCGACATGGTGAATCAATATAAACTTAAAAGAATATAAAGTCATAATTACAAATGAAGCACTCCATGACATAATCGACATTGAAATATATATATTATGCCAATTGGGAGATAACCGACAACAAAAGTTTCATAATCAAATATTCAACGAAATATCTGGTCTTTCATTATCTGATTTTGCTTATTCTAACTATTCTTGAAGATCAAAAAAATTATACTTACCCAGTCTATCATTGAACAAACCTCCACAACACAATTGACACCCCACCCCATAATCTTTATACTGTTATTACAAATGTAGTATTAAAGGAGTATAATCTATGAAACACATTCCCCAGATTTCCGAAGCTGAATATGAAGTTATGAAGGTTATATGGAAATATGCCC
>NZ_JBCPDQ010000001.1:283846-310590 GCF_040915325.1 Coprococcus sp. RTP21281st1_F1_RTP21281_210402
GTCAGGAGGAATATCGAAAACATGAAAGCTCATCTTTTCTAAAGAAGTTTTTCAATGGACACATATCCGACATGGTTTCTGCGTTTGTGGATAGTGATGAGCTTAGTGCTGATGATATAAAGGAACTTCAAGACATATTAAATGTAAAAGGCACCGGGAGGAAATAAGGCTTGACTGAATTTTTCACACATTTTTTTATCAGCAATATCTCCATAAGTTTCGCTCTGCTGCTACTGATATTTGTTCGATTTATGTTCAGAAAACAGCTAACATGTAACGGCAGATACAACACCATATATATTGTGCTGTTTCTTCTCGTAATTCCATTTATCCCTGTAAATAATTCATTTATATTCCAGGCCATAGGTTTCATACGATCATTATTTAACAGAAGTACTTCTGCCGCAAATACAGTTACTCCTTTGCCTATCAATGCCAACCCTTCATCGAATGTGAACTGGATGAACGACTTTGCTGTATCTGTAAACAGTACATCAACAATACATCCAAATGCCCTTTTTATTATCTGGCTTGCCGGAGTTTGCATATTTTCTATCCGTTTAATCGTGTCAGGCATATCACTATACAAGCTGAAAAAATCTGCTGTTCCAGTCACCGACGATACTGTCATATCGAATATATATTCGGAATGCCTTGAGCTCTGCAATGTGCGCAGATACAAACCGAAATTATATTCCTCCTCTGCTTTATCTGGAGCGGTCATTGTAGGTGTATTCCGCCCTGTTATATATATTCCACGGCAAATCAACGACTGCATATCCGATTACACAATAACCGACCTGAGACATATTTTGTTACATGAACTACAACATTTTAAACGCAGAGACAATGCCGTGAATATGTTTATCTGCATATTCTGCATACTGTATTGGTTCAATCCTGTTGTTATATACACATTACATACAGCAAGACATGACAGAGAAAAAGCATGTGACAATGATGTATTGCAGAGCCTCGGTCAAAACTATGCCGCGAAGTATGGGCAGACCATCCTCCGTGCGGCTGCAAGCAGATTCAGTAGTTCATCATCGCTATCATTCAAGAGCAAAAGCAGGAAAAAATTTCTTAAAACAAGACTTCAGCTTATTGTTGATTTCAAACCTGTCACCAAGAGAGAAAAACGAAAATGTATATATGCATTTTTCATTATCATATTGCTGATGACTGTATGTGCGCCATTATCTGTATATGCTCTGGATGATACACAATACAAGGATTTTGCCCCGGTGAATCTGGAATCCTTGGATCTATCCAGCTACTTTTCTGACTACAACGGCTGTTTTGCTCTGTACGACAAGGGAAATGATAAATGGTATATCTATAACCAGGACAAAGCCCTATGCCGCACTTCACCGGATTCTACATATAAAATATATGACGCAGTGATGGCTCTTGAACATGGCATCATAACTTCCGACAACTCATTTATGCGCTGGGATGGGAGCTCTTACCCTTTTGATGCCTGGAACACAGACCAGACACTTCGATCTGCCATGACCGGATCTGTAAACTGGTATTTTGACAATCTGGATGCAGCTATGGACCACACAGATGCGAAAAATTTTCTCGGTCTTATTGAATATGGAAATCAGAATATCAATTCAGCTCAGAACTGTTACTGGCTGGAATCCTCTCTGACTATATCCCCAGTAGAGCAGGTAGAACTGCTATGTCACCTGAAAAATAATGATTGGAAGCTGTCTAAGACAAATGTGGATACAGTCATAGAGTCCATGTTTATTGCAAACTCAGATGGAAAAAGTCTGTATGGCAAGACAGGTACCGGCAGAGTTGATGATATAAATATAAACGGCTGGTTCGTCGGATTCATTACATCTAATGATAATGATTACTTTTTCGCCACGAATATATCACTTTCTGAAAATGACAATCAGTTTTTATCAGCGGACGGACTTTCCGCATCGAAGATCTCTCTGTCAATACTGCGTGATCTAGGAATATATGCCTATGGATATCAGTCAGAATAAACCGGTATGTCACATTCCATCTTCTCTATATGATTTGACATATATTTGAAAGTACCATCATCTTCCGGTTTTACTGTAAGTGTATTTCTAAATGCAATGTCCGATCCCTTGTCAGCCCACACCGCATCAACAATAAGCGAAACAGTTCCATCATCGTTGTAGGTATAGTCCACAACCTCTCCGAATGGTGGGTACTGTTTTCCAAGGATGACATGGTATCTGTACGAATCTTTTTCTGGATTGTAATCACATTTATCCCTCAGCTCCGTCACAGTGACAGGGAACATTGACAACATAACAGACTCATATTTGTCTGCATCTATCCATCCACCATCAGGTTTCAGATTTTCACCAGTGTACAGTCTGTATATATCATCAAACATACACGGCACAAGTATATCTGATGCATTTGACTCATCCCAATCGATAACAAGCATATTGTAATTCACATAACTAAGCCCATACACATATTTTCTTGTCAATTTCCTGCATTCATCCGTCAACGGACTGACTCTGAAATACTCCTTCAGCCCACCATGGGCTATTATATTTGAGTATGTATATATAAAGTAGCCTTTTTCTGTGAGTTTCATATCTTTTAAATCCCGTATGCCAGTCGCTATAAACTTCCAGTCATGATTCTCGAATTTTGCTGTGTTGAAAATCATCTGTATCCGGCTGTCATCATACACAAATGTCATCTCCGTCACGCTTGCATCCCTGTTTACCCTATATACGCAAATGTAATCTCTCTCTCCACCATCTGTATAATTTCTATAAAAAGACTGAAATAGCTGATAATTATACATATTGGTATCATCAGCAAAACATATCAGTCCACTGCTTCCTAAGATATCTACTACATCATATATTAAATCACTATTATTCGAAATATCTTCATCCTCATACAACTTTCTTATGGCATCTGACTGCAATATTCCTATTATATTTACTTTAACATTCTCCATTTCGTCATCGGATAACAGACTATCATCAATAACATTTCCATTCTGATTTATTGTGATGGTCTTATCTCCGTAGTGCTCCTGCCACTCTTTATCAGAAAGCCTGTCTCTGTACCAATATATCCCCTCTTTGCCCATCGTCAGAACATCATTTGACACATACTCAAATCCATCATTTTCTTTCTCCTTTATTGTAACTTTATGTGTAAATAATCTTCCACTCTCATCCTTCTCCGAAACAGCATTTACTATGAGGGTTATTGTTCCGTCAGCATTATACTCAGCATCCACTACCTCTGGAAATGGAACCAATGGTGTTACACTGTGATCAAACATCCCCCTCGTTCTGTACTGATACATTTGTCTGGACACATCATATACATTGACATGCTGAAGTACATCTGTAGACACAGGCAAATACTCCTGAAACACCTTCTCGTATAACTTCCCTTCTATCATATATGTAACCCCCTCGTCCGAATAGGGACTAGACATACCATATTTCATTTTGTAAAGTGCTTCATAGATATCGTAATAATTTATTTTGTTCATATCTGATTCATCCCAATTTGTGGTAAATAAATTATTCGAATCATATCCAATCGTCTTGATATACTTTCTGTTAAGTACCCTTAACTTCTCATCCAGAGGCTCAACTCGTAATGCCGTATACGCAGAATCTCCGTCATATCCTCCCATTCTGTACCTCTCAAAAAATAGATATCCGTCTGTGTATTTCCATGTATAGGCCTTATAGTTTTCTTCATTTTTCTCAACAAAACAGTTATTCTCCCACACATAGAATCGCCTGGTTATCATAACATTGTTACCGCCTGATTTAAAATCAAACCTTACAAAGGACTTATCATACATGACCTGCAGTATTGTACATCCCGCATCTCTGTTTTCAGCCACCTCTGATAAAAACATCTCCGCATTCTCTGCATTTGCCATATTGATCTGATTCTCCACATCCACAGCTATGTACCCCTTACTTCCCATCGATTCTATTACGATCCTAGTCTGATTCAGTTTTTCTTCCTCGGTCTTGCATTTCTTATCCTGACAGGATGAATATATATCGTCCAAATCTGCAATAAACTGATTTTCATCAGATATACTAAAATCAATAACTGTCCGCTCTGCGTCTGTCACTGCATTTTTATTGGAACAACTGCATAACAATATGGCTACGCCAACCAAAAGTAGCATACAATATAACTTCTTGTATATATTACACACGTAGTATTTCAAGATAAAAAAATATAAGTTCATCATATTAAAACTCCTTTATAATAAATATTACATTTGTAATATTTATTATAAAGGAGTTTATTGCTGTGTCAATACTAATTACTTATAACTTCGCCATAAGATAAGTAACTCCGGCAGCACTGAAACATTCGCTCCGATCCAGACGTTATCTCCCACTGTGATAGGCAGGGCGATCTCAAAATGTAACTTTGCTCTATCATCATATATACTACAGCTTATACTGCATGAAATTACCATTATGAACAAATCCGAAATCCGTATACAATTTAACACCCATGTCAGATGCCGTGATCTGTATCGTTCCACATCCATAATCCCTTGCATCATTTACAACACGGGATAACAGTTCCTTTGCAATGCCCTTTCTTCTATAATTAGGGTTGGTAAACATACTGGAGAGCAACCCAATTCTTCCACTTGGGCATCCAAAATAAGGCGGTTTCTCCACAAATGACATGCCGCTTGTCCCTATAATATCATCCCCGTCAAAAGCCAGCCATGATACAAATGTTCCGTCTGCCATATGGCGGGTATAATAATCCTTAAGCGCTGGCACCAGGTCTATCTCTTCTTTTGCGCCCTCTTCCCTGAGCTGATTTATTCTCATATTTATAAATGTATCAAGTTCATTTTCTGTAAGTCTTCTGTAGTCTATTTTCATTTACTTGCATCCTCCATTCCAGAATTCCTTTTTCCTCCAGGATAGGTAAACACGTTGTTCTTGTTACATTTATTCACTCTTCACCAGTTCATCTATCAGCTCTATAGCCTCCCTGATCATGCCGTCACAGTGCACTTTCTTGATTCCGCCATTTTGGGCATTTGCCTTTAACAGATCAGCACAATCGGTCATGCCGTTGTGGTTATCTGCTATCCTGCGCCTGAACTGATTTATCACGTATGGATTCTCAACGCCCAAAGCGCCAAGTACCATAAGTCCTCCTGTGATCGCACCGCAGGTTGAACCACATTTCATGCCACCACCGAAATTAGCACTGAGCTTTGCCGCCATATCTCCTGTTATTCCGAGCTCATCCGCGTAAGCCCGCAGAATGGTCTGCGCACAGTTATTGACCATCGGTGTCTCGTTTCTTATCTCCATAGCTTTTTCTACGTGTTTATTCATTGCTGTTTCCTCCAATCCATGAACCTAATTCCTATTATATCATTATACATTATTTGTGATAATATCAAGTTTTTGATGCTTGTATTTATTTCATCCAAATCTATTCTATTAGTGACAATATTGTATCTTTCAATTGTAAAATCTCTTCCTTAAATAAAAATTTTTAGTTATACAAAAGAAATCCAGGAAAGACATATATCCTCCCTGGATCAATTATTCCTGAAAAATTTTTCATTTCCCTCACTCACTGATAATCTTCCTGCTGCACAGATACGTTATAAGGAAATATCCGCCATATATGATTACCACAATGGCAGCCGTGATTCCGATAGCACCTGCTATATCATACGCTCCCATAGTGTCAAGAATCTTCGTGCTGACCATCATTCCAAATACCGAATGGACTATGGCAAGAGCAAGTGGGAATATGAAGAATAGTCCCATCTGCGAGAAAAGAGCCTTGTTGATCATGTGCTGATCCACCCCAAGCTTCCTGAGCATCTTGTATCTCTCTATGTTATCTGTGCTCTCTGAGAGCTCTTTGAGTGCAAGGATGGCTGCTCCAGATATAAGGAATATGAGTCCGATATACATACCTATAAATGATGCGATGGCTCCGACTCCCACGCTGGCTGCTTTCACGTTGTCCTTGGTATTTACTGTGATAAGTCCGCCAAGTTCATCCTTCTTTGATACATTCCTTATGATCGTATCACTATCTTGTATGGCATCTCTGTCCTGATCGGCATACTTTCCGATGAAATACTCTTTCGCGAACTGTGCACCTTCAATGGCTGAATCCGGCACGATAAACACACCTGTGTTGAGCGGCTGTGTCGCAAGCTCTATATCACCATCTATACAATATGTGATAACCGGCTTAAGCGTCTGGCCATATACCTCTATCTCTTTTCCCTCCTGAAGTCTCTCATCACGGATCTTAACGAATATTCTATAATTTGCAAGGATGGCATACTCGTCATCGGCAAGCTGGAGCTCAGCATTGTCATAAATCTTTGCAACCTTGTTATAGTCGGACTGTGATATGATCTCCTCCGTTCCCTCATAACTAGACAAAGCGTTTACATCTATTCCAAGAGAATCAATCAGAGCCTCATCTCCCAGATAGTTTCTGATTGTAAGTGCAGGACATGTATATGTGTGTACGTCAACGTAATCTGAGAAGTAGGATCCAAGATCCACATTATTTTCACTATATACATCTTCTATGCTCTTTCCATCAGTCACCTCAAGTTTCTTCAAAAGATCATTTGTCTCGCTGTCATTACCCATCTCGTCTTCGTCATAATAGATTGAATCACTGCTCTGGGTTTTCGATATACTCACATCCGCTCTTGCGTACTTTGCAATGCCGTAATTTAAGGAATTCTTCACTGCAAGCGCTGATGAAAGCACACATATTGTCACAAAAAGCATCAGACAGATGACTGATATTGAAAGTACATTTGTGTTGACACGGCTGCTCATCTGTCTGACGACAAATGAATTGAGTCCCTTATAGTACACATTCTTCATAGACGACACGATTCTGAAGAGCATTCCGGACACTGACCAGAAGAAAAGCACCGTTGCAACGCATCCGACCACGATCCACTTGTAGAGATCATTCATGTACATGTCATTTATATCGGTAATTACCGCATGATAAGCATATCCAAGTGATACAGCTGATATCAGGAACACGATAACTGATACCCATGGATTCTTGATCTTGACGTTCTCAGACTTTCTTCCATTCTGGAAAAGGTCGATGAGCTTACATTTGCTGATGATAAATGTGTTGAAGATTATAACCACCACATATATGATTGCAAAATACAAACAGGTCTTGACAAATGCGCTGCCCGAGAACACAAAGCTGTATGATGACATATCTGCATCGAACATGTTTGCAACGAGTACACTTGTTATCTGTGAGATTCCTATTCCAGCAAGAAGTCCTACCACAAGTGATACAAGTCCGATGATAAGTGTCTCGATGAAAAGCATTGTGGACACCTTGCGTTTTTCCATTCCAAGGATGAGGTACAGACCAAATTCTTTGTTACGCCTCTTCATCAGAAAACGGCTTGCATATATGATGAGAAATCCGAGCACAAATGCGATGAACACACTGACACCCGCAATCATCTTGCTCATGAGCTGCACGACCTGTCTTGTGTCAGCCGATATCCGGAGCATTGCGGTCTGCGTCTCTATGGCATTGAACACATAGAAAATTGCAACACCGAGTACCAGAGTGAAGAAATATATGGCATAGTCCTTTATACTCTTCTTCATATTTGATACGGAAAGCTTAAAGAGCGTCATTCAGATCACCTCCAAGCAGTGTCACGACATCTATGATCTTATTGAAAAATTCTTTTCTTGTATCTCCTCCTCTTCTGAGCTCGTGGAACACCTTGCCATCCTTGATGAAAAGTATCCTGCCTGCATAGCTGGCTGTAAATGAATCGTGTGTTACCATGAGTATCGTTGTCATGAGATCCTCATTTAGGTGCTTAAGTCTCTCCAGAAGCAGCTTTGCCGACTTGGAATCGAGTGCTCCCGTAGGCTCATCTGCAAGCACAAGCTTTGGATCAGTGATGATTGCTCTCGCAGATGCTACTCTCTGTTTCTGACCGCCCGACATCTGGTACGGATACTTCTTCAGAACACTCTCGATCTCAAGCTCCTTTGCAACAGCCCTGACCTTCGCATCTATCTGTTTTGCAGGCACATTCTGTATTGAAAGTGCCAACGCAACATTCTCATACGCCGTGAGTGTGTCAAGAAGGTTGAAATCCTGAAATATAAATCCCAGCTCCTCTCTCCTGAACTCGTTGAGCTTATTGCCCTTGAGTGTTGTGATATCCTTGCCGCCCACATAGATGTGGCCGCTGCTAACCTTATCTATAGTTGAAACGCAGTTAAGCAGTGTCGTCTTACCGCTTCCCGATGCACCCATGATAGCAACGAACTCTCCTGCCTCCACATCGAATGATATTCCATCTATGGCCTTTGTCATATTGGATTTGTTTCCATAATACTTCTCAATGTTGTCAATCTTTAATATTGTTTCCATTGAAATGCCTCCTCAAATGTTTGTTTAATACTGCTCTCACCATTGAACATATTTGCAGTTTACACATTTTGAAAGCAATTGTCCTTTTTCCATTATTACCTAACATTACAATTCTGTAACCTTGGGGACGCTCACCAGATCTTGTATCCCACTATCGCAAAACTCAATTTTTATATCATCCAATCTTGTATATATCATTATGTCCAAATACTATACTCACATCTGTGTATTCGTCCACCTTTGACGCTATATCCAGCTTATGTCCCAGCTGCCTGCACAGATTGTCTATTATATAAAGTCCCATACCTGTTGATTTCGCATGTTTCCGACCATTTTCCCCGGTAAATGATTTCTTGCACACAAGTGGAATATCAGACTGCGGTATACCTATTCCATTGTCCTTTATGTGCAGAGCCATCCCGTCACCCAACGGTTCAGTCCAGATCTCTATAGTCTTTTCCTGTCCTCGGTCTATATACTTGATACTGTTGCTCACGATCTGATTTACCATAAACTCAAGCCATTTTGAATCCGTCACAACACATTCATCCACATCATGAACATTCAGCGATATGTCACCATCAAGCAGCATATCCTTGTTCTTCACAGCCACCCTTCCGATGACACTCTTAAGATTTGTCTCGGCAAATCTGTAATCTGCCGATGCATGCTCTGCCCTCACATAGTAGAGAACCTGATCTGCATATGCGTCAAGCCTTGCGACCTGATCCGTATATTTTCTCGGGATCACATCCCTGTTGTTGTGGCACATGAGCACCAGACTGGCTATCGGAAGCTTTATCTCGTGAACCCAGATCTCTATAAAATCCTTGAAATCCTCCACGCTGTCCCTGTACTTTCTCACATTCTCAGTCATGGACTTGTTGATGTCGTACATAGCTGAATACACCAGCTTGCCCTCGTAGAAGTCAGGCTCGTCCAAAGTGTCAAGTATGAGATACTTCTGATCCAGTTCATCCAGATGTCCGACCAGACTGTTGTAGAACTTATATTTTCTCAGATAATCGAAAGCGATAACCGAGACGACAAATATCACAGCCACGATCACGAACATAATTCTCATCTGTAACTGTGAGTGAAATGCCATCATGAGCAGATATGTGAATATCACAAATCCCGCATATCCCGCAATTATTCCAAGTTTATCCTTTATATACAAGCCAAATTTCATTTTGCCAAATTACTCCAATCTTTTGTCGCTGTAAATGATATATAATCCCACTTACCTGTCATACAAGTCGGTATCCCTGCTTCTTCCTGGTCTCTATGGCATCATCATATCCAAGATCCGCCAGTTTCCCCCTGAGCCTGCTTATATTTACTGTGAGCGCATTGTCATTTACAAACTCGTCATTGTCCCACAGGTCTGTCATGATCTCATCCCTCGACACTATCTTTTCCCTGTTGGCAAGCAGCAGCTGGAATATGATCATCTCATTCTTGGTGAGAACCATCTCCTGATCACCTTTGCTGATAGTCCCCTTGCTGAAGTTGACCTCCGCATCTCTGTATGATGCCGTATTCTGGCTGCCCTCCATGCGCTTGAGCACCGCCGCTATCCTAAGCAGAAGTATCGTTGGATTGTATGGCTTTGTTATATAATCATCCGCGCCATAACTCATGGACAGCACCTCATCCATCTCGGAAGTCCTGCTTGTGACCATGATGATAGGCACATCAGATTCCTTTCGTATCTCCTTCACAAGGTTTCTGCCGTTTATCCCCGGAATATTGATATCCATGAGCACTAGATTCGGTGCCGCTTTCAATATATCGTCCTTTGTATTGTCAAAGTTCTTAAGACTCTCAGCCTCATAGCCCTCATTCTCAAGTATCTGCACAAGCTCCTGACAGATACTCTCGTCATCTTCAACAACAAATATCTTTTTCACGTTTATTCCTCCTTCAGTGGCATGTCCACAAGCATCCTCGCCCTGTTGTAGACATTCAGCTTTGAACCGCTGGAATCCACATCACAGCTCACTATCATGCCCTGCGGCAGTTTCTTCTGAAGCGAAGGGTACAAACCTCTTCCGCAGGTGTGATTAGGCATACAGCCAAATGGCTGAACCGCCAAAACCTTTGGGCACTCATGGAGTATGTGTCCCGTTATCTCCGCGCCGATGAGCCAACCATCCCCGGTTTTATATCCCCAGCTCACATATCCTTCAGCCTCACGCTTCATCGTGAAGAAATCCTCCATGGTATAGAACCCATATTTTCTAAGCGCCTCTATCATTGCTCTCTGCAGGCTGCCGAAGAACTTCAGCCCCGCCTTGTAAAGCAGAGATTCAAATGTCATATTGTCCGTGAGGTGTGAATCCATATAGTACATGGCATACCAAGAAAGCCCATTTGTATGGCTCTCACATCCATTTGACTCAAGGAACTTGATCATATCCCAGTTTCCCAAGTGGCAATATTTTATGTACAGTTCCCCAACTATCCCAACACGCTGTTTTCTCTTATCATTCAGCCTTATCCTTGAAAAATCCCTGGCTATCCTGTCGAAATTCCTCTTCATCTTTCCAAGTGTCAGATTCTTTCCCTCTTTCAGATCTCTGGACAGGATGTTTATCCACTTCTGCCAAACCTTTTGTGACTGTCCCTTTTTCACCTCATTTGGCCTTGTCTGATTGATGAGCAGCATGAGTATATCTCCGTAGAATAGTCCGAACAGTGCTCTCCACACCATGAATGGCTGTACACGCATCTGACAGTCCTTCTCCAGCCCCTTAACATTCAGGGATAGTATCTTTACCCTGTCAAATCCTGCCTTTCTCACCGACTCCTTTAACACATGTAAGTAGTTGGCTCCCCTGCATGCATCCCCCGCCGTCGGCATGAGAAGTCTTGTCCGGATGATATCATATTTGCCTGACTGCAGTGCATCTATCATCTGCCCGGCATTTAACACTATCGGATAACACATATCATTGTTCACATACTTAAGTCCCACATCCGTGATATGATCCTCATTTGACAGTATGACCGGATGATAATCCTTTGAAAAAAAGGCGTACTTTATCAGAGGAAAATGCGCATCCAGCATAGCAGGGATCAGCAGTATATATTTTTCATCCCATGCGTTCTCGTCTATCTTATACATAATTTACTCCCCCATATACTTTGCAGTGATATAACGTGTTTGTAGCACTTTAATTATATATTATAACTTCTTTTGCATGCACCTAGCCACTGTTTACTAATTAATTATGTTAAACTTATTTTTTGATATAACAAAACACAGGTACTATATAAAATGTCACACCCGTTACAATGGTTTTAACATCTTATATAGCACCTGTGTCTCAACGCAAATATTTTTATAGACTGCTAGAGCATAGGCTGGGAATTGAACTATCGATGATTTTCCCGGTTCTTGTTCTTAAGTTTATTCCAGAATACTCTTTGCAAGCTTCTGCTCCTCATCAGTAGGAGGGTCGATTCCCTCAAGCTTATATGGTATTCCAAGTCTCTCCCACTCAGGGATTCCGAGCTTGTGATATGGAAGTACCTCAACTTTATCTACAGTCTTAAGAGTGTCTATGAACTCCTTAGTCTTTCTCAGATCATCCTCATCAGTTGTGATGGTTGGTACCAGTACGTGTCTGATCCACATATGCTTACCCTGATCTGACAGATACTGTGCAAGATCAAGTATATTGCTGTTGGAGAATCCTGTGAGATCTCTATGCTTGTCATCATTGATCTGCTTGATATCAAGCAGGAACAAATCTGTGAGGTTCATCAGCTCATTGAACTTGGAGAAGAATGGCTCCTCCCTTGTAAATGGATTGCCGGCTGTATCTATTGTTGTATGAATACCTTCAGCCTTTGCAAGCTTGAAAAACTCGATGAGGAAATCCATCTGAAGCAGCGCCTCACCACCGCTCACTGTTATACCACCACCGTTTTTCCAATATGGCTTATAGCGGAGCGCCTGCTTTAACAGGTCCTCAGGGGTCCTCGCCTCGATCTTGACGCCCTTATCCTTCAGCAGCTTTGTATTCTCTTCTATCTTCTTCTCAAGTTCTTCTCTCTCAGCATCGCTTGTTTCATCTGAGTAAAGCTTACTATAGTCTGTCACAAGATTCCATGTCTCTGGGTTGTGACAATATTTACATCTCATCTTGCAGCCCTGTAAAAAAACTACAAATCTTATACCTGGACCATCTACTGCTCCAAAGCTCTCTGTCGAATGGACATATCCTAAAACCTGTTTCTTTTCAGACATATTTCACCTCTAAGTTCTTCCTATTCAAATACAACTCTCAATTAATGAAAGTAATTACAAACAAAACTACATGTCTATTATCTCTTATAAAAATGATATAAATGCATATTCTTAAAAAAAGTCCCGGAGAGGTTATCCCCGGGACCATGGTTCTTGTTATATCTGACAAAGCATCTATAACTTCACTGAAAATCCAGCGTCAGCTAAGAATTAAAGTGAGTCATGGAATGTTCTGTTGATAACATCGAGCTGCTGCTCACGTGTAAGTGATATGAACTTAACAGCATATCCTGATACACGGATTGTGAAGTTAGCGTACTCTGGCTTATCTGGATTCTCCATAGCATCAAGGAGCTTATCCTTACCAAATACGTTTACGTTCAGATGATGAGCGCCCTGATCGAAGTATCCATCCATTGCGCTTACAAGCTTTGTAGCTCTCTCTTCCTCATCATGTCCAAGTGCTGATGGGTTCATTGTCTGTGTATTTGAGATACCATCCAGTGACCACTCATAAGGAATCTTTGCAACAGAGTTAAGTGATGCAAGAAGTCCTGATGTCTCAGCGCCGTAGCTTGGGTTAGCACCTGGTGCAAATGGTGTCCAAGCACGTCTTCCATCTGGAAGGTTACCTGTATACTTACCATAAACTACGTTAGATGTGATTGTAAGGATAGATGTTGTAGGCTCTGAATTACGATATGTGTGTCTCTTCTTGATGTCTGTAAGGAACTCATGAAGAAGCCATACACCGATGTTATCAGCTCTGTCGTCATCGTTACCATACTTAGGGAACTCGCCTTCGATCTCGAAGTCCTCAGCAAGTCCTGTCTCTGCGTTACGGATAACCTTAACCTTAGCGTACTTGATTGCTGACAGTGAGTCGATTACGTGTGAGAATCCAGCGATACCTGTTGCAAATGTACGACGTACATCTGTATCGATAAGTGCCATCTCAGCTGACTCATAGTAGTACTTGTCATGCATGTACTGGATGAGGTTAAGAATATTTACATAAAGTCCTGCTAACCAGTCAAGCATCTTCTTGTACTTAGCAAGTACTTCATCATAGTCAAGGTACTCTGATGTGATAGGTGAGTACTCTGGACCTACCTGCATTGGCTTACCAGTCTTCTTGTCAAGGAACTTCTCATCCTTACCACCATTGATAGCGTAAAGAAGACACTTAGCAAGGTTTGCACGAGCTCCGAAGAACTGCATCTCCTTACCAGTCTGTGTAGCTGATACACAGCAGCAGATTGAGTAATCATCGCCCCAGATTGGCTTCATTACATCATCGTTCTCATACTGGATTGAGCTTGTTCTTACAGAAATCTTAGCAGCATACTTCTTGAATGTATCCTGAAGAGCTGATGAGTAAAGAACTGTAAGGTTTGGCTCTGGAGCTGGTCCCATGTTCTCAAGTGTATGAAGGAATCTGTAATCGTTCTTTGTAACCATTGAACGTCCGTCAACACCGATACCACCAACCTCAAGAGTAGCCCATACAGGATCTCCTGAGAACAGCTCGTTGTATGACTTAATTCTTGCGAACTTAACCATACGAAGCTTCATTGTGAAATGATCGATAAGCTCCTGAGCCTCAGCCTCTGTAAGCTTACCAGCCTTAATATCTCTCTCAATGTAGATATCAAGGAATGTAGATACACGTCCAACTGACATAGCTGCACCGTTCTGAGTCTTGATAGCTGCAAGGTATCCGAAGTATAACCACTGAACAGCCTCTTTAGCGTTTGAAGCTGGCTTTGAAATGTCATATCCGTATGACTGAGCCATAACCTTCATCTCTTTGAGACGCTTAATCTGCTCTGAAAGCTCTTCTCTCTGACGGATGACATCATCAAACATGTTGCCATCGCCACAGTTAGCCTTATCCTCTTCCTTCCAAGCGATAAGCTGATCAATACCGTAAAGAGCAACTCTTCTGTAGTCACCTACGATACGTCCACGACCATATGTGTCAGGAAGTCCTGTTACGATATGTGTATGACGAGCTGCCAGCATCTCTGGTGTGTAAGCATCAAATACTGCCTGGTTGTGTGTCTTGTGATACTCAGTGAAGATCTTGTGGAAGTTCTCGTTTGGAGTATATCCATACATCTGAAGAGCCTCCTCAGCCATCTTGATACCACCATAAGGCATAAATGCTCTCTTAAGTGGCTCATCTGTCTGAAGACCTACAATCTGCTCAAGATCCTTTGTCTCTGGATCAATGTAGCCTGGGCCATAAGATGTGATGCTTGATACAACATCAGCATCCTCCTTTAAAACTCCACCGTTATCTCTCTCAGCCTTCTGAAGTGCCTGAAGCTTATCCCAAAGCTTGTTAGTAGCATCTGTTGGGGCTGCAAGGAAACTCTCGTCTCCATCGTACTGTGTGTAGTTGTTCTGGATGAAGTCTCTTACATTACACTCTTCCTTCCAGAGTCTACCTGTGAATGATTCCCATTCCTGGTTCTGTAACATGATAAAATTTCTCCTTTCAGTGTTTTAATATGTGAAAATGTGACACACTATTTACTTATTATACAGAATAATCTTCTATAATTCAATAATGCTTATCACATTCCTTGCTTTTCATTTGTAAGTATATTATACTTTACTCATAAATTCGGTTGTTATAACCACGTAATGAAGATTTAAACAACTTTTTTTGAAAAAATTTGAGAAAATATATGAATAATATATATTGTGTATGGACAAGGGATAATTTATTACACATATACAATATACTGTGTTTTGAAAAAATATACATCCTATAGCTGAAAGCCTGATCGCACCCCTGCATCATGACACCTTGTCACTATAATATACTACGCTGCAGACTGCTGCTCTGCATAGAAATAAATAATAAGATGGAGGTTATGTATGAAACTTAAAATTCCTCAATATCAATTGTCTGAAGTACTCAACATGATGGCATTTAAAGGAATCTCTGAAGCCGATATCAAAACCATGATGGATCTCAGGATCCTGCGCGAACACTATTACAGATACAACTCCACTATATTCAAAGCCGGCGAAATAACCGAGGAGCTTGGAATAGTCATCAAAGGCCGGGTGATTGTTGAGAATGTTGACTACTGGGGCTCCAAAAGTATCCTGAGTTCAGCACTTCCTGGAAAGGTGTTCGGTGAAACATACGCCCTGTCCGGACACAAACTCATGATCGACGCAAGAGCAACAGAGCCTACTATCGTATTCCTGCTCAACGCACAGGATATCATGTCCGGCAAATACAACAGTTATCCGTGGCATCTGCAAATGCTGAAGAATCTTCTTCTCCTATCATCGAGAAGAAGTCTCACACTCTCTCTTCATATCTTCTATATAAAGCCAAAGAAGATACGTGAGCGTGTCAGCTATTATCTCTCAGGACTTGCCAGCTCTCTTGGAACAACTGAGTTCGATATCCCATTTAACAGGGAACAGTTTGCCGACTACCTGAATGTCGACAGAACCGCACTGTCAAAGGAGCTGTCCAACATGCAGAGTGAAGGACTTATAGAGTTCAAAAAGAATCATTTCAAACTGTTGGAGCTTGACCACGAGGAATTGACGTAATACTACTATTCTGAATCCAGTACAAGTCTATCTTATGATTACCGGGTGCGGAATTGTAAAATGCCAGCACCCGGTAACTGAAATTATATCTAAGAGAATCATGAATTCAATATCTTCATAAACTCCTCGCCTGTGATCGTCTCCTTCTGATACAGATAATTGGAAAGCTCATCAAGCTTCGCTCTGTTCTCGAGGATAATGGTTGCCGCCTTCTCATGCTGCTTTCTTATAAGCTCCACAACCTTCTTGTCTATGAGTGTCTGCGTCTCTGCCGAGCACGAAAGTGATGAATCACCGCCAAGGTATTTGTTAGTTTCTACCTCCATGGCTACCATATCAAAATCTTTGCTCATTCCGTATTTGGTGATCATAGCTCTTGCAAGCTTTGTTGCCTGTTCTATATCGTTGGAGGCTCCCGTTGTAATAGATCCAAATACTATCTCCTCTGCAGCTCTTCCGCCTGTGAGTGTCGCTATCTTATTCTCAATCTCTTCCTTGGTCATAAGATAGTGATTACCCTCATCCACCTGCATGGTGTAACCAAGAGCTCCTGATGTTCTCGGAACTATGGTTATCTTCTGGACAGGCGCTGAATCAGTCTGCTTGGCAGCTACAAGCGCATGTCCGATCTCATGGTATGACACGACAAGCTTCTCCTTGTCTGTAAGTATCGCATTCTTTCTCTGGTAACCTGCAATTACGACCTCTATGCTCTCTTCCATATCGGCCTGTGTCACGAAGCCTCTGCCGGCTCTGACAGCCCTGAGCGCCGCCTCATTTACAATATTTGCGAGCTCGGCACCTGATGCACCTGATGCCATTCTGGCTATCTTATTGAAGTCTACATTGTCTCCTATCTTGACCTTCTTGGCGTGAACCTTGAGTATATCCTCACGTCCCTTGAGATCAGGAAGTTCTACAGGTACTCGTCTGTCAAATCTTCCCGGTCTGAGCAGTGCAGGATCAAGCGAATCCGGTCTGTTGGTTGCTGCAAGAATGATGACACCATTGTTGCCTTCGAATCCATCCATCTCGGTGAGGAGCTGGTTAAGTGTCTGCTCACGCTCATCATTGCCGCCTATCTGCCCGTCTCTCCTCTTACCTATGGCATCTATCTCATCGATGAACACTATACATGGAGCCTTTTCCTTTGCCTGCTGGAACAAATCCCTTACCTTTGAAGCACCCATACCTACGAACATCTCAACGAACTCTGAACCGGACATTGAGAAGAAAGGTACATTCGCCTCTCCGGCTACAGCCTTGGCAAGCATGGTCTTACCTGTTCCCGGAGGACCCACAAGAAGAATACCCTTTGGCATGGAAGCGCCGATCTCCTTGTACTTTCCAGGATTGTGAAGATACTCAACTATCTCAGTCAAATTCTCCTTCGCCTCATCCTCTCCGGCGACATCTGTAAACTTT
The DNA here is from genome assembly GCF_040915325.1 of Coprococcus sp. RTP21281st1_F1_RTP21281_210402. Classification (NCBI taxonomy): domain Bacteria; kingdom Bacillati; phylum Bacillota; class Clostridia; order Lachnospirales; family Lachnospiraceae; genus Coprococcus; species Coprococcus sp. RTP21281st1_F1_RTP21281_210402. Next base: position 301,575 of record NZ_JBCPDQ010000001.1, read on the forward strand.
ATTCCCTCTGTGGAATTAACATATATCTTCGCATTACTCTTGCCCATTCCAAACATCATGGAATTCTTGCCGCCTCCGGCGTGCTTCATCATCTGATTGGCAAGCATTCTTCCAAGTAATGTGAATATAAGTATAGGCACGATCCAACTGAGTATAAAACTGAGTATCGGTGATGTCTGCTTGATCTCCTGACCTGAGAACTTGGCTCCCGACTTGTAAAGTCGCTCGGTTAAGTTCTCATCACTCACCATAGCAGTCTTATACACCTTCTTGTCATCTTTGCCTGTAAAATAGATGACATTTGACTGTGCCTCAATGTCTACCTCATCGATCTTCTTGTCATCTGTCATGGATATGAACGTACCATAGTCCACCTCCTCTATACTTCTCTCAGCAAACCATGGGACAAATATGAAATTGAGAACCATTATTATGATAAGCACTATCAGATAATAAAATATCAGCGGCTTCTTTGGCTGTTTTACTTCTTTCATATAAAAATCCTCCTTGTGATATTTTTTAGGATATATATGTCTGACACAATACAGAAACGCCATTATCATATATATTATTCTAACCTTATATCACAAGGAGGATTTATTCAATTAATTATTTCTAAAATTTGTATAACACTTTTGAAAATACAGGCAAAATTATAAATATTGCTTACAGTACAGCCATGTGGGCAGCTTCGGGCTGATCAGTCAGCACCTCCATTAACCATTCTCATGGATTTCAGCATCATATTCTGATGCCTAAAGAACAATTATTATATATCTGATATCTATTCAACACTCTTATAAGTTAACCAATACCCATTATCTATTAACCGGTGACTATTAACAGTTCAAGCCCGCCTTCCTTAAAGAAGAATACCATTTGGGTTCTTGTACAGGGATCGAACCTGTATTCATGCTGTTGCAGAGCATTGTCTTACCATTTGACCAACAAGATAATTTTGGCGCGATTAGAGGGAGTCGAACCCTCGCGGCAAATATTTTTTGCCCTATGACTGTTTAGCCATTCCCTTAAACCACTTGGGTATAAACGCTTAAGTACACACTTATCGCCGTGTGCTGCGGACTGAATAGAAGCTATTCGTACTGTAAGCAATACTTATGAAGAATTTACCTGTCCGTTCTGAAATATCAGAACTCTACATATGTAGTCGCGTTCGATATTCTTATAGCGCTCTCAAGATTAGCTTTAAGCTCATCCTGTCTGCCCTGTAAGTCTCCAACAACCTTTTCAGCGTCAATTGGATCCACCATGCTGTATACAAGATTATCGCAGTAGGCAGATATGCTTTTCAGACTGTCGTCACTGAGAACCTTCTTATCACTTGAAGCAAGCGCTGTACTCATGGCCTCCTTCTGTCTGTCGGCATTCTCCTGTGACTTATTGATAGCCATCTTGGCCTTGGTGAAATCGTTATTTATCTTTCTGATAAGAGCGTCATCAAAGTTAGTATTTGAGAAACTTCTTCCAAGTAAAGTCTTTCTGAGATTGATTGCCGCTGCCCTCGTCATGGTCACCCCTGCCACCTCTATATCCGTAGTGGCATTTGCAAGCAGGATCGCTGCATCAAGCCTGTTGTATCTGCTTATGAGATCCCTTATACTCTGAAGATCCGCCCTCGCCTCGTCATCAAACTCCTGCACGCTCTTCTTACCACCGATAACGATATCATCTGATGTCTTTTTCACTGTCACAAAACTGGCTCTGTCTATGGCATCATTGATCTTCTTTATCAGAAGGTCTCTCTCATCCAGAGCTCTTGTCACTATCATTTTCTCCATAATATTCGTATCCTCCTTATTTTAATAATTACATTTATATGTTATCCCCTTTTATTTCAGGTGATTTTTAACATCTGGCTCTTCAAATATGATCTGTTCATCACGATATTTGCTATCTCTAACGAACTAATTCCATACCACAGGCACCATATCATAATATATAAGTCTGTGCTTCGTATCCACGTACATATCCTCGTGATAATGTCCGAAGTACCACATGGAATATTCAAGTTTTCCTTCAAGTTCCTCAAAGAAATCCGTCAGTATATTCTGAGCGTACAATTCATGCAGGCGTCCATGCATCCTCTTTATATCTTCAAGCTTCAGCTGTATAGTGTTTGATGCGCAATGGGTTATGACATAGTCGACCTTGTAATCACAACTCTCAAGATTTACCCTTGCTTCCTCTATCTCTGTATCTGTCGGAAGCTCCTGTTTCCACCATGATGTGTTCAATATTCTGAACGGTCTGCCACTCCCCATTGCCAAATTATATTTATGCTCGAACAAAGGATCATCCTTATCAAGCACGCCACCGCTTATATCGTGGCTCTGTGCTCCTCCGAACGTAAAATATCTTTTTCCCTCTATATCGAATACCTGTCCGCGCTCAAGAAGTATCACCTTATCACGGACTATATGCCGCACTTTGCCACCATGCCACTTCTCCACCGGGTATTCATCTATCATATTGTAATTCTCATGATTTCCCTGAACCCATAGAAGTGTAAATGACTGCTTTGCGAAGAATTCACAGTCCTGTTCAAAGGACTCTCCTTTTGCCCAGAGCAAACCAAGATCCCCGCATACGATCACTGTATCATTTTCAGTTAGATCCGGGCAGCAGGAAAATCCTCCTGACATAAATCTCCCAAACCTCCCGTGACAGTCGCCTGTAATATAAATCATTTCAAAATCACTCCTTTATTTAATTGCCTTGTAATCCGGCTCATCCGGCAGACTTATGTTCGCCTTTGCATACTCAAGTCTTCTCTCGTACCAGTTTGTTTTTTACAATGAACTTAATACGCTATTAAACACTCTGTAATTGGAATCGTCGCTTGGTCTGCAGTATACAGCAAACTCGATATTCTTAAATGCGTACATATAATCCCTCACCACATTTGCCGCAGCAGTTGCCACGACCTGCGGTTCGTTACAGAATGCTCCGCAACCAAACGCCCCGAGTATTACTGTGTCTGCATGATTTATAACCGCGCTGTCAAGTATTCTTCTGAGTCTTTTCTCATGGATGACCTGAAGTTCTCTATTGCTGGGTGTCACCGCTCTCGTTCCATCTCCGGAATTATATCTATTGCTGGGGGTTTCCCTGAGATTTGGCGCCGCACATGTGATCACATCAACTATATACCAGTCATCACGCTCCATTAGTTCCGGACGATCTGTATCAGTCTTGAACACAACGATATCTGGAGTGTATATGATGTCATCGTTATGTATTGGATCATGCGCCGCTCTGTGCGGTGTGTAGAACATTCCCCACATATCAGGGGTGTTCAGACAGAAATACAGATTGGAACATCTGCAGAGACATTCCTCCTGCGCCCCCGCACCATTTACAACTCCGCCGCCTGGATTTGTCGCTGATGCAAAGTTATGCACTGCTACATGATTCCCTTTATAGGCCTTTGCCGCCTCATAGGTTCTCTTCTTTGAGACAACCACATTTGCCTTTTTGTAAATATTCAGTTCAGGCGTTGGTATAACCTCCGCCTCTGCTATAAAGCGCTGATTTGCCACCGATATCTTTGTGACAGCTGAAAGCTCAGCATCCGTCTTGCACATGCGCTCTGTATCCTGAAATATACTTCTGTTCATCTCTCTGCGATCCATATTTTTTACACCCCTTTGATATTATGCTATTACATTACTCTATTATCCTGTTAGTTTTTTAACCTGCTATTCCAATACTCTCTGTTTTTACTGCTCTCCAATATATATAAGATGGTCAACATACTCTCTTTCCTCGCCCTTGAATATCGGTATATCATTGTCTATCATCCATCCTCTGGAATTTTCGTTGCTGCTGTCTCCTGTACATGACGGGACTTCATCTGCCTGTCCCCTGATGCAGCAGCTTCCTCTCTTGCATGTCACCGAAAAGTCATTCCAGTTTATATTCTTCTCAAGCATCAGCATATCCTGTATATCACCGGTGGACTTGCCATGCATCTGCTTCTGTGAGAAATTGGCATGTCCAACCATCTGTATCGAATTGCGGGATGCGTCGAGCTGCCTCCAATATATGAGATTCGTCACCTCTTCCTTCGGTATATTGAAGCATCTTGAATCAAACATCGCCCCAGTCTCACAGGCCTTATCAAGGACTTTGATATATTTGGGATCCTCCGTACCCTCTTCTTTAACCGCCTGCCTGCATAGCTCTCATAAAAACAGAATCAAACGGTCTCTTAAAATTCCTTGTATATGTATGAAATGCCTTGCCGTCTATTCGTATCGCAACCGGACAACGTCTCATAAGCTTTGTCTTCGGTATCTGCTCATAAAAATTCTTCATTCTGGTACCTATATCATCTCGAAGTCTTGCCACACTGCCACTTCCTTTCTTCCAAATCTTTCATATATTTCAAGTCGTTCATATCTTTCAAATCTTCCGCATATTCATTTATTGATATGCCCTAGTTTATATCACATCCGGCTGATTGGCTATGAACCCGTAGTTTAAAAATCTAAATGTTCCTCTTTACGCTTATAGCCGTGTATCAAATTTTCCATTCTTTTCTGAATATCTCTATCCCAACCTTCATACACATCTTTCCGGCATAGTTTCCCGCCTTCTGAATGATTTCGGGTTCTTCTTTCAGGCAGTCTTCATAAATTCTCTTTGGAAGATTCTTATAAATAATCTGCAAATCCTTCCTCTCAATTTTTTCGGGAATTATTCCTTCATCCACAAGCTTATTTACTATTTTCCGCACCCTGGCCTCGGTGACGATCGTTCGAGCATATCTTTCTGCCTCATCCATGTCTGCTTTTTTCTGTTGATCATCCCTTTTCCTCATATTCTGCCTGCGGTTATCCACCTTTATCTCATAAAATTCTGGATTTACATACTTCAAAACATGTGGCTCACGTCCCTCCAAAAGAGCCGTCTGGTTCTTTATGACAATTCCCTCCTGCTTTTTTCCATAGGCGGGATCATTTGCAAACTGTTTACAGTGTTCCCAGCTTATAAATTTCCCATAATAGAGTTCATGTACATATGGAATGCCACATTCATCTGCAATAGATTTCACAGAGTCCTGAGACAGCCACTGATCAGCATCTCCATCGAATATGCTGAACAGATAAAATTTGTCATAGTTATCTTTTTCATATATCACCGTATGTTTCACAAGCCACTCTCCGAAAAATATGTAATGTGGATACCTTGCAAATGGTTCCTTGTCCATTTTCTGAACATATTCCCAGAATCCTCTTAAGTTCTGGTCCTTACTCAGCTCATTATTACGGCTGAACGCTCTGAGGACATCCTCTTTTTCGTCATACCGTATACTTGCATTGGCCCCATCCACTTTTTCCGTGATACTGATGATATCTCCAACCTGAAATGCCCCTGTGTTTACCGTGAATGTGATGTCATCGAGCATTGTTTCTCTTTCCCTTACCACCTGGATATCTATATATTTCTTCACAATCGACCTCCAAATTTTTGACATTTAACAGATCTGCTTGCAACGCATTATAGCTAGTGTTTCTGCCGTTTTCAACGCATTTCAAGCAACTTCTGCATTTTCAGTCAAACGCTGATTTTCAGCCATTTGTGGGCATTTTCAGGGATAAAAAATTTGTTACCCCTGCACAAAACTTAAGCTGGAACATAAGGTGAATTTCTACCCCATAGACAAATAAAATGTAGAACATAAGATAACCGATTTTACCCCATGCACAAAAACGGGCAAGAAAACGACATGCCCGAAGCTTCCCAGGCACATAATGAATTGTTTCCCCAAGGTTTAATAGTCTCACAAAATATAGTATTTTTAAAGTTTATGATAAAATATAATTTATAATCACTGTCATATGGTCCTCAAATATACCGATTTAGTAATAAATAACTTTCAGCACATTTGACTTATGATCTCAAGAATATTTATAATAATTCATATGCATTCTGATATATATGGTCTAAGCAGGCTGCATATGTTGACTATCACATTTTACTGAACAGGAGATTTTTAATGAGTGTAAATAAAGATTCAAAATACCATTCTTTATCAAAAGAAGTTTATGAACAGATCTTAGGCGACCGTGAACACGGCAAGATAAACCCATATGCATGCAAAGACTCTGACATTATAAGGCGTCAACCAGACCATGATGCCCCACATCTGTGGAGACCGGCATTCGTCATGGATGTGGAAAAGATACTTCACAACAACTATTACAATCGCTATTCTGATAAGACACAAGTTATCTCATGCTACAAGAACGATGACATATCAAGACGTGCACTCCACGTCCAGCTTGTATCCAGAATTGCAAGGACTATCGGAATGACTCTTGGACTCAATCTTGATCTCATAGAGGCAATCTCCCTTGGACATGACATCGGACATACTCCATTTGGTCATGCTGGAGAGCGTTATCTGAATGAGATCTACAACGAGCATACCGGAAGACTCTTCAACCACAACATCCACAGCGCCAGAGTACTTGACAAACTTATATTCCGAAATATCAGTCTCCAGGTGCTTGATGGTGTTATATGTCACAACGGTGAAATGGAACAGCAATGCTATACACCTAAGACATTTAACGCAGACGATCCATGGGGAGAATTTGACAGATCGGTTGAGGACTGCTACACAGATCCTTCTGCAAATAAAAAACAGATCCCAGGTACACTTGAAGGCTGTATCATGAGGATCAGCGATATCATAGCCTACCTCGGAAAAGACAGGCAGGATGCAATAAAGATCGGTCTCATTCCAAATGATGATTCTTTCTCTGCAGGCAGCCTTGGATCCTCCAACGCCCAGATAATTCACAATATGACTGTCAATATCATAGAAAATAGCTACGGAAAACCTTATATAAGCATGGATCCGGATGTATATGAGACCTTCTCCAAAGCCAAGACTGAGAATTACCAGAACATATATAACAACGACAGCCTCAACACAATGTATAATGACAACATAAAGCCAATGTTCTATTGTATATACGAAGAATTACTGAGGCAGGCTAAGAGCAAAGGCACTGATTCCATATTGTATAAACACCATGTCAACTACATAAAAGATGCAAACCGGTATAGCAATTATTTTGGTAAAAAGGAATTCATCGACAATTATCTCAGTCAGGATCCAAACGAAATCGTAGTAGACTTCATCGCCAGCATGACCGATGACTATTTCATAGATCTGTATGAATACCTTTTTCCAAATGGGACATACAAGGTCGACTATGTCGGATACTTTGACAACATCTGATCATAATTGTCAAAACAAATACCTCCCGGGCAGACCGTTATATTCCATCATCCGCCTAGGAGGTATTATCATACATTTTTGTAATTAAAAATAACTATTCACTATCGACTACTTGCCGGTCTGATCTGACATTTTCTCTGCAAGTTTCTTACATTCAGCCTCAAATTCACCTTCCACTTCTCGCCATGGTCTTTCGGCCACAGCAGGGACTGAACTAAGGTTATCCGTATTCCTGTGCGCCTCGCCTTTCATCAGATTCTTAAGTTCGAAGTTCATCATATCATCATCTATCTGTTTCCACATAGCATTCTCTTCTTCGCTCAGATCAGCAAGTCCAAATCGCTCAAGTATAACGTTCATGATCGAACTCTCTATCTCAAGATAATTGGACAAATGCGCTTTTACCGGTCTGATTATGTCTGATATATACGCCTCGCTGGCATCGTGCAACAGACAGGCAAGCTGTAACCGCTCTGACCATCCCCTTGCCTTCGCCTCATTCATACAGTTGATGGAGTGCTGTGCCACAGAAAAGAAATAGGACACATGCCCTCCGCCGCGGCACGTGAGGCTTAACGCATGCGCTATATCCTGTATTGATATGTCAGAAGTCGTCATATTCATCGGATCTATTTTGTTCCCCGTATACGTGTTCATCGTTGCCATATCACAGTCTCCTTATCCTTATCTATCAGCATTTTAAGATAGTATATCCTTGTCGTATCATATTCCACTTTTAATTCATTCAATGTCTAGCAATTCAGAAATAATATCATTGAATTGTCTGCTCTGATCTATGTTGCACACGTGACCACAATGCTCTATTATTATCAGCTCCGCATCTGTCAGATCAGTTTCCTCCACGATTCCATTTATAAAACACAGATCACCACGCCCGGAAATATATACATTCTCCTCGTGTAATCTGCTCACGAACTCGTCACAAAGTGAAAAATGCTCAATAAAAATATTCATATATGCCTTAAATTCCTGACTGTTTAATGCCTTGGCACATTTGCAGAACACCTTCCTGCTTGTCTTGCTGACTTTCCATGGCATAAATAACTTTGCCATTATTCTGTAGACGACAGGAAATGGAAGTTTGTCACCTATCTTAGCAAAGACATTGACAGCACGCCTGAGTGGTTTGCCAACCGTGCCAAGCGCACCCACAAGTATTGCTTTATCTATGTAACTTCCACATCTCATCTCCATATATTTGATAAATATAGTTCCAAGTGATACGCCCATAAAAACAGCTCGCTGTATCCCCCGCTCATCAAGCACCTGCGTTATCTCACCCACGACAACATCCAGCGTACTTCCCATCTTGGACAATTTCAGTTCACTGTCTCCATGACTTGGCAAAGTTATCGCCAGAACATTAAACTTCTTTTGAAGCAAGGGAATCTGATTCTTCCATACCCTGTTGTTTCCTCCAAATCCATGAAGCAGAACTATATATCTATCGGTATCACATGAGCTTTCAAAAACTTCATAATGTAACAATATCCTTGCATCCCCTTGATCATTTATATTTTGTATTACAGCTTTACTATCAATCTGGTATGACCTCTATATACACCTGATCATACTTATCCCTTAGCTCCTGTTTTATCTCGTCTCTCACCTTATGAATGATACTTATATGTATCACATCCGTCTGATTTCCTATATATACCTCAACCCACAGCTTCCGCCCAGTCTGGATGACATCCAGAAAAGTGACCTCATATGGGT